>NZ_CP045292.1:1276036-1595045 GCF_009363055.1 Flavobacterium haoranii | reverse complement strand
AGGTGATGGAAATGAAGACACTTTTTTATTAGTGCCGGAAATTTCAATTTTAAGTTTAAATACGGATTTGGTCATTTTAAGTGCTTGCGATACCGGAATCGGTAAATTATATGGAGGAGAAGGAATAAACGGATTAAATTCGGCGTTTTTAGTAGCAGGCTCAAATGCAACAATGTTGTCTTTATGGCCAGTAAGCGATGCCGGAACAGCTTTAACCATGCAAAATTTGTTTAAAAAAGTAGTGCAACAAAATGGTAATACTACCGAAACTTTAAATCAAATTAAACGATCGTTTATAAAAGGAGATTTTGGATCAGAATTTAAACATCCACAGTTTTGGGCGCCATTTCTTTACAATGGACGATAAGATTAAAATACGGCAACTGCCGTATTTTTTTTGTACTATAATTTAAAAAAATTTGTACTTAATAATTTTTATAATGAAATATTTAGTAGTGTTTTTTCTTTTGCTTGGTTTTCAAATGAATTCTCAAAGTAGCAAAGTGCAAAAATTAAATGATAATGCAATTAATGTTTACAGAGAAAATTCAGAGAAAGCAATTGAATTACTTGAGGAAGCATTGTCTAAAAGTAATAGTAAAATTGATTATGAACTAACTAATAATAATTTTGGTATTGTTTATCGTTTTTTAAATGATTTTGAAAAGGCTAAAAAATTTTCATTAAAATCTTTACAAACCAAAGATTTAAAAATTTTATCTTCTGCATATAATAACATTGGAGCATGTAATAGATCCTTAGGTTTGTATGAAGAATCAATTAAATTTTATTTAAAAGCGTTGTCTATTTATGAGAAAAATAGTAATGAAAAAGAGTATGGAACAGTTTGTAATAATATAGGAATGGTGTATACATCAATGGAACTATATGAAAGAGCAAAAGAATACAATTTAAAAGCAATACAGAAATTTGATAAGATTAAATATTTAAAAGGAATTTCAGAGTCATACAATAACTATGCAATTGCCTCAGCTAATCAAGATAGTTTAGATTTAGCATTGAATTATTTCAATAAATCTCTAAAAATTGAAGAATCTCTTAATGATAAAAAAGGAATTTCAGAATCTTTAAATAACGTTGGTGGTATTTATTATTACAAAGGGGATTTAGATAAAGCTTTAGAAAGCTTTTTAAAGGTAATAGATGTTGAAAAAGAAATAAAAAATTATGGAGGAGTTGCTTCAACATACAATAATATTGCTCAGGTATTTTTAGATTTTAAAGAATCTTCACAAGCAATAAAATATATTGATAGCGCTTATTTTTACGCAACCAAGTATAAAGTTTCTGAAGATTTATTAACTAGTCTTAATAATTATATAGCTTATAATGAAAGTATAGAAGATTATAAAAAAGCAAGTAAATATTATAAAGAATATATAAAAGTAAATGATAGTATTCTCAATAGAAATAATTTAAATGTTCTTCATGAAACAGAAGTTAAATATCAAACCGAGAAAAAAGAAAGAGAAATTTTAGTCCAAAAAGCCAAAATAGCCGAGAAAAACACCATTATAATTAGTGTCATTTCGTTGTTATTATTAAGTGTACTTCTAGGTTATTTTCTTTATAGCAAACAAAAAATGAAAACCCTTCAACTCATAAAAGAACGCGAGTTGCAAGACGCTTTATTGAAAATTGAAACCCAAAATAAACTTCAAGAACAACGTTTGCAAATTTCCAGAGATTTGCATGATAACATTGGTTCCCAACTCACATTTATTATTTCATCTATCGATAATTTAAAATTTGCGCTGGGAAATCAAAATCCAAAAGTGGATGAGAAGTTAACCAAAATAAGTTCGTTTACACGCGAAACTATTGTAGAACTTCGCGATACCATTTGGGCCATGAATAAAGAAGAAATTACGGTTGAAGATTTAGAAACTCGCATTTCAAATTTTATTGAAAATGCTAAAATTTCATTAACAGGAACCCAATTTAATTTTATAAGTAATTTAAATTCAACCGACTTAAAACCGTTTTCGTCACGTGACGGAATGAATATTTACCGCATCATTCAAGAAAGTGTAAATAATGCAATAAAACATGGAAATGCTTCTAAAATTGAAGTTTCAATTCAAGAAGTTAATAAAAGAATTTTAGTCGAAATAACAGATAACGGCAGCGGTTTTAATATTCAAGAAGTAGAAAAAGGAAATGGTTTAAATTCAATTCAAAAACGAGCTTCTGAATTAAACGGAAATCTTGAAATGATTTCCAATCATCAAGGAACAACTGTTTCACTTGACTTAAAGAAGCAACTGTTATAAAAATAAATTTTCAAATTGATTTATTGCAGAAAAATAACTACTTTAACCTCGTTTAACATTATTTTAAGAATTACAGCGATGAGGTTTCGGTTTTTAACTTTAGCATTATTTTGCTTTACTTTTAGTTTTTCGCAACAAGCTAAAATTGATAGTTTGTATCAAATTATAAAAACAACCAAAAACGACTCTACAAAAGTTGCAGTTTATAATCAATTAGTTTGGAAGTATTTGTTTAGCGATAAAAATAAAGCTAAAGAGTTAATCGATATCTCAGAAAAAGTTGCACTCGCTTCAAATGAAAAATTCGGCTATAATTCGCTATTAGGAATTAAAGGAATTTATTATGATGTAAACGGAAATTCGGATTCTGCTAAATACTTTTTTGAAAAATCTCTGGAATACAGTAAAAAACATCATTTTTTAGTGCACGAAGAACATACGCTCACTAATCTTGGAATGTATAATTGGAACCAAGGTAACTTCGAAAAAGCACTTCAATATTACTTCGAATCGATAAAAGTGAACCAAAAAATTCCCGAAGAAAAAAAGGGAAATTTAGATGCAAACTACAATAATATTGGTCTCATTTATCAAGAAATGCATCTGTTTGATAAAGCTATAACCTATCATTTAAAAGCCTTGGAATTACGCAAGAAAAGAAAGTATATTTCGGCTCAAATTCATAGCTACAATAATTTAGGAATTTGCTACAAGGAGTTAGACCAAATGCAAAAAGCAAAAGCATCTTTCGAAGAATCAATTGTTCTGGCTAATCAAATCAATCCAGGTAATGAATATTATATCGCAATAGAAGGTTTGGCTTCCATTGAATATAAAGAGGGAAATTATAAAAAAGCTCTCGATTTATTTTTACAATCGTTACATCGCCCAAAAGAAATACCACTTAATTCCAAAGAAAAAGTTCATTTGTATAGTAATTTGGCTGCTGTTTATGTAAATATAAAACAACCCAAAGAAGCGATTCGATATGGTGAATTGTGTTTAAGTGAACTAGAACTTTCAAGCGAAAACAAAGAATATGAAGTTGAGGTTTACAAATCGTTAGCCGAAGCGTATTATTTGATTGGCAATATCGAAAAAGGATCGTTTTATAATGCAGAATTCTATAAAAAAACTACCGAAAAATTTAAAGAAGAAAGTGCTAAATCGTTTCAAGAACTTGAAGTGAAATACGAAACGGAAAAAAAAGAAAAAGATTTGGCCCAAGAAAAAGTTAAGGTTGCCGAACGAGAACTTCGCATAAAAAATAAGAATAATTTATTGTTGATATCAGGTTTTGTAATTTTGAATATTTTATTAATATCGTGGTTGTTTTTAAGCCAACAAAAGTTTAAAAACAAGCAGTTACAAAAAGAGAAAGAACTTTCGGAAGCCTTATTGAAAATTGAAAGTAATAATAGATTACAAGAACAACGTTTGGCCATTTCAAGAGATTTGCACGATAATGTTGGGGCTCAATTAACTTTTATTATTTCATCTATTGATAGTTTAAAAATGTTTTTAACCAATGGCGAAGAAAAAGTAGTTCAAAAATTATCTAACATTAGTCAGTTTACCAAAGAAACCATAACCGAACTACGCGATACCATTTGGGCGATGAATAAAGATGAAATTCTAGTAGAAGATTTCAAAACCCGAATTTCTAATTTTATCGAACAAGCAAAAGTTTCTCTACAAGGAATTTCGTTCGAATTTACGTGTCATTTACCAAAAGAAACTTCATTCAACTCAAAAGACGGTATGAATATTTACCGCATCATTCAAGAAAGTGTAAACAATGCAATTAAACATGCAAAAGCTACAAAAATTGAAGTCGTTGTGAGCAAAGTAAATCAACAAATTGAAGTAATTGTCAAAGATAACGGAAATGGTTTTGATATTGAAAATAGCTCATTCGGTAATGGATTAAATTCTATTAAAAAGCGAGCGTTAGAAAGTAATTGTGAATTAAAAATTGATTCTAATTCATCGGGAACTACCGTTTCTTTGGTATATTAAAATAGGGCATTTGTCGTATTGATTTAGAGTTAACATTAGTGCATTTTTGTTTTCTAAACATAGAATTATGCAAAAGTTAAAATTACTTTTCTTATTGGTAGTATTGGTCAACACTTTGTCGGCTCAAAAAACAATTCATCACGATACTTTTGATAATGATAATAACAATTGGAGTTTAAAGGAAGAAGATTTTTCGGCGTATGTAAAAAATGGTAAACTTATAATAGAGAATAACAGTGAAACCAAAACGAAATGGTTATTAAAAAAAATTATAGAAACACCAGATGAAGTCGATTTTGATGTAGAAGCCACAATAACGCTATTAGGTACAAAAAATGATAAATCTTCATTTGGTTTAGTGTGGTCATGCTACAATAATCATAAATACTATGATGTTGTTAATTTTAATAACGAACAAAAAGTTCAACTATATGAAATGAGTTTTGGAGGGGCAGTAATTAATAAATATGTTGATTGGAAAGAACTAAAGGAAATAAATAAAAAGAAAAAATCAAATATTATTTTAGTTCAAAAAAGAGCAAATATTTTAAAAATTTTTGTTAATAAAACCCTTGTGTATCAGGAACAATGGAATCGTTATTATGGCTCAAAAGTTGGATTTATTTTAGATGCGAATATGAAAATTGCTGTAGATGAGTTTACAGTTAAAGAATACCCGTTTTCATTAGATGTAGTCGATTCTTTCAACCCAAATTTAAAAATGAAAAAATTGCCAATTACAATTTCAACTGAAAAGTTTGAAGAAACTAATCCAGTAATTTCAGCAGATGGTAAAGTACTTTATTTTGTCAGAAAAGATTGTGAATTAAATATTGAAACGAACAAAGATGATATTTGGTATTCTGAGAAAGATAAAAATGGAAATTGGAAACCCGCAGAAAATATAGGAAGACCATTAAATAATAAGGATTATAACTTTGTTATTTCAGTTTCTCCAGATAATAACACACTACTTTTAGGAAATAAATATAGTTCTGATGGTGTTAGTTCAAAAGGGAATGGATTGTCTATATCAAATAGAACAGAAAATGGATGGGAAATTCCTAAAGATGTTGAAATTCAAAATTATCAAAATGTAAACAAGCATTTAGGTTGTTTTTTGGCAAATGACAACAAATATTTAATAATGTCAGTTGAACGTACAGATCAAGGAGAAGGGAAAAAAGATTTATACGTAAGTTTTTTAAATGAAGAAGGTATTTGGTCTAAACCAAAAAACTTAGGAAATACTGTAAACTCTTTTGAAGACGAAACCAATCCGTTTCTAGCATCAGATGGTAAAACACTTTATTTTGCTTCAAAGGGGCATCCCGGTTATGGTGATTATGATTTGTTTGTTTCTAAACGCTTAGACGATACTTGGCAAAATTGGTCAAAACCTAAAAATCTAGGTAATGTTATAAATTCTGACAAAACGGAACTAAGTATTTTTTTATCAGCAAAAGGAGACAAGGCATATATTGGAAAAGAAATGGATATTTGGGAAATTGATAATACCGTAAAACAAGATCCTGTAGTTTTAATTAAAGGGAAAGTTTTCGATAGTAAAACTAAAAAAGTATTATCGGCGCCAATCGTTTATAATAATTTGTTAACCAATAAAGAGTTAGGAACTGCAATTTCAGATCCTACTACGGGTGCTTATAGTATAGTATTGCCTTACGGTCAACGTTACAGTTTTATGGCTCAAAAAGAAGGCTATTACGCAGTAACTGAAAATGTAGATGTCTCATCTTTAACAGATTATAAGGAAATAGTAGTTGATTTGTATTTAAATCCAATTGAAAAAGGACAAACTATTCGCTTAAACAATATTTTCTTCGGCTCCGGAAAATATGATTTGTTGCCAGAATCAAATGCCGAGTTAGATCGATTGTATAACGTTTTAAAAGAAAATCAAAAACTTAAAATTGAAATTGCAGGTCATACTGATACAGTGGGTTCCGATGCTAATAACATGACACTTTCTAATAATAGAGCTAATGCCGTAATGCAATATTTAGTAACAAAAGGAATAGGAAAAGAACGTTTAACTTCAAAAGGTTACGGAGAAACTAAATTTATTGCTACAAACGAAACCGAAGAAGGAAAACAACAAAATAGAAGAGTAGAGTTTGTAATTATTGAGTTATAAAATGAAATTAAAAGACTTATTTACTTTAGATAACAAAAATGTTTGGCTAACAGCTTTATTTTACATTGCTTTAATTGTAATTGGTCGGTTAAGTGCAACAGAATTTGTAATTGTTTACGCTTTAGAAACAATTATAATTGGAATTTTTCATGCAATAAAGATGTTAACTATAACATTTGGTTCAAATTACATGAAAAATGATAAAGCTAAAGGAGTTGGATTAACATTGTTTTTTTTAGTGCATTATGGATTTTTTGTATTCATTCAAACGACTTTCTTTTTGTGTTTTTATCAATGGGTGATGACAGAATTTCAGATAGTTTTGGACTTTCAAATATTATAACTGTTTTGCAATTCGAAGGCATTCAAGTTGCTTTGGTTTTAATGTTGTTTTCTCATATCTTTAAATTTTGGTTTAATTTTTATAATAATCAACGCTATCAAAATGTTGAAATTGGTTTATATATGTTTCAACCGTATGTGCGAATTATTATTCAGCAGTTTGTAGCTATTGTTCCGGGATTTTTTATCATATTTGGAAATGGCGGATTGGCTGTAGCGATTGTTTTAATTTTAATACGAACAATTGTTGATATATTTCTTTCTCAAATTAAAAATGATGAAAGAATGTTTCAAAAAGCAGTCGACTTTTTTATGAAAGATTATAAAAAAAATGAAGATAAAAGGTTAGAAGAAGAAAAAGTAATTCAATTTTTAAAAATGGTAACCGAAGAATAATGAGTAATCCAAAAAAAATAGCGATTGTAGATGATAATAGTTTTTTAATTAATGCTATAAAAGAAAAGTTGTCTTTTTTTGAAGATGTTGTGTTTAAATATGCAGCCAATAACGGAAAAGAAATGCTTCAAAAATTAGAACAAGATAAAAATCTTGACATTATTCTAATGGATATTGAAATGCCCATAATGAACGGAATTGATGCAACTTTAGAAATCAAACAACGTTATCCACAAATCAAGATTATTATGCTAACGGTTTTCGATAACGATGAAAATATTTTTAATGCCATTAAAGCGGGAGCCGACGGCTATTTATTAAAAGATGTAGATCCTAATTCCTTATATCAAGGAATTCAAGAAACATTAAGCGGTGGTGCAGCTATGACGCCATCAATTGCCATGAAAACATTAAAATTATTACGAAATCCGTTTCAATCCGAAGAAAACACAAATGAAACCGAAGAAATAAAACTTTCGGCTAGAGAAATAGATGTATTAGAACAACTAAGTAAAGGATTAAGTTATACCATTATTGCCGAAAATCTATTTTTATCGCCCTCAACAGTTCGAAAACATATCGAAAATATTTACAGCAAACTTCAGGTGCACTCTAAATTAGAGGCTATTCAAAAAGCTAAAAAAATAATTTGATTTAACTTTTCATATCTTCGTGTTGTAATTTTTTAAGCATGGCACGCAGTTCTTCAAACGAAACTCAAATTAAAAATATTTTAGTTCCCATTTTTCAAGCTATTTTTAGATCTGGTAAAATGGTGTATATCATCATAATTGGCGTTTTACTTTATTTTGGTTACCAATATTTCTCAAAGAATAAACAAGAAAACATTGAGTTTAATTCGAGTTTAATTGAAAAACAAATTAAAAATGTAAGTAAGTCAATTGTAACTGAAGGCCATTATGCTGAGGTTTTAACCTATAAAGACCAACAAAAATATTTACTCGATCTTATTTCGTTCGAGAAAAAAGCACTCATTGTAGCAAATGCAGACGTTTTTATAACTTACGATATGCGCCAACTCGAATATAAAATAGACGAAGTAAATAAAACAATTACCATTACCAATTTACCCGAACCCGAACTGAAAATCAATCAAGATTTGAATTTTTACGATGTCAATCAAAGTAGATTTAATCCTTTTGGAGCTGCTGATTACAATAAAATTCAAAAAAAAGTAAAAGAAGTAATTAAAGCAAAAGTGGAAAAATCGACTTTAAAAACAAATGCTGAAAATCGTTTTCTGTCTGAACTTTCAAAGATATTAGTTTTAACGAATACAATGGGTTGGAAACTTAAGTATAATGGAAATACGATAGAAAGTGATACTGAATTTACTAAGAAATTATAAGAAATAAAAAACGCTGATTCACAATCAGCGTTTTTTGTTTTGGTTTAAAGTTTATTTGAAAGTGATGTCCAACCGCCACCATTAATACAATCAATACCATTTTGCTTTAATATAGAAGTTGCTTGAGCGCTTCTCATTCCACTTCTGCAACAAGCAATAACTGGTTTATTCCATTTTTTTATTTCTGAAACTCTACCATTTAAAACTTGTAAAGCAATATTTTTTGAGCCAGGAATATGTCCTTCTGCAAATTCTTCTGGAGTTCTTACATCTAGAATTACTGCTCCTTTTGCAACATATTCTTGTACTTCATTCGATTTGTTTCCAAAACCTAATACATCTAAAATTCCCATAGTTTATAATTTTTATACAAATTTAGCGTGGTTAATTAGTATTGTAAGTAACAAAAGTTACCTAATTAAACAGCTTCATTTTCACGCATAATTAATTCAATTCCATTCGTGATTAAGTGTACAACTTCCGGACGTTTCGATTTTAGATTTTCTAAATGTAATAACGATTTTTCTAATAATTCCTCGTTACCTTGTAAGTTAGCTAATTCTGCTATTTCAACTGTTAGTAACCAATCATTTGGATGATTGCCACTAACAGCACCAAAAGCTTCTTTTAAAGTAATTTCAGCCGGTTTGTTTTCTCTAATTAAACGAACATTTCGGTATAAAGTTTCTAGTTCTTCTCTTTCTGCCGATTTTTTTTGTTTTATAGTTTGAGAAGAGGGTACATGATTAATCATATCAAAGCTATTCACATCTGCAGGTCCTGAAAATGCTGAAACTACATCTTTACCAACAGCCATATCATAAATTCCCCATTCTGGTTGAAATAAAATGGTATTGCCATGTGTAACAGTACAATTTTTAAACTTGATAATTAGAATTTTTCCTTGAATATTTCTAGTTCCAGTAATAATTTCGCCTGTAACCTTTATATCGCCTTCAAATTCTAAAGTAACTTGTTCTCCCTCATAGATGTCATAAGCACTTAAATCGCGCGGACTCATATCTTCAATTGCCAGATTAATTCCTTTTAGTTTACCAATTGGAGATCCAAATCCTTCAGCATGATATTCAGTTCCGTGTCCCACTAATTCTTTTTCGCGATAAGCTAGTGCTGTTTTTCCACTGCATTGAACATAAACAGGTTTGCTCTCATTTTCTATTACATTAGTGAAAACTCCTGAAATTTGTAATCCTGTACTTAGTTCTATAGTTCCAAGCGCTTTAGAATCGATTAATTTTTTAATTCCAGATAATCCACCAGTACGTAAAGCCATTCTATTTGCAAACTCTTCCAAAACCATGCTTAAATGAGCAAAATCAGGAGTTACAAAAAGTTGAGGTTGCGGTTTTGTAATGTCAAAACTAACATCTGCTGCCGTTATATCGTAAGGTAATTTTTTAACTTTATCAGTCATACACCATTCACTTTCACCAATTGATGATAAAAGTCCAGCTCCATAAATTTTAGGTTCTTCTACGGTTCCAATTAAGCCATATTCTACAGTCCACCAATGTAGGTTTCTAATGCGAGCCATTTCAGAAGGAGTTCCCATATTATTTTGAAGAAAATCTACTTGATTTTCAGCTGCTTTAATTTCTGCATCAGGAGTGTCTTCAGCTTCTTTTAAGATAGATAATAAACGGATGGCTTCATATAATTCATAATCACGAGCTGATGAAATTGCTTTACAGCCAATTTCACCAAAACGACGCAAATATTCAGCATATTCGGGATTGGCAATAATAGGAGCGTGGCCAGCACCTTCATGAATAATATCAGGTGCAGGTGTATATTCAATATGTTCTAATTGACGAATATCAGAAGCAATTACTAACACATTATAGGCTTGAAATTCCATAAAAGCATTTGGCGGAATAAAACCATCTACAGCAACTGCTGCCCAACCAATTTCTTTCAAAATTCGGTTCATGCCATACATACTAGGAATAGATTCAATATCGATTCCTGTTTTTTTCAATCCTTCTAAATACGATTCATGAGCTACTTTAGACAAATAGTCCACATTTTTACGCATTACATAGCGCCAAACCGCTTGATTTATTGGGGTGTATTCCTCGTAATTTTGAGGTTTTATAAACTGTTTAAGATGAGCAGGTAGCCTGTCAATCAAAGGATTACTTTCAAAAGACATAATTATAATTTTTGGTTGTGTTTGCTTTTGTAAAACTACAAAATTAACTCGTGATTTTAATTAGGTATTATAGTTTTTTCAGTAATTCTAAACAGTTTTTATGTATTTGTTAAAAAAAAATGTGTATTTTGTTTTTTCTTATGAAATGTTCAATAAAAATAAAATAGGTGATAATTTATTTAGATTCGTTTTCTATTTTTTAAATATTCAAATTACGTAGTGCCGAAAAAAAAGGTTCCAAAATATTATTTTGAAACCTTTTGAATCCATACCATGATCTTCTTAACGAATACTATCTTTTTTTACTTCAATTGCTGGTGCTGGTGTAATACTATCTGAAATAATTTCTTTATTTTCAGGAATCGATGCGCTAATAGTATCTTTTATTATAGGTTTTGTTACCGAAGTTGAATCAATTGTTTGTGTTGAAATAGAATCAGTTGGTGTTGCATTTTCGTCATACACCGTTTCTTCCAAATCTTCAGATTTTTTACCTAATTGAATTTTGGGCTCATCTTGAGTTCCGGTTACTTTAATTGGAATTCCAATAATTCCTAAAGGCGGTAAACCTACACGCATTTTTAAATTCAAGTTACCATCAAAACTAGATTGTCCTTCAAAGCGTAAACGGAATAATGACACTTTTGCTTTAAAACGCTCGATATTGATGATGTTGTTTTTTATGTTTGATTTTATAGTAATTTCCGACAAATCTGGATCTTTTAAGTTGTCAAAATCTGTTTTTTCTGAAACAACATTCATTAATTTAAAGTTGTTCATTTTTACTTTTTTTACCGAAATCGTTCCGCCACCTTCTAACGAAGGCATAATAGGTTCCATTTTGTTGTTCAAAACACCTTTAATGTCGTAATCCATTCCGATAATTCCTTCAGCATTTTCGGCACTAGAAGCTAGTTCACGGAACATTTTGATTTCGTTGTACGCTCGTTTAATGTCAAATTCGGCAGCTTTCATTTTGAAATTGAAATTCGCTTTTTGCGTACCCATATTTTCATATGAACCATTCATTAAAGCGCTGGCATCAATAATGTTGAGTTTCCCATTAGTCAATGAAATTTTTCCGTTTTCAATGGTAACTCTACCGGAAATATTTTTCACATTAATATCTTCGTAAACCAATTTTTGGGCATCCAAATCAAATCCTAAATCAAGATTTGTAGGTACTTCCATTACTTGGTGAATTGTGTTTTCTACCGTTTTCCCGGTTTCTTTTTCAACTTGAACTTCTTTCGTGAAAAAGAATTCGTTAGTGTTTAATAAAGACGAATTCAGTTTGAAATTTCCTTTTAAGATTTCTTTATCGGCTAAGAAAAAGTTGATAGCATTTTGGAAATATCCATTCATGTTAATGTCTGAAGTTCCATATTTTCCAACGAAATTCTCAAAATTTAAATGATCTTGATGAAAAGTGAAAGTTCCGTTTTCAATAACAAATGGCAAAGGGAAAAACGAAGTTTTAGTCGCTATTTTTTGAACCGAAATCGTTCCGCTGTTATTTAAGTTGGCATAATTTCCGCTGGTTGCGTCGCTTTCTTTTCCTTTCAAATGAACATTAGCCGAAACTTTTCCGTTGACATCGATTCCATCTATTTTAAAAACTTGATAAATTTTGCCTACATTCAACGTTCCATTTGCTACAATGTTATACGCAACGTCATCAAAGTTTTGGAAATGAGCAGCCAATTGAAACGGTTCGTTTTCAAAAGTAAAATGACCTTTTGTAATGTCTAGAGAAGCGTCTTTAAAATAACCACTAGGGTTATCTAATTTAGCATCAAGCTGAATATTTTGTATAGGATTTGGGTAATAAGCCGTTTTGATAGTTCCGTTTTCCCAATTAAAAGTTCCTTTAGCCTTTGGAAATAGTCGCTTTTTAGTGTCGTAAGTTCCGTTGGCCACTACATCGGCATTTAATTTCCCACCCAATTCAAAGTTCGGAATTTGCAAAGCAGAAGAAACAAATCCTAAATCTAAATTCGATTTAATTTTAGTGTCTACTTGCATGACATCGCCAAAACCAGTCGATTTTAAAATAGCACTCAGGTTGTTTTTGTTAACATCAAAATAGAGCGAATCTAATTTAACTTGTAGTTGGGTAACGTCTAGATTCGGTAATTTGGTTTCCAAATTCAAATACAAATTTTCAATAGGAAACGGTGCATTTTTATGCTTTACATAACCATCACGAACTTTAATAGCAAAATTGACTTCGGGTTGTTTGTTTTCAGAAACAATATAATCGCCAGTTAAATTAAAAGAAGCATCTGTTTTTCCTTTAGTTTTGGTGTCTTTAACCCAATTTCCAAATTCGGGTGGTAAAGCCGAAAAAACATCTTCTAAATTACTATTTGTGGTTTTGACTTTGAAATCCATTTTGTAACCGTTGGCAATAAAGTCGAAAAATCCACTGAATTCTATCGGTAATTTATTGATGATCAAATCATTTTTTTCGAAAATAAACGAAAGGGAATTGGTGTTGATTTTAGTAATTAAATCGGCTTTAACTTTTTTGTCTTTCAGATATTCGTTTTTATCATATGTCAATGAAAGTTGGTCAATTTGAGCTCTGGTTTTTAAATCGAAATTTGAATTTTGTAAATCTCCGGTTCCTCTATAATTCAGACCTTTTAATTTAATTTCAATTTTAGCCGAACGGTCAAAATATACCAATTCGCTGTTGTTTATGATGATTCGTTCTAACTTTAATTGGCTTTCATTTGATGATGTTTTCGTCGTATCACCATTCAATTTGTACACATTGTAATTCGCTTCACCAAAACGATTGACTTGAATGTTGATTTTTGCGTTGTCCAAATAAATTTCGTCAATTTCGGTTTCACTTCCAAAAATTAAACTGAAGACATTGATTCCTAAAGAAACTTCTTTCGCATTAATCAAAGATTCTTTTTTGTAAGGAGCAGATCCATTTAAATTTAATTCGTTTAACGTTAGCGTTAAAGAAGGAAAATGCTTGAAAAAAGACAAGTTAGTTTCTTTGAAATTGAGTTCACCATCTAGATGAGTGTTAGCTGTTGCTTTCACTTTTTGAGTAATAGTATCAGTAAAAATAAATGGAAGTGATAAAGTAAAAGCTATTAATAATAAAATACTAATAGCTGCAATTTTTACAATTTTCACAATTTTTTCTTTAGATGATTTCATCCGAAATTTCTTTATTAGTGTGCAAAGTTACAACGTAGAAAGGTATAAAGTTTTAAAAAATTAGTTAACGTTCAAAAAAAAAGAGGCTCAAAAGCCTCTTCAAGTTTAACGTATCAATTGGGTAAACAAATCTTCTTTTTCATTCAAATAGCGATATTGATAGCCTTTTTGAAGCATTCGCTCTTTTAACGGAACTACATCTTCTTGTTTTTTAATTTCCAATCCTACAATTACAGGTCCGGTTTCGCGGTTGTTTTTTTGAGCAAACTGAAAATAAGTAATATCGTCTTCTTCGCCTAAAACTTCGTTGACAAACTCTTTTAAAGCACCCGGACGCTGCGGAAACTGAATCATGAAATAATGTTTCAATCCTTCGTATAAAAGCGAACGCTCTTTGATTTCTTCGGTTCGTAAAATATCATTGTTACTTCCGCTAACAATGCAAACAACATTTTTTCCTTGAATTTGATCTTTGTAAAAATCCAATGCAGCAATAGACAAAGCGCCGGCAGGTTCTACAACCATTGCTTCTTCGTTGTATAAACGCAAAATGGTAGAACACACTTTTCCTTCGGGAACCAAAATGATATCGTCAACCAAATTTTTGCTGATGTTGTAAGTTAAGTTTCCCACTTGTTTTACAGCTGCACCATCTACAAACTTATCGATGCTTTCCAAAGCTATATTTTCGCCTTTTTCTAAAGCAGTTTTCATTGAAGGAGCGCCAAGTGGTTCTACGCCAATAATTTTAGTATTAGGGCTAACCGTTTTTAAATAGGTTGACACGCCCGAAAGCAACCCGCCGCCGCCAATTGGCACAAAAACATAATCAATAGGTTCTTTGCATTGTTCCAAAACTTCTATGGCCACAGTTCCTTGTCCGGCAATTACTTTTTCATCATCAAACGGATGGATAAATGTTTTGCGATTTTCTTCGGCGTCTTTTTTGGCACTTGCATACGCATCGTCAAAAGTGTCGCCTGTTAAAATGATTTCCACAAAAGATTTTCCAAATAACTGTACTTGTTTAATCTTCTGTTTTGGAGTGGTTTTAGGCATGTAAATGCGACCTTCAATTTTCAATAAGTTGCACGAATAAGCCACACCTTGCGCGTGATTTCCTGCACTGGCACACACAATTCCATTTTGTTTTTCCGCTTTAGTAAGCGATTTGATTTTATTGTACGCTCCTCTGATTTTATAGGAGCGCACAATTTGTAAATCTTCTCTTTTTAATAAAATTTTAGCCTGAAATTCTTCTGATAAATTCATGTTTTCACTCAAAGGTGTCGACGGTACCACATCTTTAAGTTGTTCTTTGGCTTTTAGAATTTCATTGTATAAGTTCATTTTGTTAATTTTTGGGTCTCAATTGACGAACCGTTGCGCCGGCTTGCCACATTTCACTTTCTCTTAATTCTTTTAATTCGGCTTCTAATTTTTCACGGTAATCCGGTTTACTGTTCGAATCAATAGATTTTTGAGCTTCGTTTCCGGCTTTTACTTCGCTGTATAATTGTTCAAAAACAGGTTTAGTCGCTTCTTTGAATGGTTTCCACCAATCTAATGCACCTCTTTGCGCAGTAGTCGAACAATTGGCATACATCCAATCCATACCGTTTTCAGCAACTAAGGGCATTAAACTTTGCGTTAATTCTTCCACGGTTTCGTTGAAAGCTTCAGATGGTGTGTGACCGTTTTCGCGTAATACTTCGTATTGGGCAGCAAAAATTCCTTGGATAGCCCCCATTAATGTACCACGTTCTCCGGTTAAATCGGAAGTTACTTCTTTGTAAAAATTAGTTTCAAACAAATACCCAGAACCTACACCAATTCCTAAAGCAATTACTTTTTCGCGTGCTGTTCCGGTTGCGTCTTGTTCAATTGCAAAAGACGAATTCAATCCTTTTCCTTCTAAAAATAATCGTCTCAATGAAGTTCCTGAACCTTTTGGAGCTACCAAGATAACGTCAACGTCAGCAGGAGGGATGATTCCTGTTTTTTCTTTGTACGTGATACCAAAACCGTGAGAGAAATATAACGTTTTGCCTGGAGTTAAATATTTTTTAACGGTTGGCCAAAGTTCAATTTGTCCGGCATCAGACAATAAATATTGGATGATAGTTCCTTTTTCTAAAGCTTCTTCAATTTCAAATAATGTTTCGCCCGGAACCCAACCGTCAGCTACTGCTTTGTCCCAAGTTTTTCCGCCTTTTCTTTGTCCTACAATTACTTTAAAACCATTGTCTTTTAAGTTTAACGCTTGTCCTGGACCTTGAACACCATAACCGATAACTGCTACAGTTTCGTTTTTCAAGGTTTCTAATGCTTTTGCTAATGGAAATTCTTCTCTAGTTACTACATTTTCTACTACACCTCCAAAATTGATTTGTGCCATAATTTATTTATTTTTTGGTTTGTTAATTACATTTGAAATATTTTGCTCTTTAGGCTTAAGAACTCATTGTTGATCGGATCTTTGGTAGGATCATTTTTTTCGAGTTCCAAAATGCTTTTATGAATTCCTTCGCTGGCTTTCATAATGGCAATTCTTGAACTTCTGACGAATTCGATTAAGCCGTATTTGTGTAATTCGGATAATAATTTATTGATTTCTTCATCTTGACCTGTAGATTCAAAAACTGTATAATCGTTTCGGATTACTACTGCATTGGCTCCGTATGTTCTTAATAAGCGTTCCACTTTTGCTTCTTTCATAATGATTTCGGTAGGAACTTTATACAGTGCAATTTGTTGCCAAATAATTTCGTCGTTGGTATTGACATATACTTTAAGAACATCGACTATTTTGCTAATTTGTTTGACCAAATTTTTAATAACAGATTCTGATTCTTGAACTACAATTGTGAATCGGTAAATGTTTTCAACCTCGCTAGGAGACGTGTTAAAACTCTCCAAACTGATTTTTCTACGAGAAAACATAATGGCGATTTTGTTAATCAATCCCACTTGGTTTTCCGTGTAAGCGGTTATGGTATATTCCTGTTTCATGAGTTCTTAAATTTGGTCTTTACTTAATACAATTTCTGAAACTCCTTTTCCTTGTGGCACCATTGGAAACACGTTGTCTTCTTTGGCTACCATAATTTCAAGTAAATACGATTCGTTTGAAGCTAGCATTTCTGTTAAAGCTTTTTTAAGTTCGGAACGTTCAGCTACTTTTTGACCTTTGATGTGATATCCTTTGGCTACCTGAACAAAATCGGGACTGGTAATATCCGTAAATGAATATCTTCTTTCGTGAAATAATTCTTGCCATTGGCGTACCATTCCTAAGAATTGATTGTTCAGAATAATGATTTTTACATTGGGTTGGAATTGCATAATCGTTCCCAATTCTTGTATATTCATTTGCGCACTTCCGTCACCCATAATGGCGACAACGGTTCTTTCGGGAGCACCAAATTTTGCTCCGATGGCTGCGGGTAAAGCAAATCCCATGGTTCCTAAACCACCACTGGTAATGTTACTTCTGGTCTGATTTTGTTTAGCATAGCGGCAAACCACCATTTGATGTTGGCCTACATCACTAACGAAAACAGCTTCGCCATGCGTTAATTCGTTAAGTTCAAATAAAACTTCGCCCATAGTTAGTTCTTCGGTTTCTGGAAAACGTTCTTTACTAATCAGAACTTCTTCTTCATGTTTCATTTTGTCTTGGAATTCTTGCAACCAAGTTTTGTGTTCTTTTGGTTCTAAAACAGCAGTCAAAAGAGGAAGCGTTTCTTTACAATCGCCCCAAACTGGAACGGTTGTGAGTACGTTTTTGTCTACCTCAGCCGGATCGATGTCTAAGTGAACAATTTTTGCTTGCTTGGCATATTTGTCCAATCTTCCGGTAACTCGGTCGTCAAATCGCATTCCAATAGCAATTAGAACATCACATTCGTTAGTTAAATAATTGGGGCCGTAATTGCCGTGCATGCCCACCATACCTACACCAAGCGGATGATTAGTTGGAATAGCACTCATTCCCATAATGGTCCAAGCTGTTGGTAAATTGGCTTTTTCAATAAATTGAAGAAATTCTTTTTCGGCGTTGCCTAAAATTACACCTTGACCGAAAACAACAAGTGGTTTTTTTGCCTGATTAATTAAATCAGCAGCTGCTTGAATATATTCCGGTTTAACAACAGGTTTCGGTCTGTAACTTCTAACGTGAATACACGATTTGTAACCGCTATATTCAAACAATTGAAGTTGAGCATTTTTGGTAATATCAATTAAAACTGGACCAGGTCTTCCTGATTTGGCGATGTAGAAAGCTTTGGCCAAAACTTCTGGAATTTCATGAGCATCCGTAACCTGATAATTCCATTTGGTCACTGGTGTTGTAATGTTTACAATATCGGTTTCCTGAAAGGCATCGGTTCCTAAAAGGTGTGCAAAAACTTGTCCTGTAATACACACAACAGGAGTCGAGTCGATCATGGCGTCTGCTAAACCTGTAACCAAATTAGTTGCGCCTGGACCGCTGGTTGCAAAAACAACTCCGGTTTTTCCACTCACTCGAGCATAACCTTGCGCTGCGTGAATAGCACCTTGTTCGTGACGAACTAAAATGTGATGAAGTTTATCTCTATGATCGTATAAAGCATCATAAATAGGCATAATGGCGCCACCGGGATAGCCAAAAATGGTAGCTACGTTTTCAGAAAGTAGTGCGTCAATTACTGCAATGCTTCCAGAAGCCTGATGAGCCTTTTGGTTTTCTGTTGTTTTGGTATGTTGTTTGATTGTTTCCATAACTTTAGATTTTTATTCGTCAGTAATACAGCCTTCTGATGCGTCTTTAACCATTTTTGCGTATTTGTACAGCACGCCTCGGTTAACACTTAAAGACGGTTTTACCCAATTCTCTTTTCGTTTTGCTAATTCAGATTCGCTAACTTGAAGCGTTAAAGTGTTGTTGACGGCATCAATTTCAATTAAGTCGCCATTTTGAACGAAAGCTAAAGTTCCGCCTTCAAACGCTTCGGGTGTTATGTGTCCGACGACAAATCCGTGGGTTCCGCCGCTAAACCTTCCGTCCGTAATAAGGGCCACGCTTTTTCCTAATCCGGCACCTATGATAGCCGAAGTAGGTTTCAACATTTCCGGCATTCCCGGACCGCCTTTCGGTCCCACATATCGGATAACCACAACATCTCCTTTTTCTATTTTTTTATCGGCTATGCCTTTTATCAGTTCTTTTTCGCCATTGAAAACTTTCGCAGGACCTTTGAAGAATTCGCCTTCTTTTCCGGTTATTTTGGCTACCGAACCTTTTTCTGCTAAATTACCATATAGCATTTGTAAATGTCCGTTTACTTTAATTGGGTTTTCTAAAGGACTAATGATGTTTTGTGCTTCAAAATCGATGTCTTCTATTGCTGCAAGATTCTCGGCTAATGTTTTTCCGGTAACTGTTAAACAATTGCCGTGTAACATTCCTTTGGATAACAAATACTTTAAAACCATGGGAACTCCCCCTTTTCATGAAGATTTTGCATTAAGTAATTTCCGCCCGGTTTAAAATCGGCAATCAATGGCGTTTTATCGCTAATGCGTTGGAAATCTTCTAAGGTTATTTTGATGTCCACACTTTTTGCCATAGCAATAACATGCAGTACCGCATTTGTACTTCCGCCCAAAGCAATTAAAGTTGTAATCGCATTTTCAAAGGCTTCAAAAGTCATGATGTCTTTGGGGCAAATATCTTTTTCCAAAAGAATTTTCATGTAATGCGCTGCTTGTTTGCATTCTTCTATTTTTTCATGACTTACAGCTGGATTGCTGCTCGAGTAGGGAAGACTCATTCCTAAAGCTTCGATAGCAATAGCCATAGTATTAGCAGTGTACATTCCGCCGCAAGCACCTGCACCCGGACAAGCATTTTTAATGATACCTTTGTATTCTTCTTCGGTTATTTTACCTGCTATTTTTTCGCCTAAAGCTTCAAAAGCGGAAACAATATTTAGGTCTTTTCCGTGGTATTTTCCCGGAGCGATAGTTCCGCCATACACCATAATTGAAGGTCGGTTTAAACGTCCCATGGCAATGATGCTTCCCGGCATGTTTTTGTCGCAACCCGGAATAGCAATGACACCATCGTAATAATGTCCGTCAACAACACTTTCTATACTGTCGGCAATAATTTCTCTGCTGACTAAGGAATAACGCATACCATCAGTTCCGTTGGTAATTCCGTCGCTGATTCCTATGGTGTTAAAAATAAGACCAACCATTTCGGCTTCGTTTACTTCTTGTTTGATGTAAGTAGCCAAATGATTAAGGTGCATGTTACAGGTGTTTCCGTCATATCCCATAGATGCAATACCGACAAAAGGTAAATTCAATTGCTCTTCGGTTAGACCAATTCCATACAGCATAGCTTGTGTGGCTGGTTGCGTGGGATCTTGAGTTACTATTCTACTGTGTTTGTTTAAAATCATTAGAATTGTGTTTGAAGCAGTGGTTTATCCAATACTAAATTTTTATATGTCAATTGTAATTTTTTGCCTAAAGAGTTTTCCCATTTTATTGGAAAATCTTTTCCGTCTAAAGAAGAAACACCAATGATTTCGGCCGCTGTTCCGCATAAAAAGGCGCTGTCTGCATTTTGAAGATCTTCAGGTTTAAATAAACCTTCTTCGACGGAAATTTCTAATTCTTTGCAAAGTTCGATAACAGTAGCACGAGTAATTCCTGGAAGAATGTTGCCTCTTTGCGGTGTGAATAATTTACCATCTTTTTCGAAGAAAAGATTAGAACCTGGACCTTCTGCTAAGAAGCCATCAGAATCTAAAAGTAAAGCTTCGTCAAAACCTTTGTCTTTGGCTTCTACTGATGCTAAAATTGAGTTGACGTAATGTCCGCATACTTTAGCTTCAACTTTTGTTGAACGAGGATGAGGTCGGCAATAGGAAGAAATGCTGAGATTTAATAATTTTTCGCCCAAGTATGCACCCCATTCCCAAGCGCAAATCATAATAGAAACTTCGTTTGGACGACTGATTCCCATGTTTGGGCTACAGAAAACCAATGGACGAATATATGCGTCGGTGAGATTATTCAGTTTTAGAACTTCGTACGTTTTTTGAATGAGTTCTTCATTATTGTATTTATAAGGAATGTGAATTTGTTCGCACGAATTTTTTAAGCGCTCAAAATGTTCTTCTGCTTTGAAAATTTTAGTTCCGTTTGCAGTTTCATAAGCTCTTATACCTTCAAACACTCCGTAACCATAGTGCATGGTTTGTGTGTATAAGTTAGTTGTGGCTTCTACAGCTTTTGTGAATTGGCCATCAAAATACAAAATGGTTTTGTCATCAAAATACATAATATCTATAAGTTAGTTTTATTGCAAAAAAAAACCTTCCGGTTTGCGGAAGGTTTATTGTTTTTAAATATTTTATATAACTATATACCAATCCGCTGCAATTGAGGAATCACAATAATAATCGCAGCGATAATGATAAATAAGTTTTTCATTCTTTCTTTAAATTCGTAGGGACAAATGTAATTAATGTTTTTGTTTAATGAATAAAAAAATATTGTTTTTATTAAATAATCAGTAAAATTGATTTTTATTTTAAATATTGATAAAAATAAACATGATTTTTATTGTTATTGTATTTTTGGAGGATATTGCTCCAAAATTTTAGATACAAACTCCTTAATTCGGGCATCTTTCTTTTCTGGATTAGTTGTTAAATATCCAGCACCTTGACCTTGCCAAACTAATTCTTTTGTTTTTGCATCAATTATATCAATAAAAAGTACACCTTCAGGTGTTGTTGAAACACTACTATAACCCATTCCCCAAAATGGACCACCCCAACCGTATCCCCAGCCAAAACCTGAGTTGTTGTACACATCTACGCGTTCACTTTCTTTAGTAAATATGCTAACCAAAACATCTGGATTTTCTGATTTTGAAAAACCTTTAGTTTGCATTACTTCATCAATGGCGTATAGTATTCGTTTTTTATCTAAATCTGAAATTTCAGCTTTATCGACACCACTTTTTAGATAAGCAAAAGTTTTATAAGAATCGAAACTGGCTTTCTTATCATAATCAGCATTTACACGAACAGAACTACATGAAGCAAGTGCAAATAAAAATAATAGCGATACTAATTTTATTGTTTTCATAATACAATTTTATTTAAAGTTAGTGATTCCAAGTTTAAGTTTGAAAAACTTCAAATAAATTAACTTGAAATTATAATAAATTTTCGTCTACTATATTAGGGATGGTAACTTTTAATAAAGGTTGCGTCTCCATAGCTCTTTTTATTGCAAAAATAGCTCCTTCGTTTCTTGCCCAACTTCTTCTAGAAATTCCGTTGTTTACATCCCAGAAAAGCATTGATTCTAAGCGTCTTGACGCCTCTTTACTACCATCAAGAAGCATGCCAAATCCTCCGTTTATTACTTCGCCCCAACCAACGCCACCACCATTGTGAATAGAAACCCAAGTTGCCCCTCTAAAACTATCTCCAATTACGTTGTGAATCGCCATATCTGCTGTAAAACGAGAACCATCATAAATATTTGAAGTTTCTCTATATGGTGAATCGGTTCCAGAAACATCGTGGTGGTCGCGCCCTAAAACAACCGGACCAATTTCACCTTTAGCAATTGCTTGATTAAACGCTTCTGCAATTTTAATTCTTCCTTCGGCATCGGCATATAAAATTCGAGCTTGTGAGCCTACAACTAATTTGTTTTCTTGTGCCCCTTTAATCCATTGAATGTTATCCGCCATTTGTTGCTGAATTTCTTCTGGAGCACTTTGCATCATTTCTTCTAAAACATCACAAGCAATTTTATCAGTTTTAGCTAAATCTTCTGGATTGTTTGAAGCGCAAACCCAACGGAATGGACCAAATCCATAATCGAAACACATTGGTCCCATGATGTCTTGAACATAACTTGGGTATTTAAATTCTCTACCTAGTGTTGGATGGTCATTCATCACATCAGCGCCAGCTCTTGAAGATTCTAATAAAAAAGCATTGCCATAGTCAAAGAAATAAGTTCCTTTTCCCGTGTGTTTATTAATAGCATCTGCATGACGACGTAATGTTTTTTGAACTTCAACTTTAAATTGTTCAGGATTGTTAGCCATCATTTCGTTCGATTCTTCAAAGGTAAATCCGATAGGGTAGTAGCCACCAGCCCAAGGATTGTGTAAAGAAGTTTGATCGGAACCTAAATCGATATGTAAATTTTCTTGATCAAATTTTTCCCAAACCTCTACCACATTTCCTAAATATGCAATGGAAACTACTTCTTTGTTTTCTAAAGCTTTTTTAGTCCTTGTAACTAATTCGTCGATGTTTTCAATTACTTCATGAATCCAACCTTGTTCGTGACGAATTTTGGTAATTTTAGGATTAACTTCGGCACAAACGGTAACACATCCTGCAATAGTTCCTGCTTTTGGTTGGGCGCCACTCATGCCGCCTAAACCAGAAGTAACAAATAAACTTCCGCTAGGATTTTTCTTTATTTTTCTAAATCCGTTTAAGACAGTAATGGTTGTTCCGTGAACAATTCCTTGCGGACCAATGTACATATAACTTCCGGCAGTCATTTGTCCGTATTGTGTTACACCTAAAGCATTGAATTTTTCCCAATCGTCTGGTTTAGAATAATTAGGAATCATCATTCCGTTTGTAACTACAACTCTTGGCGCTTCTTTGTGCGAAGGAAATAATCCCATGGGATGCCCCGAATACATAACTAATGTTTGTTCATCAGTCATTTCGGCCAAGTATTTCATCGTTAAGCGATATTGTGCCCAGTTTTGAAATACGGCTCCGTTACCACCATAGGTAATTAATTCGTGTGGGTGTTGCGCCACAGCATAATCTAAATTATTTTGAATCATTAACATAATGGCTTTAGCTTGTAAGCTTTTACCCGGATAATCGTTAATGTTTCTTGCTTTCATTTCGTAATCTGGACGAAGACGATACATATAAATACGCCCGTATTTTTCTAATTCTTCTTTAAACTCAGGAATTAGAGTAGCATGATGTTGAGGTTCGAAATAGCGCAATGCATTTTTTAATGCTAATTTCTTTTCTTCGTCGGTTAAAATTTCTTTGCGTTTTGGCGCATGATTAATATGCGATTCGTAAACTTTTGGCTGTGGTAAAACTGAAGGAATTCCTTCTAATATTTGTTCTTTAAATGTCATTTTTTTGTGCTTTAAGCTTTATGCATTTAGCAATAAGCGCTTGTTTTTAATTTATTGTTTGCGTGAGGGATGGGAGTGAGCTACCGTGTAGCACGGACAGCCCGACCACGAAATTCGTGGACACGCCCTAAACTAAAAACTATGGATAACGAATGTCTGACCTATGGTAAGACTTGTATATTTTGATTCGGTAATTTTGTAAATGGATATCCATTTTATTTCTTGGTTGTTTATAGTTTAAAAAAAAAGTTACTTCGACAAGCTCAGTTTGATAATTTTGAGAGGCTCAGTATGAAAATTTCGATAAACTCTTGCATCTTTCTTCTTTTCTCTTTATTCTTTATTCTTTATTCTTTTCTCTTTGTTCTTTTCTCTCTTGAAACAGTTCCCGTATTTTTATCAAATCCGTAGGGGCAATGACGACAGCCACTTTTACAACAATAACCTCTTTTTAAGTGGTATTTCTCTGTAAAACACTTGTACCCTTCGGGCGTGTAATAGAAATCTTCGCCTTCTTTTAAATTATTCGGATTTAATTCGTTATTCATCACTACAAATCGACTTAAAAATAGTTATTTTAAGTTTTACAAAAATAAATATTTTTGACCAAGATTACTTCTTTCCTAAGATTAAATAGTTTGTTATGAAGAAATTTAGCAACTTTGCAGTAAATGTTTATAATTGTTTTCAAATATTTATTACCAAAAGGTTACAGAGGAATAACTTTGTTTCCATTTATTTTCTTGTTGCGAAATGAAGATAAGCGAAATGAAGTTTTAATAAATCATGAAAAAATTCACATAAGACAACAATTAGAGTTATTGGTTCTTCCTTTTTTCATTTGGTATGGAATAGAGTTTTTAATTCGATTGTTACAATATAAAAATTGGAGTAGGGCATACCGAAACATTTCATTTGAACGTGAAGCTTATGTAAATGAAAAAAACTTCGACTATTTAAAGAAGAGGTCTTTTTGGAGTTTTTTGAAATATTTTTAGTCTTATTCCTTTCTTTCCATTTTCTTTGAACTTAACTGTTTTTCTTTTAAAGAAGTAGGCCCAATTGGGAGTCTTAAATTTTCAAAATTTGAAATAATTTCTCCGTTATCATCTTTAGTGTCTGCTCTATTAGCAACAATTTGCATAAAAGGAAACATTACTATTTCCATTTTGCAATTCTTTTACTGTAAAACCATTTGCTGATTTGTTGGTTACAAAAACACCATTACAATCACCTTCTAGCTGAATGAAGACTTTTAAAGGATATTTTTCATCTACAAAAATATTTTCTAATATATTGCTTTTTAGTAAGTTGTATTTTTGTTAAAGTGTTTAGTAACAAAAAAAGCCTTCAAAATTTTGAAGGCTTTTCTAAAAGATTAAAGAGTTATAGAATTAATAAACTACTTTTTTGTATAAAACTTTATTGTTTTCAAGAGTGATTTCTAAAATTAAACCACTATTTGTTTTTAGAATTTGGTCTAATACAATAGTTTTAGAAGTAACCTTCTCTTTATTTGTAATTACTCGGTCTAGAATATCAAAAACTTTAATTGAACTAATATTTTCAATAGAAGAATGTACAGTTAATCCAGTTGACGAAGAAACCCAAACAGAATTATCGTTAAGTTCTGTTGTATTTTCGCTTAAAGTATTTTTGAAAATTAAATTGAAACGATTGTTGTTAGTTCCTTCATTTGCTTGGAAAGAATAAGGCATGCTTCTTAAATCATGAATAATATTTAACTCTAAATCGTGTAAAAATATTGCTTGAGCTGTTGTTTCAAATAGACCATCAATCGATTTAATTCCTATTGAATAAATACCACTGCTTGGAGTTCTAAATCCTAAAGGAACAACATCATTATCATCAAAAGGTGTTTGTCTTCCTTGAATAGCAAATTTTACATCGTCAATTAAAGAAAATAAATTTAAAGTTACTTTGTTATCGGTTTCAGCGTCATATAAACGATCCCTGCTATTTGACGCACCATCAGCATAACCAATTAGAGCTGTCATTGAAGAGTTGTTTGTTGTATTTATAATATCTAACCAAATACGGTGCTTTTCGTTTGATGTAACACTATTATTAGTGTTTCTGTAGAATTGACCGTTGTCGTAAGTATTACTTCTTAAAGCATTTGTAAAGTTTAAGTTTTGAGTATCTGGACCACCATCAAGCATTGAAACAAAGAAACCTTGTCCAGCAGCAATATATCCATTAAATACGTCAGGTCCGTTTGAAGCTCCAAGATTGTTATATCTAATGTAATCTGCAATGGAATAATTATAAACAAATCCTTCATAAAATGGGTCAGAATAAGCACTACTTGGTGATGTTCCGTGTGTCCATAACATAATGTATCCATCAATTGAGGGATTTGCCGTTAAAAAGTCAATTGCATCAATTGCAGATGGATACGGATTACCTATTAAGTTCCAGTTGTCATCATTACTAGTTACTTTAGTTCCTCCGTTAAAGTAGTTAGGTCCGCTGTAAGTACCTCTTGCAATTGGTGTTAAAATAGTTCCGTTGTTTGCTTTTCCTGTAAAGATAGCAGTAAAATTTTGTGGTGTAGTAGTACTAAAGTTATTTGGACCTCTTACGATATATCCTTTTCCTTTTACCATTACCTCATTAGCAGCACCTGCCCAGTTTCCAAATCCATTCAAATTGGTTGATATCGTTGGAATCCATTTGTAGATTAAACTAGAATTGGGAGAAACATTGGAAACATTAAAACTTTCAACTGGCGATGACCAATACACATAATCCATTTTAGTAATAGAAGTGGTTCGCTTCATAGTGATAGAACCTTCATTGACCACATCATCAATTTTAATTAAACTAGAAGCGTTTTCTAAGATAAAGTTAGCAGTAGCAGCAACATCAATTTTTCCTTTCACTTTGGCAATACCAGAATTATTGATATTTAAAGAACCTGCATTAGAAACCGTAATAGATTTAGCTTCTGCATTGTTTGTACTAATAATACAAGGAACCGTGTTGTTAATTAGAACATCACAATTAATAGTGGGTACACCAGATGGCGTCCAGTTGTTTGCTACATTCCAATTAGTACTTACAGAACCATTCCAAGTTTTGGTACAAGAAGGAGGAACACAATCATAGTTTCTAGTTACAGAAATAGTTGGATTGTTTTGAACAGCACCTCTAACGCAATAAGTGGATGGGTTGTTATTACAGTGATTCAGAATTTTACCCCCACCATTTAAGTTTCCAGTAACGATTATACTTACATTTTTTAGAGTTAAATTTTTACCATTCAAATTTAAGTCACCATCAATTATGATAGTTTGAGTATTTCCATTACCACAATTGTTACCCCAAGTAACGTTATTGGTTAAAGAAACTGATTGTGAAAAAATAATGCAGGGAAAATAATTAAGAGAAGTAAAGTAATTTTTTTCATAATTTAATAGAGAGTTCTTTTTAAAATACAGTTATTCCGAAAACCAATACAGTTATTCCGAATTTTGATGCAAAGATAAATTGCTGATTATGAAATGCTATGCTTGCATAATAGTTTTTTTTTTATGATGAAATAACCAAAACTCGATTTTTAAGCTAACTACTTGTAAGTCAATATTTTTGTTTTTTAATGGGAATTTTGCAAGATATTTAGTTTTTTAGCAAATTTTAATGATTTATTTTTGGTAAAAAAGCTTTTTTATTGTATTTTATTGAATTTATATCCGAACAAGCCTTGTTTTTTGATAAAAATGATGCAAAATCGATTTTTTGCTGATAAAATGTTAATGAATTGTTATAAAATCGCTTTTAAGTTGTAAGAAAAGCAATTTTTCGACCTAAATTCAGCTAACTTTAACCATAAATTTACTCTGGAAGTAAGAGAAGATTTGAGAAGAAGGCAATGTCCTTATCTGATTTTTCCCTTACTTTGTAATGTGAATCAGAAAATTGCATTAGATTTTGGAACTGATATTGAATTGTATATCAAAAGAGACGATCTAAATCATCCGCTTATTTCGGGTAATAAACTTCGTAAATTAAAGTACAATTTAATTGAAGCAAGCGAAAAAGGTTTTTCTAAAATTGTAACTTTTGGTGGTGCTTTTTCAAATCATATTCTAGCAACTGCTGCCGCTGGAAAAGAATTTGGTTTTGAAACTATTGGAGTTATTCGTGGTGAGGAATTAATCAATCAAATTGACGACAATCCAACTTTGCGTGAGGCACGTAATCTTGGGATGAAGTTCTATTTTATTTCAAGAGAAATTTATAGAAATAAAGACTCTGAGGTTTTTTTAAAAGAATTAGAAGAAAAGTTCGGTTCTTTTTATTTGGTTCCTGAAGGAGGAACAAATGAATTGGCAATAAAAGGATGTGAAGAAATTTTAGAAGAAGATGATTCTAGTTTCGATTTTGTATGTTGTGCAGTAGGAACTGGGGGAACAATTTCTGGAATTATTAATGCTTCAAAAACAAATCAAAAAATATTAGGTTTTCCTGCATTAAAAGGTGATTTTTTATACAACGATATTCGTAAATTTGTCCATCAAAATAACTGGGATTTGATTTTAGATTATCATTTCGGTGGATATGGTAAAATAAAGCCAGAATTGATAACGTTTTTAAATAAGTTTTATTTAGAAACAAATGTTCCATTAGATCCATTGTATAATGGTAAAATGATGTTCGGTATAATAGATTTAATAGCCAAGAATTATTTTCCATCGGGTTCTAAAATTTTAGCTATTCATACCGGAGGTTTACAAGGAATTAAAGGAGTTAACAAGATTCTAAAAGAAAAAAATAAAGAGATTATTATTTATGAAGATTAAATTTTTTGCAATAGTACTATTTGGTTTAATTATAACAAGTTGTGGTTCGTCTAAAAAAGTTGTGAGAACAACAAGTACCAACAAGAAAACTACAAGGACTGTTACTCATAAACCTGTAGTTACAACAGAAAAGAAAACAGAACCTGTAAAATCGAGTACACAGAGTAGTAATGAAACGCTGGAGGCAACTTCAAAAGTTAGTGCTACAACAATAACTGTAACGGAATATATTAATCAGTTTAAGGGAGTTGCACAAGGAAATATGAAAACTTATGGAATTCCGGCGAGTATTATTTTAGCACAAGGTATATTAGAATCAGGTGCAGGAAAAGGAAGATTGTGTTTAGAAGCAAATAATCATTTTGGAATTAAATGTCATAAAGAATGGACGGGTCCAACAATTACTCATGACGACGATGCTGCTCAGGAATGTTTTAGAAAATATTCTGATCCAGCAGATTCTTATCACGATCATGCTTTGTTTTTAACTTCAAGAAGCAGATACAATAGTTTGTTTCAATTAGATAAATTAGATTATAAAGGTTGGGCTGAAGGTTTAAAAAAGCGGGTTATGCTACAGATCCAAAATATCCTTCTAAATTAATTGGTTTAATAGAAAGATATCAGTTAAACTTGTTTGACGAAGAAGTTACAGGAACTTCTGGGAGAAGTAATACAGTAGTTGTAGTAGATAATTCAGTTGCTGATGCAAGTATGTATACCATTCAAAAAGGGGATACTTTGTACTCATTATCAAAGAAGTTCAATACAACTGTAGAAGAAATTAAACGATTAAATAAATTAAATGATAATAGTTTGTCTATTGGGCAAATAATTAAAGTAAAATAATGAATTACACTAGAAGTAGTGCTTTGTTTATCGAAGCAGGAAAAGTTATACCTGGTGGCGTTAATTCGCCTGTTAGAGCGTTTAAAGGAGTAGGGGGTACGCCTATTTTTATCAAAGAAGCTAAAGGTGCTTATTTGTATGATGAAGATGGTAATCAATTTATTGATTATATCAATTCATGGGGCCCAATGATTTTAGGCCATGCTTTTGAACCTGTGGTAAATGCAGTTATTGAAAGAGCAAAAAAAGGAACTTCATTTGGTACACCTACAGAATTAGAAACTAAAATTGCTGAATTAGCAGTTTCTATGGTACCTAATATTGATAAAATTAGATTTGTAAATTCAGGAACTGAAGCATGTATGAGTGCTATTCGTTTAGCAAGAGGATATACAAAAAGAGATAAGATTATTAAATTTTCGGGTTGTTATCATGGTCATTCCGATTCATTTTTGATTGCAGCTGGAAGTGGATTGAGTACTTTTGGTGTGCCAAATAGCCCCGGAGTTACACAAGGAACTGCTAAAGATACTTTGTTAGCTAAGTTTAATGATATTGAAAATGTAAAATCAATTTTCGAGGCAAATAAAAACGAAATAGCTGCTGTAATAGTGGAGCCTGTTCCGGGTAATATGGGTTGTATACCGCCTTTGAATAACTTTTTAGCTCAATTAAGAGAAGTTTGTACTAATAATAATACTTTGTTGATCTTTGATGAAGTAATGACGGGATTTCGTTTAGCAAAAGGAGGAGCTCAAGAACTATATAACGTAAAAGCCGATTTAGTTTGTTTTGGTAAAGTTATTGGTGGTGGTTTGCCTGTTGGAGCATTTGCAGGTGGTGAAGAAATTATGAATCACTTAGCGCCTCTTGGTCCGGTTTATCAAGCAGGAACGTTGTCAGGGAATCCATTAGCAATGGCTGCTGGATATGAAATGTTGAAAGCTTTAAATGCAGATCTAGATATTTACAAGCGTTTGGAAGAAAAAACAGCTTATTTAGAAAAGGAATGCGCAGTGTACTAGAAAAAAATAAAGTAGAGTTTACTATCAATAGAGTAGGTTCTATGATTTCTGTGCATTTTGATAAAAATCCAGTTGTCGATTTTGAAACCGCTAAAAATGGAGACAATCAAAAATTCAAAGACTTTTTCCATGGCTTGCTAAATAATGGTGTTTATATAGCGCCATCTTCTTATGAGACTTGGTTTTTAACCGATGCATTAACGTATGAAGATTTAGATAATACCGTTAAAGCTGTTGAAAAAGTCACTAAATAATGGTAAAAAAAATCCCAGTTTTAAACTGGGATTTTTTTTTAATTTTCAATTTCAAAACATAATGTCTTGTTTGCTTTTAGCTTTTTATATTCAGCTTCACTTAATACAGATTCCAATTTTTTGTCAAATTTTCTTCTAATCAAGATTTTTCTTTCTTCATCTAAATTAGGCTCTGTAGCTACAGTTTTGTTTTTATGAACCAAAATTTCATAAACAGCCTGAGTTTTTGTGTCGTCTAAACTTAAATATTCTTTAATTTTATAAGTAGTTTCTTTTGCTTTTACATCGCTCTCTTGCGCGTTAGAAGCAAAACTTACTGAAAATATAAATACTAATGCTAATAAAAGTTTTTTCATAGTAGTTAAAAGGTTTAAAATATTACCAAATCTAAATTAAAAAAATTGTTTTGGCAAATTTTTTAACCCATTTTATTTTTTAGACATTCTCTTTCTCTTAAATGAGCCTTTTTTTCTTCTCTCTTTTCAGTTTGAATTTGATCCCATTTTTTCATTTGGTCTTCACTTAAAATTTTTCCAAGACGTTCTTTATCATGAGCTTTTTCATTTTGAAGTTCAGCTTTTAATGCTTCTCTTTCCTCTTCAGAAAGTCTTGGTTTTCCAGCTTCTCTTCTTGCTTGAATTTCAGCTCTTTTAGCTTCTCGTTTGTCTGCTTTTTCAACTAAAAATGCTTTTACTTCTTTTTGTTGTTTAGTGTCTAAATTTAAATCAGTTGTCATTTTTTTTAATTGAACTTCAACTTGCTCTTCTTTAGAAAGCTTTCCTTTTCTTTCATTTTGAGAAAAAGAAATTGTGCTGATTAGCATTACTGCAATGATTAATAAATTTTTCATCTTTTATATTTTTTTGATTTATAGTCTTAAGACATTAAAAAAAATAGAAGGTTTAAAACCAATAGTTTTTTTTATGTAAAAATTAACAGACGCTAAAATAAACAAATAATTTAAATTACTTTATAAGCTCTACTGTTTTATTATCACCTTCCACAATTACTTTAGTTAAATTGTGTTTTGCTAATTCTTTCATTGCAGCATCCCATTTTTTACCGCTCAATCCTGCTTTTTCTTTTAATTGTGCCAAAGCCTGATTGTTTTCTGCTTTTAAAAGTTCCACAATAGCTTTTGCTTCATCGCTAATGGCTAATGGTTTTGCTTCTGGTTTCATTTGCGGGAAAAACAATACTTCTTGGATAGACGGATTGTTTGTTAAGAACATAATTAAACGGTCCATTCCAATTCCTAAACCAGAAGTTGGTGGCATACCATATTCTAAAGCTCTTAAGAAATCTTCATCAATAAATTGTCCTGCTTCATCATCACCTCTTTCCGAAAGAGCTAATTGCGCTTCAAAACGCTCTCTTTGGTCAATTGGGTCATTCAATTCCGAATACGCATTCGCAATTTCTTTACCACAAACCATCAATTCAAAACGTTCCGTTAATTCCGGATTATCTCTGTGTTCTTTACATAAAGGCGACATTTCTTTTGGATAATCAGTAATGAAAGTCGGTTGAATGAAGTTTCCTTCGCATTTTTCACCAAAAATCTCATCAATCAATTTTCCTTTACCCATTGTATCATCTACTTCAATTCCCATTGATTTTGCAGCCGCACGAATTTCGTCCTCGCTTTTACCGGTAATATCAAAACCAGTGAATTGTTTAATAGCGTCAGTCATCGTAACACGAGCATAAGGCGCTTTAAAGTTTACGTTATGTTCGCCAAAAGTAGCTTCTGTGGTTCCGTTAACGGCTAAGGCACAATGTTCTAATAAATTCTCAGTGAACTCCATCATCCAGTTGTAGTCTTTGTAAGCTACATAAATTTCCATAGCGGTAAATTCCGGATTGTGTGTTCTGTCCATTCCTTCGTTACGGAAGTTTTTAGAAAACTCATAAACACCTTCAAAACCACCTACGATTAAACGTTTTAAGTACAATTCGTTAGCAATACGCATGTACAATGGAATGTTTAACGAATTGTGGTGCGTAATAAACGGACGGGCAGCAGCTCCACCGGGAATCGATTGTAATATTGGAGTTTCAACTTCCATGTATCCTTTGTCGTTAAAGAAAGAACGCATAGCGTTGAATAATTTAGTTCTTTTTACAAAAACGTCTTTTACTTGCGGATTCACCACTAAATCTACATAACGCATACGGTAACGCAATTCAGCATCGGTAAAAGCGTCAAAAACATGACCTTGTTCGTCAGTTTTTGGTAACGGTAACGGACGAAGGGTTTTGCTTAAGAAAGTAAAATTGGAAACACGAACGGCTTTTGCGCCTACTTTAGTCGTGAACAATTCGCCTTCAATACCAATAAAATCACCTAAATCAATTAATTTCTTGAAAACGGTATTGTATAATGTTTTGTCTTCGCCTTCGCAAATTACATCGCGGTTAAAATACAACTGAATTCTACCTTCGCTGTCTTGTAATTCAGCAAACGAAGCTTTCCCTTGATCACGAACACTCATTAAACGTCCGGCAATAGTAACTTGCTTGCCTTCAGAGAAATCGTCCTTTATCTGTTTCGAAGTGTGATTAACAGGATACAAATTGGCAGGATACGGATTAATGCCAAGCTCTCTTAACTTGGTCAATTTCTCTCTTCTAATGATTTCTTGTTCTGAAAGTTGCATACATTTTTATTTTAAGCCGGCAAAGATAGTTATAATTTGATAATGAGTCAATTTACAATTTTGAAATTTTTAGTGCCATTTGAAGCGAATGGCTAGCGTTTTTTTGCTTGCGGTGTTCCTGCTGTTCGTTTTATCTTTTTTGTTAGTTTGAGTAGAATCGGGAACAAAAAAGGATATCACTTCCATCAGGGCTAAACGGTAAACTATTTGTATATTTGTAGTCTAATTAATGATGCTATGGTAAGCGTTCAAAATAAAAAAGTGTTCCTTCAAGATTTAGGAACTAAAGACTATAAAGATACTTGGGACTACCAAGAAGAAATATTTGCTAAAGTTGTGGAACAAAAAAAGCAAAAAAGAGAAAACCCCGATGTTGAAACCGATAATTATTTTTTGTTTGTAGAACATCCACACGTATATACTTTAGGGAAAAGTGGAGATGTTTCTAATTTGTTGCTTTCCGAAAAGCAACTGGCAGATAAAGGAGCTACTTTTTATAAAATTAACAGAGGTGGAGATATTACCTATCACGGTCCTGGGCAAATTGTAGGCTATCCTATATTAGATTTAGAAAATTTCTTTACCGATATACATAAGTATTTACGTTTGCTTGAAGAAACTATTATTTTGGTTTTAGCCGATTATGGTTTAAAAGGCGTACGCAGTGAAGGGGAAACCGGAGTGTGGTTAGATGTAGGAACACCATTTGCTCGAAAAATATGTGCTATGGGTGTGCGTGCGAGTCGCTGGGTAACCATGCATGGTTTTGCATTAAATGTAAATTCAGACTTAGGTTATTTTGATAATATTATTCCGTGTGGTATTCGTGGAAAAGGAGTAACATCTTTGCATGTAGAATTAGGTAGGGAAGTAGATGAAAACGAAGTGCGCGAAAAAATTCTTAAACATTTTCAAAATTTATTTGAAGCAGAAATGGTATAGTTATCCCATACATATCCCGTACATATCCCGTACATATCCCGTACATATCCCGTACATATCTCATATATTTTCTATGGGGATTTATTGTGATTTTCGAGTTTTACCTTTTAATCACTTTCAAATGCTATTCAGAACTCGAGGTGTTATTTCTTAAATCTGAAATCTTCAATCATAAATCCAAAATCAACTGTTCGGGCAATAATCGAAAGCTCATTCTGTGGTATTTGCATGGGCCATACTTGGCAATTGCTTCGCGATGTTCTTTTGTGGGGTAACCTTTGTTTTTTTTCCAGTTGTACATCGGATATTCTTCGTGGATTTTGTCCATAAATTCGTCGCGATACGTTTTGGCTAGTACCGAAGCGGCGGCAATACTTAAAAATTTAGCATCTCCTTTTATAATACTTTGGTTGGGAATATCTTTTAAATACTCAATTTCTTCTTGAGTGAAAATTTTTCCAACGGTATTTTGAATCCCAAGTTTTCTAAAAATACCTCGGTTGCCGTCTACTATAATATGTTCGGGTTTTTGAGACAGTTTTAAAATACATTCCTGCATGGCTTTCATGGAAGCGTTGAGAATGTTGATTTCGTCTATTTCTTCATTATATATATGAGTAACGGCAAAAGTTATGGCTTGCGATTCTATTTCTGGACGAAGTTGAAAGCGCTTGTTTTCTGATAACTGTTTAGAATCATTTAAAGTTTGATTCTCGAAATTTGTATCTAAAATGATAGCTGCTGCTGTTACTGGACCAGCTAAACATCCTCGGCCTGCTTCATCGGTTCCGCACTCTAATTTAAAATTGCCGTAACTTTTACTTAACATTGAATTTTTTATCAAAAATATAATTTTTTACGCAACCTTTTTGATAAAAATGCATCTCTTAGAAGAGAACTATTTGCAAAACTTAAATTATTTGGTGAAAAATTTAACATAAATAAATTAGTAATATTCCGAAGTATTATTTGTTTATTTAAGAAATAATTAAGAAGTTTGCGGAATAACTAACTCAAATAAATTTAATATGAGATCGAAGTTTAAATGGATTTTTACGCTTTTAGTAGCGTTAACAATGCAGTTTTCTTTTGCTCAAGAGAAAACTATTACAGGGGTTGTGTCTGATGAACTAGGCCCAATTGCTGGTGCTAACGTAGTTGTAAAAGGAACAACACGTGGTACTACTACAGATTTTGATGGTAATTATGCCATCAGTGCTAAACAAGGAGATGTTTTAGTTGTCTCTTATGTTGGTTATGCTAACCAAGAAGTAACTGTGGGCGCGGCTAGCTCTTACAATGTTACAATTAAAGCGGCTCAACTTGAAGAGGTGGTTGTAACTGCTGCGTTAGGTGTTAAAAAATCTGAAAAAGCGGTGACTTATGCTGCGCAATCAGTAAAAGGTGAAGATTTAACAGAGGCTAGAGAGTCAAATATTGTTAATTCATTATCTGGTAAAATTGCGGGTGTACAAGTTACGAGTTCTTCAGGTGCTGTAGGAGCTTCTTCAAGAATTGTATTAAGAGGTGCTTCAACAATTACAGGTAATAATCAAGCGTTATTTGTTATCGATGGTATTCCTTACGATAATACAAGTTATGGTAATGCAGGGTCTAGTGGTGGACGTGATTTGCCAAATGGTGCTGCAAGTATCAATCCTGATGATGTAGAATCAGTAACTGTGTTGAAAGGGCCAACTGCTGCTGCTTTATATGGTATCCGTGCTAGTAAAGGGGTTATTTTAATTACCACTAAATCTGGTAAAAATAAAAATGGTAAAATTGAAGTTGCTTTCAATAATAATACAACTTTTTCAAATCCTTTAAGATTACCTTCTTATCAAAATTCATACGGTCAAGGAGCTACTAGTGATTTCTTCGAATTCGTTGATGGTGCAGGTGGTGGATACAATGACAGTGTTGATGAGAGTTGGGGGCCTGCTTTAGACAGAGGTTTAGAGTTTGTTCAATGGGATTCTTACAAAGTTGGTGGTGCTCCACTTCCTTGGAGATCTTACAAGGATAATGTTAAAAATTTCTATGATACAGGTTTGTCTCAAAGTAATACTTTAACGTTGTCAAGAGGTGATGAGTTTTCTAACTTTAGAATGTCAATTGGTAACACAAGTGAAAAAGGTATGATCCCTTTTACTGACTTCAAAAAATTTAATGTAGGTTTAAATGGAAGTATGAAATTGGGTAATAAATTAACTGCAAATGTTAATGTTAACTATTTCAATAATAAAAGTAATAACTTACCTAACGTGGGTTATACTTCTGAAAATCCAGTTCAACAGTTTTTATGGTCTGCAAGAAACGTTAATTTCCCAGCTTTAAGAGATTGGAGAAACTTGCCGTTAGCTGCTGTTGGAACTGCTGCAGAAGGTACTCCGTTAAACTGGAATACAGTATTCCAAAATAACCCTTATTGGGCTTTAGAAACAAATAGAAGTACATTAGATCAAGATAGAATTGTTGGAAGTTTTGGATTAAACTTTAAATTTGATGATAACTGGTCTATTAATGGAAAAGTTTCGTTAGATCAATACTCTCAAAGAGAGACTTTAAGAAAAGAAATTGGTACTAATGAGTATCAAGATGGTTACTATGCAGATATTAACAGAAGATATTCTGAAATAAATGCTGAAACTATTTTAACTTGGAATAAAGATTTGTCTGAAAGTTTTAAATTAACTTTAAACGGAGGTTTAAATAGTTTAAAAAGAGTTCGTTCAAATGCTATCGGAGAATTAACAGGTGGTTTAGAGTTACCAGGTTTATTTACTTTATCAAACGTTAAATCTGGAACTACTCCAGTTATTGATAGTAACTACTACGAGCAAAGAATCAACAGTGTTTTTGGTTTTGGTCAATTATCATTCAAAAATTATGCGTTCTTAGATTTTACTGCTAGAAATGACTGGTCTTCATTATTCTCACCTGAGAATAACTCATTCTTCTATCCATCAGTTACTGCATCATTTATCTTATCAGATATGTTAGGTTTCAGTAATTCAACTATCAATTACGCAAAAGTAAGAGGTGGATGGTCTAAAGTAGGGGTGTAGGTCCTTTATCTGAGTACTCTTTAAATACTACTTATGGATTATCTAATAATAATTTTGGTACTATTTCAAGTGTTCCTAATACACAATGGAATCCAGATATTAAACCAGAATCTACTACAGGTATTGAAGTTGGTTTAGATGTTAATGCGTTTAAAAACCGTGTTAGATTTGCTGCGACTTATTATAGCCAAAAAGGTGAAGACTTAATTTTACCAACTCAGGTATCTTCTGCTTCAACTTTTACAAATGCTTGGTTAAATGCTGCTACAATGACAAATAAAGGTATTGAATTACAATTAGGAGCTACAGTTGTTAAAAATGAGAACTTTAGTTTTGATGTTGATTTAAACTTTGCTAAAAACAAAAATGAGGTTGTTGATTTAGGTGGACAAGATTCATATGTTTTAGGTGGTCAATGGGGTATGGAATTACAAGCTATTCCAGGACAAGCTTATGGTGCCATAGTTGGTTTTCCTTATTTACGTAATGATCAAGGTCAAATTGTTTATGAAAATGGATTGCCAGTTACAAATAATGAGCAATTAGCTGTATTAGGTAACATTACTCCAGATTGGACAGGTGGTGCTAACTTTACTTTCAAATATAAAAACTTTGACTTAAGTACTTTAATAGATGCTAAAATGGGTGGAGAGTTATTCTCAATGACTTACATGTGGGGTAGATATGCTGGTACTTTAGCTGAAACTACAATTGGTAGAGAAACAGGAGTAGTTGGAAATGGTGTAATGTCTGACGGAAACGGAGGATGGCAACCAAACAACGTAGTTGTGGATGCTAAAACTTTCAACCAATATGCTTACAACTATTCTAACTTTACTGAATCTGGAATTTTTGATGCATCTTATGTTAAGTTAAGACAAGTGTCTTTAGGTTATTCTTTACCTAAAAACTGGTTAAGAGGAACATTTATTCAAGATTTTAAAGTATCTGTTGTAGGTAGAAACCTTGCATTATTATACTCTAAAGTTCCTCATATTGATCCTGAAACTGGTTTCAGTAGTTCAAATGGTGAGCAAGGTCAAGAATTTGGTCAATTACCGTCTGCTAGAACTTACGGATTTAATATTAATGTTAAATTTTAATTAAATTACTATGAAGAGAATAGGTTTATTTTTTGTTACAGCTTTAGCAGCGCTAACTGTTAGTTGTGACAAAGACTTTGAGTCAATCAATCAATCGCCGAATGACTCACAAGTAACAGACCCTAACTTATTATTAGCTACTACAATAATTTCAACTCAGAATGTATTGTATAATGCTCAAGTTGGTGGTGATATGGGATTATGTTGGGCACAACATTGGTCAAAAGTTCAATATAACGATGAAGAAAAATATATTCCTCGTAGAGCTTTAATGAACTCAGTATGGACATCTATGTATGCTAGTGTCATTGGTGAGGCAAAAGCTGCCTACACTTTAGCTGGAGATGAGGGTAATACTAATTTACAAGGAGCTGCTTTAGTAATGCAAGCAAATGCTTTCCAAATTTTAACTGATTTATATGGTCCTGTACCTTTTGATGAAGTTGGTATTCCTACAGTTTTTAAGCCTGCATATAATTCACAAGAAGAAGTTTATGATAGAATTTTAGATTTGTTAGATCAAGCTGAGAATTTATTTGCTTCAGGTTCTGGTGATATAACGGTTTCTGCAGATTTATTATATGGTGGTGATGTTGCTAAATGGAGAAAATTAGCCGCTTCATTAAAATTAAAAGCCTTAATGAGAATTTCTAAAGTTAGAAATGTTTCTACTGATGTACAGGCTTTAGTAAATTCTGGTTTATTAATGTCTTCTAACGATGACAGTGCTCAGTTAGCATACACAGCTTCTCAACCTGATGCTAATCCAATTTATGAAACAATTGTTTTCAGTACAAGAAATGAGTATAAAGTAAGCTCGGTTCTAGTTGATAAATTAAATTCGTTATTTGATTTCGATAGATTAGAGGTATTTGCTCAAGTTAATAATTCTGGAGCTTATGTAGGTAATGTACCTGGTACTGAGAATTCTGGTAGTTATAATAATTTTTCATCACCAGGTGAGTTTTATTTAGATCCTGAGTTACCAGGTGTAATGTTATCTTATGCTCAAGTTGAATTTTATTTAGCAGAAGCAGCTAATGAAGGTATTATTTCTGGTGGTCTTGCTGAAGCAAAGATTCACTATAATAAAGGTATAGCTGCTAATTTTTCTTTTAATGGTTTATCAGTTAGTCCAGCTTATTTGTCAAATTCTGTGGTAGATTTTAATACTCAGGCTGATGCAAGAGAAAAAATAGGTACTCAAATGTGGTTAGCACTTTACGGTCAAGGTATTGAAGCTTGGACTGAGTGGAGAAGAACAGGATACCCTGCTTTATCTCCAGTTGCTAATGCTGCTATTTCAGCAATTCCAAGAAGATTTTATTACTCTACTGATGAGCAAAACTTTAACCAAGCAAGTTATGCCGCTGCAGTAGCAACATTAGATCAAGGAGATACTATGTTATCGAAAGTTTGGTGGATGAACTAAAAAAAAATAGAATATGAAAAATTTATTAAAATTATCTTTATTTTCTTTGTTATTTTTGTCTTTTGCATGTTCTGATGATGAAGATACTTTAACAGGGAACAAAAATACAGGTGGACTAGTAGCGGAGATGACTTCTTCTCTTACTTACAAACAAGGTCAACCTAATGATGAAACTATGTCAGTAAACTTTTCTGTATTTCAAGGTCGTGATGAGATTGAAAAAGTAGAAGTTTACAAGCAATATTTTGGCTTAATAAATGTAGGTACCGATCAAGAAGAAATGATTTCATCTAACAATTTATTGTTTTTCTCTTTTGATATGCCTTTAGTTGATCAATATGAAAGTAAATCTTATCAATTTGACTATACAGATCTTATTGAAGGTTTAACTTTTAATGGAGGTTCTCTTCCATTAGACGATTCAACATTAAATATTGGAGATTATTGGAAATTAACTTATGTTGCTTATCTTACTGATGGAACAACGGTTCATTTAAATAGAAATTTTACTAAAGTAAATGTAGCTTGTGGTTCATATTTAGCAGGTAACTATTATGTTAATTATTTAAGTGGTCCTCAAATTCATACTTTAACAGAGATTGGAGATGGTTTATATGAAATGAGTTCAATGTTTGGATGGCCAACAGCTGGATACAAAGTAAAAATTACAGATTTGTGTGGTACTTGTACAATTTTGAATGACTGGCAGTTTTCTAATGATATTGGTGGAACTGGAACGGTTCAACCAAATGGTAATATTACTTTCACTGATGTATTTGTATCGGATGTTTATTCAGGCAGAGCATATACTTTAATCAAAATTTAATTATTAATAGTATGAGAAAAAATAATATGAATAAAATTTTAATGTCATCTCTTTTAGCTCTAGCTTTAGGTTTTGTATCTTGTGATAATCAAGATGACGCAACAGGTGATTCGGTATTTGAAGTAACGGAAGGTGTAGTTGCATCAGTAACCACAGATTTTGATAATTCAGCTACCATTACACTTAATGAATACGATGAAGAGGAATTTCCTTTTACAATCACATTAAATAAACCTTCTTCGATTGCTACTCGTTTTAGAATTGTGCAAATTGGCGGAGATGCTGTTTTAGGTGAAGATTATGAAATCTTAAACCTTAGTGATGAATCTATAGAGTTCTTAGATATTCCAGCTAGAGAAACAACTGTTTCAGGTAAAATTAAAATCTTGAGTGATATTTATGTAGAAGATACTAAAACTTTATCAATTCAAATAGGTAATCAATCTTTGGCTAATGCTACGATGCAGTATGAAGTAGTAAATTTTGCTATCGAAGATTACGATAGTTCAGAAATGATTTTTGAATTAAATTATGGTAAAGAGTTTTATTATCAAGGAGAAATGACAACTACTTGTGATTTTGAGTATGATATGGACTATTTAGTTTTTGATTCAAACTTTGATGATACTGGAATTTATGATGGTGCAACTGGCGCTTGTCCTACAGAAAGTTTATCAGTTTCTGTTGATCCTTCACACCCTAACTATTTACCAGATGGGACTTATTATATTTTCTATAGTGTTTGGGATGATGGAGGTCTTTCAGGTTTATATCACGATGTATTTACTATACCTACTTCAGTTGAATTTTATAGACCAGGTCTATTAAATCCACTTAATTTCGATCAAGAAAGTGCTTATATTCCTGATTCTACATATGGTTCAGGAGCTGAAGACTATGTTTTAACAATAGAAATAAACAGTGGTGTTATCTCTGTTTTAGATAGTAATAATTCTGTTTTAGGTTCTGCTAGATTTGCAGTAAACCACGATAAGATTAAAGCTGCTTTTGCAAATGCTAGAGCAAAAAGTTTAAAAAAATAATATTAATATTATTTTTTTAAAACGTAAAACCCTCTCAATTTGAGAGGGTTTTTTTTATCTATTATTTCTCATTACATTTGTCGATATTTTTTGATAATGAGATTATTTATTTGCTTCATTTTATTTTTTATAACTGTTAGTTCATTTGCTCAAAAGCCTGCTAAGGATATTGATGATAGTAAATTAATTACTAAATCTTCTGGCAATATTAATGATACTACAAAAGTATTTAAAGGAAAATCTTTAGGAGATAATAAAGCTCCAATAGATTTATATAAAATCTATACTTTAGAAAGAGATACTACATTTCTTGATACTACTTTATCTATTCAAAAAGAATATAAATACAATCTACTTAGAAAAGATATATTCGGTTTGATTGCTTTTGCTAATGAAGGGCATACATATAATACACTTGATTATAATTGGTATAAAAGTAGTACATTTCCAAAAATGGGATTTACTGCTAAACACTTCAATTATTTAGAATTTAATGATATTAACTATTATAATGTACCTACACCATTAACTGATTTGTATTTTAAAACAGTTATGGAACAAGGTCAATCATTAGATGCCTTTCTTACAGTTAATACCAAACCAAATTTAAATTTTTCTATTGCATATAAAGGATTACGTTCGAATGGCAAGTATATCAATAATATAACAAGCTCTGGAAATTTCAGATTTACAACGAGTTATTTTACAAAAGATAAACGTTACCATATAAATGCTCATTTTACAGGTCAAGATATCTCTAATCAAGAAAATGGAGGTATTGTTGATGCCTCTTTATTTGAATCTAGTGAAGATCCTTATAAAGAAAGAAATCGTTTAGAAGTTTATTTTACAGATGCTACTTCCTTATTAAAAGGGAATCGATTTTTTGTAGATCATAATTATAAGTTGAGTAAATCGAACCCAAATAGTTTAATGATTTACCATCAATTTAATCATGAATATAAATTCTTCGAGTTTAACCAACCTACGGTTAGTGAAAGGTTTGGTGATGCATTTCGTAATAAAATAAATAATAAAACAAGATACAATCATCTATATAATAAAATTGGTGTTGGATTTACAACAAAGAAGTTTGGTGACATAATCGCTTATGTGGAAAATAACAACTATAATTATTTTTATAGAAATGTTCTTTATAGCACCTCAGGAGTTTTAGTTCCTAATTCAATTAATGATCAAATTTCTTCATTTGGTGCTAACTATAATTATAATTTGAATGGAATTAACATGTTTTTAAATGTTTCAAATTCAATTACAAATCAATCTGTATCTAATATAGAAGCAATTGCTAAATATGCTTTAAACGATAATATTAAATTCGAATTTAAATATCAGAAACTCAATTCTCTTCCAAATCTAAATTATAATTTATATCAAAGTGATTATGTGTTTTATAATTGGAAGAATAATTTTAAAAATGAAAAACTAAATGCTTTCTTTTTAAAGTGGATACCAAATGGTTGAATGTTGAAGCGAATTGTAAAGTGCTTAACGATCATTTGTATTTTTATAATACTACAAATGATATTGAAAATTTATTAGTAGCTCCAGCACAATATTCGAATACAATCAATTATTTCTCAGTTAAAGCAAATAAAGAAATTAAACTTTGGAAATTTGCTTTAGATAATACAATTCTTTACCAAAATGTAGAACAAAGTGATAACATTCTTAATGTTCCACAAATTGTTACTCGAAATACCTTGTATTTTAGCGATCACGTATTTAAGAAAGCGATGTTTTTACAAACTGGTGTAATATTCAATTACTTTACCGAATATTATGCTAATGATTATAACCCTTTGTTAGGTGAGTTTTACGTACAAAATCAGACTAAAATTGGTGGTTTCCCAATGTTTGATTTCTTTGTAAATGCTAAAGTGCGCCAAGCAAGAATATTTTTAAAAGCTGAACATTTTAATTCGGCTTGGACAGGTTATAACTTTTATTCAGCTCCAAATTATCCTTACCGCGATTTTATAGTGCGTTTCGGATTAGTTTGGAATTTCTTCAGATAGTAGTTTTACTTTTGATTGTTTGGTAACTATAAATTTCTTATTTGTAATTACCCTAGATAATTATTCCAAAAAATATAAATACCTTTGTCGATAATTACGTATTAATCGGAATTATACCGATTTTTAAACTAAATTTTAATGAAATACGCTAAAAACATACTAGAAACTATTGGAAATACGCCATTAGTTAAATTGAATAAAGTTACATCTGAAGTTGATGCTTTGGTATTGGCAAAAGTGGAAACTTTTAATCCTGGAAATTCTGTTAAAGATAGAATGGCTGTTAAAATGATTGAAGATGCAGAAGCAGATGGTCGTTTAAAACCAGGTGGAACAATTATCGAAGGAACTTCGGGAAATACTGGAATGGGTTTGGCTTTAGCTGCTATTGTTAAAGGTTATAAACTAATTTGTGTTATTTCGGACAAACAGTCTAAAGAGAAAATGGATATTCTTAGAGCTGTTGGCGCAAAAGTTGTAGTTTGTCCTACAGATGTTGAGCCTACCGATCCTCGTTCTTATTATTCAGTTTCAAAGCGTTTAGCAGAAGAAACTCCAAATGCTTGGTATGTTAACCAATACGATAATCCAAGTAATGCTATAGCCCATTACGAACAAACTGGTCCTGAAATTTGGGAACAAACAGAAGGAAAGATTACGCATTTTGTAGTAGGTGTTGGAACTGGAGGAACAATTTCTGGAACTGCAAAATATTTAAAAGAGAAAAATCCAAACATCAAAATTTGGGGAATCGATACTTATGGTTCAGTTTTCAAAAAATACCACGAAACTGGAATTTTTGACGAGAACGAAATCTATTCTTACATCACTGAAGGTATTGGTGAAGATATTTTACCTAAGAATGTTGACTTTTCATTAATCGATGGTTTTACAAAAGTTACTGATAAAGATGCTGCGGTTTATACTCGAAAAATAGCTTTAGAAGAAGGGATTTTTGTTGGAAACTCTGCTGGAGCCGCTGTAAAGGGTTTACTGCAGTTAAAAGAACATTTTGGTCCAGACGATGTAGTTGTGGTCTTATTTCACGATTCTGGAAGCCGTTATGTTGGAAAGATGTTTAACGATGATTGGATGCGCGAAAGAGGTTTCCTTGAAGAAGAAATCACAAAAGCAGAAGATTTAATCAAAGAACATATCGAAAAACCATTAGTAATTGTTCGTACAGAAGAATTAGTATCGCACGCTATCGAAAGAATGAGAAAATATAAAATTTCTCAAATTCCAGTAGTTGATGTAAACGGATTTGTAGGTTCTGTAGATGAGTCTGATTTATTCCAAAGTTATATCACCGATAAAAACACAGCGGAAAGACCAATTAGAGAAGTTATGGGTAAACCTTTTCCAATTGTGAAATTAGGAACTCCAATTGAAGATGTTTCAAGATTAATTACAAAAGATAATCAAGCTGTTTTAATTGATTTAGGAAATGGTAAACATCACATTATTACAAAACACGATATTATCAATTCGATAAAATAATACTTTTGTCAAACTGAAGTAATTTCAGTTTCTAAAAAAGGACGTTCATTTGAACGTCTTTTTTTATTTATCATTTATTCCTTTTTTAATTTTTTTATTATTTAATTCATTTGAAAATAAAATATGATTTTAAGGATTTTGATTTTTTCATAAATAACAAGTTTATATAGATATATATTTTTTTATATTTGTTTTTCAATTATATACGCCATACAAATTAATTTATGAAAGAAAATGTATTACATTATTTGTGGTTGCATAAGAAAATTGATGCTCGTCAATTAGTAACTACAAAAGGAGAAAGTCTCCAAATTTTAAATTTCGGTCAATATTTAGAAACTGCAGGTCCTGATTTTTTTAATGCCCAAATTGTTATTGGTAATCAAAAATGGGCTGGAAATGTAGAAATGCATGTTAAGTCTTCAGATTGGTATGTGCATCATCACGAACAAGATTTGGCTTATAATAATGTTATTCTTCATGTGGTTTGGGAACACGATCAGGAAGTTTTTTATACCAATAATAATGAAATTCCCGTTTTAGAACTAAAAAATAGTGTAGATTCGGATTTACTTCTCAAAATAGATACTTTGTTTGTAAGTAAATCTTGGATTAATTGTGAAAATCAAATTAGTGAAGTTCCTAATTTAAAGTTGGCGATTTGGAAAGAAAGATTATTTTTTGAACGCTTAGAAGAGAAATCAAAATTTATTTTAGAAGTTTTTGAAAATCAAGAAAAAAATTGGGAAGCTACTTGTTTTGTAATGCTAGCAAAGAATTTTGGTCTTAATATAAATGGGAACTCTTTTTACGAATTGTTTTCTAAAATACCATTTTCAATAATAAGAAAAGAGGCAGTTAATAGTAAAAATCTTGAAGCTTTATTTTTTGGAAGTGGAAATTTTTTAAATGCTCATTTTGAAGATAATTACGCGAAAGAACTTCAGGATATTTGGAATTATCAAAAAGCGAAATACAGAATTTCCGAATATAAAAACGCGACTTTTCAATTTTATAAATTGCGACCTGATAATTTTCCTACTATTAGAATTGCTCAATTATGTGCTTTGTATGTAAAATGTGTTGATGTTTTTGCACGAATTATAGAAAGCAATAATTTAGAAAACTTTTATAAAATTTTTGAAATTGAAGTTTCTGAATATTGGCTGAATCATTTTAATTTTGATAAATCAATAAAAAACTCAAATAAACGGAAATTATCTAAAGAATTTATTCAATTGGTAATTATCAATACAATTTTGCCCTTGAAGTATGTTTATGCAAAACAACTTGGTTTAGATTTTAATGACGATTCTTTAAATTTAATAAAAGAATTGAAAAGTGAAAGAAATTCAATTACTTCTCGTTTTGAAGAAATTGGTGTTTCAAATGAAAATGCTTTCGATTCGCAAGCTTTACTACATCTGAAACAAAATTATTGTAATAAAAATGAATGTTTGAAATGTTCAATTGGATTAGATGTTTTGGGTAAAATTTAATACATTTGAAAAAAAATAAATGGTTACAAATCTTTTACATTTTTTTGAAAAACACGGATTTTTTGTTGCACAAAGACTAGCAGAAAGGTTAGGAATTAGAGCAACAAATGTACGTTTGTTCTTTATTTACATTTCGTTTATAACAATTGGTTTAGGTTTTGGCTTTTATCTTACTTTGGCTTTTCTTTTACGCTTAAAAGATATGATCCATACTAAGAGAAGCTCAGTTTTTGATTTGTAATAGCGGCATTTTTTAACTTTTCTTTGTAATTAGGTTACTTTTCTTATCTTTGGAAAATTATCAACCAATTAACTTATGTCTACAAAAACAGAATCTTGGGGTTCAAGAGTTGGCCTTATTTTAGCTATGGCTGGAAATGCTGTAGGATTAGGGAATTTTTTAAGATTTCCGGTTCAAGCAGTTCAAAATGGAGGAGGAGCATTTATTATTCCATATTTAGTTTGTTTCCTAGTAATGGGAATTCCACTATTGTTTATCGAATGGTCTACAGGTCGATATGGAGGTAAATTTGGTAACCATAGTACACCATATATATTAGACACAATGGCAAAAGGAAGAATTTGGAAATACATTGGTGTTTTCGGAATCTTTACCAATATAGCTGTTGCTGCCTACTATTGTTATATCGAATCTTGGACAATGTCTTATGTATACCATTCAATCGTTGGTACTTTTAATGGAATGTCTCAGGGTGATGTTGCTAATTTTTTCAATTCTTATGTTGACGTAGCTCATTCAACTACAGGAATTCCTTATGAAGCAGTTGTTTTCTATGTAATATGTTTACTTTTAAATACTTATATTTTGTCTAAAGGTTTAGGTGGAATAGAAAAGGTAGCTAAAATTGGTATGCCATTATTAATATTATTTGGTGTGGTATTAGCAATTAGAGGGTTAACACTAGGGACTTCAGGTGCATCAGATATTTTCCCTAATGCTAATGCTTGGGATGGTTTAAACTTTTTATGGACACCACAATTTGATTCTTTAAGTAATCCTAAAGTTTGGTTAGCGGCAGCCGGACAAATTTTCTTTACACTTTCTGTAGGAATGGGAACAATTCATTGTTATGCTGCTTATTTAAAAGAGAGAGATGATATTGCTTTAAATGCTGTTTCTGCTGGTTTTATGAATGAATTCGTAGAAGTGGTTTTAGGAAGTTTAATTGTTATTCCAATTGCTGCGGGTTATTTAGGTTTAGACTGGGTTATTCAAAATGCTGGTTTCGGTATGGCGTTCCAAACAATGCCTTATTTATTTCAACAATGGGGTGAAGTATTAGCAATTTTTGCTGGAGTATTTTGGTTTGGATTATTGTTCTTTGCTGGTATTACTTCTTCGTTAGCAATGGGAACTCCATGGATGGGCTTTATGAGAGATGAGTTCAATTGGAGTAAAAACAAAGGAGCTTGGTCTTTTGGATTTTTAGCATTAACAATGGGATTGCCAACAGTAATATTTTTTAATGAAGGATTGTTTGATCAGTACGATTATTGGGCAGGTACAGTAAGTTTGGTAGTTTTTGCGTTTTTAGAAACTATATTATTTTCTTATATATTTGGGATTAAGAAAGGTTGGGCTGAAATCAATAAAGGTGCCGATATTAAGCTTCCAGGTTTTTATAAGTATATAATTTTAATTGTTACTCCAGCTTTATTAGGATGGGTTTTAATATCAAGTATTCCAGATTGGGTTGATAAGATAAAAGATAACGACACTCATAACAAAGAATGGTTTGCAGATGCTTATTTTGCAGAAAATTTTGAATCAACGGGTAAAGTGACTGGCAAAGTTGTTGAAGCTACCTCTCAATATTTAAAAATTGCATTTGATAATGAGAAAAAAGTTTTTGATAAAGCAACTGGGGAAGTTGTAAAAGTGCCATTTACAGATTATAAAGAATATAATTTCAAAGCTGAAAATAATCAAGAAGTAATAGTTAAGGTAGATCAAATAATTTCTCCAGCAGATAAAATTGCTACCGGTAAGTTTACAAACAATACTTTATACAAATTCTTAGGTAGAATGTTATTATTAGCATTGTTTATATTTATTTCAATCGTGGTATTATTAGCCTACAAAAAAAGAGTTAAAGAAGGGAGAGCAACATTATGAATTCAACAGCAATTATAACTATGGTTTGTGCTCAAGGTATTGTTATTGCCTTTGCATCATTTTTTTCTATAAAGTACTTACTATTCCGCCTAAACAAGAACCAGATTCTTACAGCGAGAATGATGATGAACTAGTAAGACAACAAGACTAATTATTATATAAAATGAAAAAAATAAAATCCTATTTCGTGTTTTCATCGGAGCACCGAAATGGGATTTTTTTATTATTGGGAATAATAGTTTTTCTTCAAATTATAATTTTGAATTTTAATCGAATTTATAATTTTTTTGATGATAAAACTGACGTGAGTAGATCTCAAGCGGAACTCCAATTTAAAAAAGAAGTCGATAGTTTACTTCAAGTTAAAGAGACAAGTACCAATAAAATTTATCCGTTTAATCCTAATTATATAACCGATTATAAAGGCTATATGTTAGGAATGTCAATTGAAGAAATTGATAGGCTTCATAAATTTCGTTCACAAAATAAATTTGTAAATTCTGCTAAAGAGTTTCAACAAGTAACAAAAGTTTCAAACGAACTTTTAGCTAAGATTTCCCCGTTTTTTAAGTTTCCAGATTGGGTAGTTAATAAGCAAAATTCAACTCGTACTGCCCATAGTTTTGTTAAGAAAGAATCAGTTGTTCAAATCAATTTAAATTCTGCGACAAAAGAAGAGTTGATGAAAGTTTATGGAATAGGCGAAAAACTTTCTGATAATATTTTAAATGAAAAGAGTAAATTAGGAGAATTTGTTTCTATTGATCAAATTTCTTGGATGTGGGGCATTACTCCAGAAACATTTGAAAATGTAAAAAAGCAATTTTTTGTTAAGCCAATTTCTGGCGAATTAAAGAAGATTAAAATAAATTCAGCATCTTCTAGAGAACTTTCTCAATTTCCATATTTCAATTATGCTATTTCTAAAGAAATTGTTACTTATAGAAGTATGAATGGCGAAATTAGAAACATTGAGGATTTAACAAAAATTAAAGGAATTTCTGTTGATAAAATAAAAATAATAGTTTTATATTTGGAATTTGATTAAAAAAGCGTAAAAACCAAATAATCAACTTCAATACAAACTATGAATTCGTTATATTTTACAGAAGAACATCAACTATTTAGAGAAAGTTTACGTGACTTTTTAAATAAAGAAGTGGTTCCCCATATCGAAAAATGGGAAAAAACAGGAACTATCGAGCGCTTTATTTGGAAAAAATTCGGAGAAATGGGCTTTTTTGGAATCCGATATCCTGAAGCTTATGGCGGTTTAAACTTAGACTTATTTTATACCGTAATATTCTTAGAAGAACTTCAAAAAATTAAATCTGCAGGTTTTGCTGCAGCTATGTGGGCACATTCTTATTTAGCGATGACTCATTTAAATGCAGAAGGAGATGAACGAATTAAGCAAGAATATTTAGCACCAAGTATTTCTGGAGATTTAATTGGAGCATTGTGTATTACAGAACCTTTTGGTGGGAGTGATGTGGCTGGTATGAGAACTACAGCTATCAAAAAAGGTGATAAGTATGTAATTAATGGTTCTAAAACATTTATTACAAATGGTGTGTATGCCGATTATTATGTTGTAGCAGCAAAAACAAATCCTGATTTAGGGAACAAAGGAATTAGTATTTTTCTTGTAGATAGTAAAAGTAATGGGGTATCCGCTACTAAATTAGATAAATTAGGATGGAGAGCTTCTGATACTGCTGAGATTGCTTTTGATAATGTAGAAATTCCATTAGAAAATTTAATGGGAGAAGAAAGTAAAGGTTTTGCGTACATTATGCAGCATTTTGCGCTAGAAAGATTAATTATGGCAATCAATGCACATGCAAGAGCTGAATATGCTATCGATTATACGTTAGAATATATGTCGCAACGTGAAGCTTTTGGAAAAACAATCGATAAATTTCAAGCTTTACGTCACAAGATAGTAGAACATGCTACTGAAATTGAACACTGTAAGTTGTTTAATTATGCTGCTGTTTATAGATTAGATAAAGGAGAATATGTGGTAAAAGAAGCTACAATGGCTAAATTAAAGTCAACTAAAGTTGCTGATGATGCTATATACGATTGTTTGCAAATGTTAGGTGGATATGGTTATATGGAAGAATATCCGTTAGCGCGCTTGTTTAGAGATAGTCGTTTGGGACCAATTGGTGGAGGTACTTCAGAAATTCTAAAAGAGATTTTGTCTAAAATGATAATCGATAATAAAGATTATGAGCCTGCTGTAAAATAATTTTTAGAAGCTATTCCTGCTGTTCGCTGTATCTGTCATTGCGAGGGACAAAGCAATCTTAAAATCGCAATAACAGGATGCCGCTGCCATCAGGGCTAAAAGCAAAAAATAAAATAATTCGTAATTTGTAATTTGTAATTCAAAATTATTTTATAAGTTTGCAACCTAAATGAAAGGGGGTGCCTAAATTATGTTAATTATTCCAATTAAAGACGGTGAAAACATCGATAAAGCGTTAAAACGCTACAAAAGAAAATTCGATAAAACTGGAACTGTACGTCAATTAAGATCTCGTCAGCAGTTTACAAAACCTTCTGTTGCTAGAAGAGCTGAAATTCAAAAAGCGCAGTATATTCAAAGATTAAAGGATTCTGTAGAGTCTTAATATCTTAGTTACTTATATTATAAGAAGCCGTTAACTTTTGTTAGCGGCTTTTTTTTATATATTTGATTAAACTTGATTTTTTATATGTCAAATCTTGATTCGTTTAAAGAATATTTAAGTAAAGAAAAGAATTATTCTATCCATACTATTAATGCTTATATTAAAGATGTATTAGAGTTTAATGATTTTTTAGAAGTTTCTTGTGGAATTAAGTTAGAAGAAACACAATATGTTTTTGTTAGAAATTGGATTGTAAGTTTGGTTGATGCAGGAATTGCGAATAAATCAATAAATAGAAAGATATCCTCTTTAAAATCCTTTTTTAAATTTTTGCTAAAAGTTAAAGTTATTTCAGTTAATCCTTTAGTAAAGCATAAATCTTTAAAGGTGTCTAAAAAAGTTCAGGTCTCTTTTTCTGAAAAAGAAATTAGTGATTTATTTGATTTTAATGATTTCCCAAATGACTTCGATGGAATTAGAGACAGATTGGTTGTTGAAATATTTTATGGGACTGGAATTCGAAAAAGTGAATTAATTGAATTACAATTACATCATGTAGATTTTGAATTAAATCAAATTAAGGTTTTGGGTAAAAGAAATAAAGAAAGAGTAATTCCTATTCTATTGTCAACTAAAAAATTAATTTTAGAGTATTTAAATTTCAGAAACAAGCTAGATATAATTAAAGACGATAAGGTGTTAATTTTATCCAAAAAAGGAAATAAATTGAGTCAATCTTTTGTTTATCGTTTGATTAATTATTACTTTAGTAGTGTGTCTCAAAAAGTAAAAAAGAGTCCACACGTTCTTAGGCATACATTTGCAACGCATTTGTTGAATAATGGAGCCGATTTAAATTCAGTAAAAGAACTATTAGGTCACGCAAGTTTGTCGTCAACTCAAATTTATACGCACAGCAGTTTAGCTGAATTGCAAAAAGTATACAAAGAGACGCACCCAAGAGGTTAATAGTTCTATTGTTTAATACAAAACATTTTTTATTATGAAAGTAAATGTTCAGGCGGTTAACTTTAATGTTGACAAAAAATTAGTCGTTTTTGTTGAAGAAAAATTAAGTAAATTAGAAAAGTATTTTGATAAAATTGTATCGACGAATGTTTATTTGAGGGTTGAAAATACAAGTGACAAAGAAAATAAAGAAGTAGAGATTAAAGTTCAGGTTCCAGGAGATGAATTGGTAATCAAAAAAACATGTAAAACTTTTGAAGAAGCAGTGGATTCGGCAGAACAATCGCTAGAAAGAATGCTTGTTAAATACAAAGAAAAAATAAGAGCACATGTTTAATAGAAAAAAAAATCAAAAAAAGTTTTGAATAAAAAATAAATTATATACATTTGCAGTCCGTTAGAAATAGCGGACTTTTTTATTGAAAGCCGCCGGTGTAGCTCAGCTGGCTAGAGCAGCTGATTTGTAATCAGCAGGTCGTGGGTTCGAGTCCCTCCATCGGCTCAAGTTCTATAAAATATTGAAAATTAATGGATTGGGGAGATACTCAAGCGGCCAACGAGGGCAGACTGTAAATCTGCTGGTTTTCACCTTCGCAGGTTCGAATCCTGCTCTCCCCACTATTATTTTCCTGTCGATGACAGGTTTAAGCCGGTGTAGCTCAGGGGTAGAGTACTTCCTTGGTAAGGAAGGGGTCACGGGTTCAAATCCCGTCATTGGCTCTTATAAAAAGTATTAAATTTGAACACTAATATATAACTAAGATTAAATTATTAAGTCATGGCAAAAGAAACCTTTGATCGTTCGAAGCCCCATTTAAATATTGGTACTATCGGACACGTTGACCACGGTAAAACAACTTTAACTGCTGCGATTACTAAAGTATTAGCAGATGCTGGTTTATCAGAAGCTAAATCATTCGATCAGATTGATAATGCTCCAGAAGAAAAAGAAAGAGGTATTACTATTAATACATCTCACGTAGAATATTCTACAGCTAACCGTCACTACGCTCACGTTGACTGTCCAGGTCACGCGGATTACGTTAAGAACATGGTTACTGGTGCTGCACAAATGGATGGTGCTATCTTAGTGGTTGCTGCTACTGATGGTCCTATGCCTCAAACTCGTGAGCACATCTTATTAGGTCGTCAAGTTGGTGTGCCTAGAATGGTTGTATTCATGAACAAAGTGGATATGGTTGATGATGCTGAGTTATTAGAGTTAGTAGAAATGGAAATTAGAGATTTATTATCTTTCTATCAATATGATGGTGATAATGGTCCTGTTGTTCAAGGTTCTGCTTTAGGAGCTTTAAATGGTGAGCCAAAATGGGTTGATACTGTTTTAGCTTTAATGGAAGCTGTTGATAACTGGATTGAATTACCTGCTCGTGATGTTGATAAGCCTTTCTTAATGCCAGTTGAGGATGTATTCACAATTACAGGTCGTGGAACTGTTGCTACAGGTCGTATCGAAACTGGAGTTGCTAATACAGGTGATGCTGTTGAAATCATTGGTATGGGGGCTGATAAATTAACTTCTACTATTACAGGGGTTGAGATGTTCCGTAAAATCCTTGATAGAGGAGAAGCTGGTGATAACGTAGGTTTATTATTACGTGGTATTGACAAAGCTGATATCAAAAGAGGTATGGTTATTGTTAAGCCAGGTTCTGTTAAGCCACACGCTCATTTCAAAGCTGAGGTTTATATCTTGAAAAAAGAAGAAGGTGGACGTCACACTCCATTCCACAATAACTACCGTCCACAGTTTTACGTACGTACAACTGACGTAACGGGTACTATTTCTTTACCAGCTGGTGTAGAGATGGTTATGCCTGGTGATAACTTAACTATTGAAGTTCAATTATTAAGTCCAATCGCTTTATCAGTAGGTTTACGTTTTGCTGTTCGTGAAGGTGGTAGAACAGTAGGTGCTGGTCAGGTAACTGAAATTTTAGACTAATTATAAGTCAATAATAAATAAAACCAGCAGTCAAGCTGCTGGTTTTTTAACAAACGGGCGTAGTACAAGGGCTAGTATAGTGGTCTCCAAAACCATTGATGGGGGTTCGAATCCCTCCGCCCGTGCAAATGATAGAAAAATGACAAAATTTGTTTCTTACATAACGGAAGCTTTTCAGGAATTGAAAAATAATGTTTCTTGGCCAGAATGGTCGGAAGTTCAAAAGTTAACTATTATTGTTGCTCTATTTTCAGTAATCTTTGCTTTATTAACTTGGGGTGTTGATCAGTTGTTTGTTAAAGCATTGGAAGGTTTTTTTAATTTAATAAAATAGTCTCTTGTTATGGCAGACAATAATGTTAAAAAGTGGTATGTTGTAAGAGCTGTTAGTGGTCAAGAGAATAAGGTTAAAAATTATATCGAGACTGAAACTGCGCGTCTGGGCATGTCAGATTATGTTTCTCAAGTTCTAGTTCCAACTGAAAAAGTGGTGCAAGTAAGAGAAGGTAAAAAAATTACTAAAGAAAGAGTGTATTTTCCAGGTTATGTTATGATTGAAGCTAACTTAACTGGAGAAATTCCTCATATTATAAAATCAATTCCTGGTGTTATCGGCTTTTTAGGTGAAACAAAAGGAGGTGATGCAGTTCCTTTGCGTCAAGCCGAGGTAAATAGAATGTTAGGTAAGGTTGATGAATTATCGGTTAAAGTTGATAATGTTGCAATACCTTATTCTGTTGGTGAGACAGTAAAAGTAATTGATGGTCCTTTCAATGGTTTTAATGGAACTATTGAAAAGGTAAATGAGGAAAAGCGTAAACTTGAAGTGATGGTGAAAATTTTTGGAAGAAAGACGCCATTAGAGTTAAGTTTTATGCAAGTAGAAAAAGTATAATATAAGTTACATTATAAATCACATCAATCGCTTCCAATTGATAGATGTGCTAAATTTTTTTAAAATGGCAAAAGAAGTTAGTAAAGTAGTTAAACTACAAGTTAAGGGAGGTGCTGCGAATCCGTCGCCACCGGTTGGACCTGCTTTGGGGGCTGCTGGGGTTAACATCATGGAGTTCTGTAAGCAATTTAATGCTAGAACACAAGATAAACCTGGCAAAGTTTTACCAGTACAAATTACTGTGTACAAAGATAAGTCTTTCGACTTTGTTGTTAAAACGCCACCAGCTGCAATTCAATTATTAGAGGCAGCTAAAATCAAGTCTGGTTCAGGTCAACCAAATCGTAAAAAAGTAGCGAACGTTACTTGGGATCAAATTAGAACTATTGCTGAAGACAAAATGGCTGACTTAAATGCTTTCGAGATTGAGAAAGCTATGAGTATGGTTGCTGGTACAGCTAGATCTATGGGTATAACAGTTACAGGAAATGCTCCTTTTTAATCGTTAAATGAATTAGACAAATGGCAAAATTGACAAAAAAACAAAAAGAGGCTGCATCAAAAATTGAAAAGAACAGACTATATACTTTAAAAGATGCTTCTGCATTAATTAAAGAAGTAGCTTCTGCAAAATTTGATGAGTCTGTAGATATCGCTGTAAGATTAGGTGTAGATCCTAGAAAAGCGAATCAAATGGTAAGAGGTGTTGTAACGTTACCTCACGGAACTGGTAAAGATGTTCGTGTTTTAGCGCTTGTTACTCCAGATAAAGAAGCTGAAGCTAAAGCTGCTGGTGCTGACCACGTAGGTTTAGATGACTATCTACAAAAAATTAAAGATGGTTGGACAGATGTTGATGTAATCATCACTATGCCTGCTGTTATGGGTAAATTAGGTCCATTAGGACGTGTATTAGGTCCTCGTGGTTTAATGCCAAACCCTAAAACAGGTACAGTAACTATGGATGTTGCTAAAGCTGTTCAAGAAGTAAAAGCTGGTAAAATCGATTTCAAAGTTGATAAAACTGGTATCGTTCACGCTGGTATAGGTAAAGTTTCTTTCGAAGCTGACAAAATCTATGACAACGCTCACGAAATTATTCAAACATTAATAAAATTAAAACCAACTGCAGCTAAAGGTACTTATATTAAGTCTATTCACTTATCAAGTACTCAAAGTCCTGCTATTGCTTTAGATCCTAAGGCAGTATAATTTGGTAGTTAAAAATTTTTAGTATCATGACTAGAGAAGAAAAAGCAATTGCTATTGAAGATTTAACTGCAAAGTTAGCGGGTGTGAATGTTATTTATTTAGCAGACACTTCAGGACTAGATGCAGAAACTACTTCAAACTTAAGAAGAGCTTGTTTTAAAGCGGGTATTAAATTAGAGGTTGTTAAGAATACATTACTTGAAAAAGCAATGGAAGCTTCTGAAACAAACTATGGTGAATTACCTTCAGTTTTAAAAGGAAATACTTCAATTATGATTGCAGAAGCTGCTAATGGGCCTGCAAAAATTATCAAAGAATTCCGTAAAAAAAGTGATAAGCCTTTATTAAAAGGAGCTTTTATTAACGAAGAAATTTATATTGGAGATAACTTATTAGATAGCTTAGTAGCTATTAAATCTAGAGAAGAAGTTATTGCAGAAATCATCGGATTACTTCAGTCTCCAGCGCAAAGAGTTATCGCTGCTCTTCAAAACCAAGAAGGAAAAGAAGACGCTGCAGAATAATTTTCTTTTAGAAAAGAACGCACAAATAAATTATTATATTTTACAAAATCATTAAAAGATAGGAAAAAATGGCAGATTTAAAACAATTCGCAGAACAATTAGTTAACTTAACAGTTAAAGAAGTTAACGAATTAGCAACAATATTAAAAGACGAGTATGGTATCGAGCCTGCTGCTGCAGCTGTAGTTGTAGCTGGTGGTGCAGCTGGTGGTGATGCTGCTGCTGAGCAATCAGAATTTACAGTAGTATTAAAAGATGCTGGTGCTTCTAAATTAGGTGTAGTTAAAGCTGTTAAAGAATTAACTGGATTAGGATTAAAAGAAGCTAAAGATTTAGTAGATGCTGCTCCAGCTAACGTAAAAGAAGGAGTTTCTAAAGATGAGGCAGAAGGTCTTAAGAAAGCTTTAGAAGAGGCAGGAGCTGTAGTTGAGCTTAAATAAGCTAAACAAAGCAAAAAGCTAGGTTTAGGCCTTGGGAATCTTTCCCAAAGGCCTAAACCATTTTGCATATATAAAAATATCGTATTTTAAATACAAAAAAAGTAGTCAATACGAAGAAAGAAAATAAACTAACTTTCCTGGTTTATTTTTAAAGATGTATTGATTATGTATAAAAGGAAGTATAAATAAATTAGTGTTTTTAAACACAAAATTACTTTTTTTAAATCAAAAAATTGTCCATTGATGATTGCTAATCAGACTGAAAGAATCAATTTTGCTTCAACAAAGAACATTCCGAATTATCCGGATTTTCTTGATATTCAGATTAAATCGTTTAGAGACTTCTTCCAGTTGGAAACGAAATCGGATGAAAGAAGCAATGAAGGTCTTTATAATACCTTCATGGAAAATTTTCCAATCACAGACACAAGAAATCAATTCGTATTAGAGTTTCTTGATTATTTTATCGACCCACCTCGTTATACTATTGAAGAGTGTATCGATAGAGGTTTAACTTACAGTGTGCCTCTTAAAGCACGTTTAAAATTATACTGTACTGATCCAGAGCACGAAGATTTCGAAACTATTGTTCAAGATGTATATTTAGGAACAATACCTTACATGACGCCAAGTGGTACATTCGTTATCAATGGTGCTGAGCGTGTGGTAGTTTCTCAGTTACACAGATCTCCAGGTGTATTCTTTGGACAGTCTTTCCATGCTAATGGTACTAAGTTGTATTCTGCAAGAATTATTCCTTTTAAAGGATCTTGGATTGAATTCGCAACAGATATCAATAGCGTAATGTATGCTTATATTGATAGAAAGAAAAAATTACCTGTAACTACTTTATTCCGTGCAATTGGTTTTGAACGTGATAAAGATATCTTAGAAATTTTTGACCTTGCTGAGGAAATCAAAGTTTCTAAATCAGGAATTAAAAAATATATCGGTCGTAAGTTAGCTGCTCGTGTTTTAAATACTTGGCATGAAGATTTCGTTGATGAGGATACAGGAGAAGTTGTATCTATCGAGCGTAACGAAATTATCTTAGATCGTGATACAATTTTAGATAAAGACAATGTAGAGGAAATTATTGAAGCAGATGTAAAAGCTATCTTATTACACAAGGAAGATAATCATGCAGCTGATTACACAATTATTCACAATACATTACAAAAAGACCCAACAAACTCTGAAAAAGAAGCTGTTGAGCATATATATAGACAATTACGTAATGCTGAACCACCTGATGAGGAGACAGCAAGAGGAATAATTGATAAATTATTCTTCTCTGATCAACGTTATAATTTAGGTGATGTAGGACGTTACAGAATGAATAAAAAGTTAGGCTTAGATATCCCAATGGATAAACAAGTATTAACTAAGGAAGATATTATTACTATCGTTAAGTATTTAATTGAGTTAATCAATTCAAAAGCTGAGATTGATGATATCGACCACTTATCAAACCGTCGTGTAAGAACAGTAGGTGAGCAATTATCAGCTCAGTTTGGTGTTGGTTTAGCACGTATGGCAAGAACTATTCGTGAGAGAATGAACGTTCGTGATAATGAGGTGTTTACACCAATCGACTTGATTAATGCTAAAACATTATCATCAGTTATCAATTCATTCTTTGGTACAAACCAGTTATCTCAATTTATGGACCAAACGAATCCATTAGCAGAGATTACTCACAAACGTCGTTTATCTGCTTTAGGACCTGGAGGTTTATCTAGAGAAAGAGCTGGTTTCGAGGTACGTGACGTTCACTATACGCACTACGGACGTTTATGTCCAATTGAAACTCCAGAGGGACCAAACATTGGTTTGATTTCATCTTTAGGGGTTTATGCAAAAGTAAACGGAATGGGATTCATCGAAACTCCTTATCGTAAAGTTGAAAACGGTGTTGTAGATCTTAAAAACGATCCAATTTATTTAAGTGCTGAAGAAGAAGAAGGTAAATTAATCGCTCAGGCTAACATTGAAATGACTACTGAAGGTCAAATCACTGCTGAAAGAGTAATTGCTCGTGAAGAAGGTGATTTCCCAGTTGTAGAACCAAATACAGTTCATTATACTGACGTTGCACCAAACCAAATTGCTTCAATCTCGGCTTCATTAATTCCGTTCTTAGAGCATGATGATGCGAACCGTGCGTTGATGGGATCAAACATGATGCGTCAAGCGGTTCCTTTATTACGTCCTCAAGCTCCAATTGTTGGAACTGGATTAGAAAGACAAGTTGCTTCAGATTCAAGAGTTTTAATTAACGCTGAAGGGGATGGAGTTGTAACTTATGTAGATGCTGAAAAAGTAACTATTAAATACGATAGAACTGAAGAAGAAAGAATGGTAAGTTTTGACGAAGACGATAAAACTTATTTCTTAATTAAATTCAGAAAAACCAACCAAAGTACTTCTATCAACTTAAAACCAATCGTAAGAAGAGGTGATAGAGTTGTTAAAGGCCAAGTTCTTTGTGAAGGTTATGCAACTCAAAACGGAGAATTAGCTTTAGGTAGAAACTTACAAGTTGCCTTCATGCCTTGGAAAGGATATAACTTCGAGGATGCAATTGTAATTTCTGAAAAAGTTGTTCGTGATGATATTTTTACATCAATTCACATTGATGATTATTCATTAGAAGTACGTGATACAAAATTAGGTAACGAAGAGTTAACTAACGATATTCCTAACGTTTCTGAAGAGGCTACTAAAGACTTAGATGAAAACGGTATGATTCGTATCGGTGCTGAAGTAAAACCTGGTGATATCTTAATTGGTAAGATTACTCCAAAAGGAGAGTCTGATCCAACACCAGAAGAAAAATTACTTCGTGCAATCTTTGGTGACAAAGCTGGTGATGTTAAAGATGCTTCATTAAAAGCTTCTCCATCATTAAGCGGTGTAGTTTTAGACAAAAAATTATTTGCTAAAGCTGTAAAAGATAAACGTAAACGTTCTAAAGATAAAGAAGACGTTGATAAACTAGAAATGGAGTTTGACGTTAAATACAACGAATTAAAAGATAAATTAATTGAAAAATTATTTATCATCGTTGACGGAAAAACTTCTCAAGGTGTTATCAATGATTTAGGTGAAGAAGTATTACCAAAAGGTAAAAAATTCACTAAAAAGATGTTACAAGCAGTTGATGATTTTGCTCACTTAACAAAAGGTCAATGGACTACTGATGAGCATACAAATAAATTAATCAACGAACTTGTTCATAACTATAAAATCAAGTTAAACGACTTACAAGGATGGTTAAGAAGAGAAAAATTCACCATCACTGTAGGAGATGAGTTACCATCTGGAATCTTAAAACTTGCTAAAGTTTACATTGCTAAAAAACGTAAACTTAAAGTAGGAGATAAAATGGCGGGACGTCACGGTAATAAAGGTATTGTTGCGAAAATTGTTCGTCAAGAAGATATGCCTTTCTTAGAAGACGGAACACCAGTAGATATCGTATTGAATCCACTAGGGGTACCTTCTCGTATGAACATTGGTCAGATTTATGAAACTGTTTTAGGTTGGGCAGGTTTAAAACTTGGTAAAAAGTTTGCAACTCCAATCTTTGATGGTGCTACATTAGATGAAATCAATGCTTTAACTGATGAAGCTGGTATTCCAAGATTCGGTCATACTTATTTATATGATGGTGGAACTGGAGAGCGTTTCCATCAGCCAGCAACTGTGGGTGTAATTTACATGTTGAAATTAGGTCACATGGTTGATGATAAGATGCACGCACGTTCTATCGGACCTTACTCTTTAATTACGCAACAACCATTAGGAGGTAAAGCTCAATTCGGAGGTCAGCGTTTTGGAGAGATGGAGGTTTGGGCTCTTGAAGCTTATGGTGCTTCAAGTACCTTGAGAGAGATCTTAACGGTTAAATCTGATGACGTAATTGGTAGAGCTAAAACTTACGAGTCAATCGTAAAAGGTGAACCAATGCCAGAACCAGGATTACCTGAGTCATTCAATGTATTAATGCATGAATTAAAAGGTCTAGGTTTAGACATCAGATTAGAAGAATAGTTTTAGTTGAAAGTCAAGGTTTAGGAAAAATCTTAAACCTTGAACTTGAAACCTTAAACTTGAAACTTTAAACTAAAAGAAAATGACAAGATTAAAAGATAAAAATACCATTAAAAGATTCAATAGAATTACGATAGGTTTAGCATCTCCCGAGTCTATTTTAGCAGAATCTAGAGGGGAAGTTTTAAAACCTGAAACGATTAACTATCGTACTCACAAACCTGAGCGTGATGGTCTTTTCTGTGAGCGTATTTTCGGTCCTGTTAAAGATTATGAGTGTGCTTGTGGTAAGTACAAAAGAATTCGTTATAAAGGAATTGTATGTGACCGATGTGGTGTTGAAGTAACGGAGAAAAAAGTTCGTAGAGACCGTGTTGGACATATTAATTTAGTGGTGCCTATCGCACACATTTGGTATTTCCGTTCACTTCCAAACAAAATTGGATACCTTTTAGGATTACCTTCTAAGAAATTAGATATGATTATTTACTACGAAAGATACGTAGTAATTCAACCAGGTATTGCTAAAAATCCAGAAGGAGATACATTAAATGCAATGGATTTCTTAACAGAAGAAGAATATTTAAATATTTTAGATACGCTTCCTATGGAGAACCAATATTTAGATGATACAGATCCGAACAAATTCATCGCTAAGATGGGTGCAGAGTGTATTATGGATTTATTAGCACGTACTGATCTTGATCAATTATCATATCAATTACGTCACGCTGCTAACAATGAAACATCCAAGCAACGTAAAACAGAAGCTTTAAAAAGATTACAAGTTGTTGAGTCTTTCCGTGAAGCTAATGAAAATAGAGAAAACCGTCCAGAATGGATGATTTTAAAAGTAGTTCCGGTTATTCCACCTGAATTACGTCCATTAGTTCCACTAGATGGTGGTCGTTTTGCAACATCAGATTTAAATGATTTATATAGAAGAGTTATCATTCGTAACAATCGTTTAAAAAGATTAATGGAAATTAAAGCTCCTGAAGTAATTTTACGTAATGAAAAACGTATGTTACAAGAGGCAGTGGATTCATTGTTTGATAACACTAGAAAAGCTTCTGCTGTTAAAACAGAATCAAACCGTCCATTAAAATCTTTATCTGATTCATTAAAAGGAAAACAAGGTCGTTTCCGTCAAAACTTATTAGGTAAACGTGTTGATTATTCTGCTCGTTCTGTAATTGTTGTAGGACCAGAATTAAAAATGTATGAGTGTGGTTTACCAAAAGATATGGCTGCTGAACTTTACAAACCATTCGTTATTCGTAAATTAATTGAAAGAGGTATTGTAAAAACAGTTAAATCGGCTAAGAAAATTATCGATAAAAAAGAACCAGTAGTATGGGATATCTTAGAAAATGTAATTAAAGGACATCCAGTATTACTAAACCGTGCTCCTACGCTTCACCGTTTAGGTATTCAAGCGTTCCAGCCAAAATTAATTGAAGGAAAAGCAATCCAGTTACACCCATTGACTTGTACGGCTTTCAACGCCGATTTCGATGGTGACCAGATGGCGGTTCACTTACCATTAGGACCTGAAGCTATTTTAGAAGCTCAGTTATTAATGCTAGGCTCTCATAATATCTTGAACCCTGCAAATGGTGCTCCTATTACAGTACCTTCTCAAGACATGGTTCTTGGTTTATATTATATGACAAAAGAACGTTTATCTACTCCAGATATGAAAATTAAAGGAGAAGGACAAACTTTCTATTCAGTTGAAGAGGTTCATATTGCTATAAATGAAGGTCGTTTAGATTTAAATGCTCGCGTAAAAGTAAGAGCTAAAGATTTTAACGAAAACGGTGAGTTGGTTTATAAAATTATCCAAACAACTGCAGGTAGAGTATTATTTAATGAAGTAGTTCCTGAAGCAGCTGGTTATATCAATGAAGTATTGACTAAAAAATCTTTACGTGATATTATTGGTAAAATTTTAGGAGTAACTGATGTTCCTACGACAGCTGCATTCTTAGATGATATTAAAAATATGGGATACCGTTTCGCTTTCCAAGGTGGACTTTCATTCTCATTAGGTGATATTAAAATTCCTGATCAAAAAGGTCAGTTAATTGCTGATGCAAATGAGCAAGTAGAAGGTATTACTATGAACTATAACATGGGGCTTATTACAAATAATGAGCGTTATAACCAAGTTATCGACGTTTGGACTTCAACAAATGCTTTATTGACTGAATTAGCAATGAAGAACATTAGAGAAGATCAACAAGGATTTAACTCAGTATTCATGATGTTAGATTCTGGAGCGAGGGGATCAAAAGAACAGATTCGTCAGTTAACAGGTATGCGTGGTTTGATGGCTAAGCCTAAAAAATCAACTGCAGCTGGTGGAGAAATTATTGAAAACCCGATCTTATCTAACTTTAAAGAAGGATTATCAATTTTAGAATACTTTATTTCTACACACGGTGCTCGTAAAGGTCTTGCCGATACGGCTCTTAAAACTGCCGATGCTGGTTACTTAACAAGAAGGTTACATGATGTATCTCAAGATGTTATTGTTAATTCAGTTGATTGTGGTACATTAAGAGGAATCGAAGTAACAGCTCTTAAGAAAAATGAAGAAGTTGTTGAATCGTTAGGAGAAAGAATTTTAGGACGTGTTGCTTTACATGATGTAATCGATCCGTTAACAACAGAAGTTTTAGTTCCTGCTGGTACAGAAATTACTGAAGCAATTGTTAAGAAAATTGAGAATTCTCCTATCGAAAGGGTAGAAGTGCGTTCTCCATTAACTTGTGAGGCTACAAAAGGTATTTGTGCTAAATGTTACGGTAGAAACTTAGCAACAGGTAAAATGACTCAAAAAGGTGAAGCAGTTGGAGTTATTGCAGCACAATCAATTGGTGAGCCAGGTACACAGTTAACACTTCGTACGTTCCACGTTGGAGGGGTTGCTGGTGGTTTATCTGAAGAGTCAAGCATTGTTACTAAATTTGCTGGTCGTTTAGAAATTGAAGAATTAAAAACTGTTAAAGGCGAAGATAATGAAGGAAATGAGGTAGATATCGTGATTTCTCGTTCTACTGAGTTAAAATTATTTGATGCTAAAACTGGTATATTATTAAATACTCACAACATTCCTTACGGTTCTTACATTTATGTAAAAGACGGAGATGTTGTTGAAAAAGGAACTGCAATCTGTAAATGGGATCCATATAATGGTGTAATCATTTCTGAATTTACAGGTAAAGTAGAATATGAAGATATTAAGCAAGGTGAATCTTTCTTAGTTGAGATTGATGAGCAAACAGGTTTCCAAGAGAAAGTTATCTCTGAAGCTCGTAATAAAAAATTAATTCCTACATTACATATTTATGGTAAAGATGGAGAATTAATTCGTTCTTACAACTTACCTGTAGGTTCTCACTTAATGGTTGATGATGGAGAAAAAATTAAAGCTGGTAAAATTTTAGTTAAGATTCCTCGTCGTTCTTCGAAAGCGGGAGATATTACAGGAGGTTTACCAAGAATTACCGAGTTATTAGAAGCTCGTAATCCATCTAACCCTGCAGTTGTTTCTGAAATTGATGGTGTAGTAACTTTTGGTAAAATCAAGAGAGGTAACCGTGAGATTTCAATTGAGTCAAGATTTGGTGAAGTGAAGAAATATTTAGTAAAACTTTCTAACCAAATTTTAGTTCAAGAGAACGACTTCGTTAAAGCTGGTATGCCGTTATCTGATGGAGCAATTACTCCAGAAGATATCTTAAGAATTATGGGACCTTCTGCTGTACAACAGTATTTAGTAAACGAAATTCAAGAGGTTTACCGTTTACAAGGAGTAAAAATTAATGATAAGCACTTTGAAGTTGTAATTCGTCAAATGATGCGTAAAGTTAGAATTCAAGATCCAGGAGATACTCTATTCTTAGAAGATCAATTGGCTCATACATCTGACTTTATTGTTGAAAATGATAAGTTATACGGAATGAAAGTAGTTGAAGATGCTGGTGATTCTCAAAACCTAAAAGCAGGTCAAATTATCACACCTCGTCAATTACGTGATGAAAACTCATTGTTAAAACGTGAAGATAAAAACTTAGTAGTAGCACGCGACGTAGTTCCTGCAACTGCAACTCCAGTTCTTCAAGGTATTACAAGAGCTTCGTTGCAAACGAAATCATTCATCTCTGCTGCATCGTTCCAGGAAACAACTAAAGTATTAAATGAAGCAGCTGTTGCTGGTAAAATTGATACCTTAGAAGGATTGAAAGAGAATGTTATTGTTGGTCACAGAATTCCTGCTGGTACAGGTATGAGAGATTACGATAATACAATCGTTGGATCGAAAGAAGAATACAATGAATTAATGGCTACAAAAGAAGAATTCAATTTCTAATTTTTAGTCTAATAATAAAAAACCTAACAGTTATCTGTTAGGTTTTTTTAACTTTGAAACTTATGGATAACAATAACAACAATAACCCACAAGGACAAATTAATATTGAACTTGACGAAAAAACGGCTGAAGGAATTTATTCTAATTTGGCGATAATTAATCATTCGCATAGCGAGTTTGTTTTAGATTTTATTGCTATTATGCCAGGAGTTCCTAAAGCTAAGGTAAAGTCTAGAATTGTATTAACGCCTCAACATGCGAAACGTTTATTAAAAGCATTAGCTGAAAATGTAAAACGTTTTGAAGCACAACATGGTGAAATTTCTGAAGGGGAAGCACCAAATATTCCTTTAAATTTTGGTCCAACTGGACAAGCTTAATAAATTTATTTTGTCAAACTGAACTTGTTTCAGTTTCTTTTAGAATAATTATCTTTGATAGATTTTGAAACGAGTTCAGAATGACATTATTTTATGCAGTTAATAAAAGCTAATTCCAATCTTCTTTCTATAATCGAGCAACTAGCACGAAAAATTTGGCCAGTTGCTTATGCAGATATTTTAAGTCAAGAACAATTAGAATACATGCTCACTATGTTTTATTCTGAAGAAGCGTTGATTTCGCAATTAGAAAAAGGACATGTTTTTTATTTAGTCCAAAACAATTTGGGTGATTATTTAGGATTCGTTTCGTATGAATTGAATTGCGAACTGCACAAAACCAAAATTCATAAAATATATGTGTTACCCGAAACACAAGGTATAGGTTTAGGAAAATTATTATTTGAAAAGGTTAGGGAAGAAGCTCTAAAAGCAAATCAAAAAGCTATTTTTTTAAACGTAAACAAGTACAACAACGCCCAACATTTTTACAATAAATTAGATTTTAAAATCGTAAAAGAAGAAGTTATAGATATTGGTCGCGGTTATGTTATGGATGATTATGTTATGGAAGTGAAAATTTAATTTATATACGAAATAAATTACAATAATTATGTCTCAAAACCGTTAGTTGTATTTAATACATAATTCATCATGAGAGTTCTTTTTATTGTTTTTTTATTGTTTCAGTATTGTTTTTCTCAAAATGTTTCTATTAAACTAAAGTTTGAGAATGTACAGGATTCGATTCCAATATTAATTTCTAAATCTATAAATGAAAATCCAGCTTATTTTCAAAAAGATACTGATACAATTTACACTAAAAATAATAGTGCTGTCTTAAACTTTGCAACAATTTCTGCAGGTTATTTATATTTTTCAGTTTCAAGAGCTAATCCAGGTATAAATATTTTATATGAGCCTAATGATAATATAGTGCTAAATGTTTCAAAAAACGATAACAATAAATACCATATTCATTATGGAGGGAAAAGTAGTTCTATTTTAATTCCCATAAATCAGGATACCATTTATAAATATCAATTATTAAATAGAAAATTTTCTCCAATTATAACAAATGCGAAGACCAAAGAAGAAGTGTTTAATTTCTGTTTGCAAGAATATGATAAAGAATTGAATAGAATAAATGAACTTCACGATAAAAACAAGATTACAGAAGAAATTTATAAAGTTTCAATTTTAAATTTACAAGCAATTGCTTTGTTTAATTTTAATTCGATTATTGAAGATAATTTTAGAAGAGAACGATATAAAGAAACAAAATTGACAGAAGATGATTTTTTGTGGATTTTAAATCAAAACATAGATTTTTTGTACCCGAATGAAGAAGAATACGAAAAATTTTCATCACTAACTTCTTTATTGAATTTGAGTAACATTGCTAGAATTTACAAAGAATCTAAAAGAAACGAAAAAATCAATATTTCAAATTTATGGGAACAAGACAGTTACTTGAATTATCTACCTCTTAAATATCAAGAAAATTACGCTGCTTATTTGTTTTTAGTTGATGCACTTAAAGAAGAAGAATTATTACAATTCAAAAAAACATTCCCAAAAAGTAAATACTCAAGTTATATTGAGCATAAAATTGATGACAAAAAAGCTATAAAATATCAACCATTTGATTTTGGTTATTATATTAATGGAAAGTTTGAAATAAAAACTCATCTTAAAAGTGAAAATATAAGTAATCTTATTAAAGAGAATTTTAGAGGAAAGCCAGTTTTTGTTGATTTATGGGCTTCTTATTGCGGTCCATGTTTTCAAGAATTTTCATATTCAGAAAAATTGTTTGAATTCTTTATGAAACACAAAATTGAAATGCTTTACATTAATATTGATAGTGAAAAAAATATAAAAAAATGGTATCCTAATATTAAAGGGAGTAATTTAGAAGGAAATCATTTCTTTGCTTCTGATAAAATTCAGCAATCATTACAAGAATTATTGAACGAACCTAATGGTGTTTACATTCCTAGGTATTTATTGTTCAATGAAAAAGGAGAATTAGTATTACCTTCAACTAAAAAACCTTCTGAAGCAGAAGAATTGTACCAACAAATTTTGAACGCTTTGAATAAAGTGTAGAAAATTAAAATCATTAGAGTAAAATTTACAATTGCATAAAGATTGATTTAGAATTAAAATTATAAGTTAAATGAAGCAAGTGGAACTCATCTTTTTGTTATTCTTTTCTACAACTTTACAATCTCAAACATTAGAAGGTAAAGTTTATGATTCCGAAACAAAACAACCATTAGAATTTGTAAATGTTTTTTTTAAGAAAACAACTTATGGAACTTTTACTAATGATAAAGGTGAATTTAAATTAGATTTCAGTAATGAAAATGATACTTTATATTTTTCAACAATTGGTTACAAAATTCAAAAATTTAGAATTTCTGATATCGTATCAACAAAAGAATTTTATTTAGCCGAAACAAAGAAAAAATTAGATGAAATAGTTCTTTTGGGTGAAAAGTTAGAATACGCTTCTTCAAAAAAATAAAAGAAAACTTAAAAGCAGAAGAGACAAATTATTTCTCATTTCAATTAGGAACAGAACATTGCATTTATATTCCAAATAATTCTCGCATAAAAGGGAAAATTCAATCTTTGGTACTAGATTTAAAAGAAGTAAAAGATGGAACTAAAGATTGTAGGAATTGCAAAGTCGATTATATAACCGATTTTAATATTAAGTTTTATGAATATGATGTTAAAAATAAAAAGCCAGGGAATGAAATTTATTCAAAACCAATATTTGTTGAGCCAAAGAATAAAACCTATAGTTTAAATATTGATGTAGAAGCTTTTAATATTCCATTCTTGGAAAACGGAATATGTGTTGGAGTAGAAGTGATTAATACAAAATACAAAAAACCTAAACTAGCGGGTGCTTTTACTGCTCCATCAATCAATTTTGAAAGAATACGAAAATCAAAAAATGAAGAATCTTGGGTTCGGTATAGAAATTCGGGAAATTGGAATTTTAATTCCTATTTAGGAAATGATAACAAAGGAAAATTTTACGATCGGTTAAAAATTGATTTAACAGTTAAATTTATAAACTAAATGAGATATATAATACTACTGTTTTTTACATTTATATGTTATTCCCAAAACAAGCGAGATATTTTTATTCAAGATTCAATATTAAACACAATCAATAATAAAATGATTTCAAAATTGGAATATGAAATATTGAAGTCAAATGTTTTAAAACTTGAAAAAGAATATGGCTATGAACCTGAGTTTAAATATAAGTTGATTGATAAAAGTTTTCTGTTTGAAGATTTTGATTTTTTTAAAGAAGAACTTTCAATTTTAGTTAAAAATTATGGTTTTCAAGTAACATTTATGAATGAAAATGAAAGTTATTATAATTCAATTATGTTTGGAAAGCTTTCTAAATGGTTTAAAAAAATGTATTTGAAAAATCATTTGTATTGGTTAAAGCATAATTTTGAAAAACAATTAGATATCAAAACTTTAAATGAACTTCCCGTTAAAGATCAAGTTATTGCTAAATATAGTGCCGATTTGCAAAATCAGTTAAATTTAGATTCTATTCAAAAGAATAAATTTATAGAAATTACAGCAAACTACTACTTTAAAAACATTGATGATTTACTTTATATTTCGAAAAAATACGATGAATTGCCAAGTACTTATAATCTTGGATTGGTTCAAAATTATAGAACGGTTTTGATTCATAATTTCAGAGAGAATACTAATAAAACTTGGAATTTGTTATTTCCATATATCAAAAAATCTTACATGAAAAATCAGATTACAAATGTTATATTTCAAGACTTTGATTTTATTGTTACTTAAAAAATGGGTTTCAAAAATTCAATAGTTTTAAAATCAATCAAATTCCGCCAAGTTTTAGGAAGAATGGAAATGAAATTCCAATCGAAGACAAGGAATTCCTAGAAAGTTTTAAAAAAGAAGTTAATTGGGAAAATTAAAAAATTAGATGAAAAAAAGTTATATCAAGTTATTACTAATAATATTTGTTTTTAAAGCAAATGCGCAAAGTCAAGATATAATTAATAATGAAGCAATACATTTTAGTCTTAAACAAAAGAATAATACTATTGATTTCATTTTAATAGATAAAAAGATAAACGAGAAAAAACCTATATTTTTATTTTGTCAAGGTTCTTTACCAATGCCTTTATTTGTAAAACTGGAAAAAGGAGATATTTGGATGATTGGTGGAGGTATAAATAATTTTGATGTAAGTGAAATAAGAAAAACCTATCATTTAATTGTTATTTCAATGCCAAAAACGCCCGTAATTGTTAATGAAATTAATCTAAATAAATCGTATTGTTTTGTTCCAAATTCAAATAAACCAGATGAATTTGATGATGAATACGTTAAATCTGATTTTTAGAGAATTATGAAAGAAGAGCAAATAAAGTATTGAAATTTTTAAAGAAACAAACATGGGTAGATAATTCAAAATTAGTTGTTGCAGGACACTCTCAAGGCTCTAAAGTTGCAACTCTGATCGCGTTAAATAATAAAAAAGTAACACATCTTGGTCTTTTTGCAGCTAATCCATTTGGCAGAATTGACCAATTAATTAGAGAATATAGAAAAGAAGCAGAGTTTAATCAAATTTCTTGGAAAGAAGCAGATAAAAAAATTGAGGAAAAATATGAAATGTATAAAAATGCATTTAATAAAGATTCTTTAGCTAAAAGCCCTAATTTACTTGCGTGGAAATCATTTTCAAGACCGTTAATAAATGATTGGTTAATAATTAAAATACCAACTTATTTAGCATATGGTACAAATGATATTGCTTCTGATTTATGTGATTTAGTACCATTATTTTATATTCAAAATTCTAAAGAAAATCTAACATATAAAAGATATCTAAACTTAGAGCATAACTTTTTTGAGATTAATAATGATGGAACTATTAATTATGAAAAAGAACATTGGCAAGAAGTTATGAATGAATTTGTTAAATGGACTCAAAATTAAATAAATAGCTTTATGATATAACTGATTTTGATGAGTTTCTATTTCTTCCCAGCAATCAAGATGGTATGCATTTCCACTTCACTTTCAGATCTTTTGAAATCGACGTTAAAAACAATTTGGTTTCCAAAACCTGTTGCTGTAAGTTGGTTTTTTAAATCATTTAAGTTGTGAAAATAAAAGAAAACGCGGTCGCCTGTGCTTGAAGTTTTAAACTCAGATTTATACGATTCAGCTTCTACAAAACTTAAATAAATCAATCCATTTTCATGAAGTAAATGGTAGCAATCTGCAAGAAATTTTTTGCAATCTAAATCTGATAAATAAGGCAAACAAAATCCACAAACAATAGCGTCAAATTTTGCTTGAATTTCATTAATATTTCGGCTGTCCATTACCAAAAAATCAGCTGTTGGATTATTCTTTTTCGCCAATTCAATCATATTTGGCGCAATATCAATGCCCAAAATATTAAAATCTGCTCTTTGCGATAAAAGATATTTAGAAACATTTCCCGGACCACAACCAATGTCTAGAATTTTTGCTTGGTTTTTAGCAACCGATTTACAAATAAAATCATAAGTTTCATCATACAAATTTAAGCTCATAAACTTTTCTTCGTATAACGACGCTACTTTGTTCCAAGTTTTAAATGTTTCTTCGTATTGGTCCATTTTGCGTAAGTTTCTAAAATGGGTTACTGCTCATTATTAACGATTCCTCGTTCCATAATTGCGTTTTCCCGAAAAACCTTGTTTATTGTTTGCAGGTAAACTCGCTTCTTCTGTTTTGCTCGACGGTTCAATCAATTTATTTAAATCGGCAAGTTCTTTTTTCGTTAATTCACGATACTTTCCAACCGGAACATCAAGCGAAATATTAATAATGCGAATGCGTTTTAAAGCCGTTACTTCGTAATCTAAATATTCACACATTCTACGAATTTGACGATTTAAACCTTGCGTTAAAATAATACGAAATGTGTATTTACTAATTTGTTCCACTTTACATTTACGCGTTATCGTATCTAAAATAGGCACACCATTACTCATACGCTGAATAAAACGATCGGTAATAGGTTTATTTACTGTTACAATATATTCTTTTTCGTGATTGTTTCTTGCACGAAGAATTTTATTTACAATATCACCATCGTTTGTCATTAACAGCAAACCTTCACTGGCTTTGTCTAAACGACCAATAGGAAAAATACGCTCGGGATAGTTGATGTAATCTACCACATTTCCTTTTACGCTTTGGTTCGTAGTACATTCTATACCAACAGGTTTATGGAACAGCAAATACACAAAGTTTTCTTTTTTCTCTTGAATCAATTTTCCATTTACGCGTACTTCATCATCAGGACCAACTTTAGTTCCCATTTCAGGAATTTGTCCGTTAATAGTAACACGACCTTGTTCAATTAATTTGTCAGCTTCGCGACGCGAACAAAATCCACTTTCCGAGAGAAATTTATTAATACGTGTTTTGTTTTCTTCCATATCGCAAAGATAAACTTTTTAGTAGTTATAAATAATTTTAAATTTATGGTAAGTAATTAGAAGTTTGATTTGGTTATATTTGTTAATAATAAAAACTATAATTTAAAATGTTTGAAGGTATTAAATCTTTCTATGATATTTTTACGAGTAAAACTAATTCAGTAATTTCAAAATTTACATTTTTTATTAGTCTATTAGTTTTTTTACTGTTTATTGATTTTTCGTTTAATCTTACTTTTAATTATTTTTTAAATAATAAGTTAAATCAATTGGAAATGATTAATAAATTAAAAAACAACTATAATGAAGATGAAGATAAGCTTAGAGTTTTAAGAAATATGGAAAATGAAATTCTTATTTCAAGACATTATTTGTCATTTTTAAATGAATTTAAAAAAAATGTAGTGTTATTAAATGATAATTCAAATCAGAATTTGAATTCGAATACAAGTAAAATTACTGACAATAGATCTTTTATTTTGATGTATTTATCATCAGGTTCTTTACTTTTTATTCTATCAATTTATAGGGTTAAAACGGGTTTAGGAGGACATGGGACCGTTATGGATTTTTCTTTTTGCTTTTTATGTCTTTTGTTTTGACTTTTTTGTTTTATACAATTCCTATTATGAATAAATCAATTTACAATTATATAATTAATTTTATTCTACAATTTGTTTTTTCTCTATTATTATTTAGTAAAATAAAAAAAGCTAACTAATGTAAAGTTCATAAATTATTAATAAAATTATTCTATCTAACATAGATTCGTAATCTATGCTACCATAATAAAAAATCCCAACTCGTAGAGTTGGGATTTTTTTTATCTATAATTTACCAGTTCTTACAACTTAGCAAATAATTTTTCCATTTCTTCTTTCACTTCGTCAGCTAAAACATTATCTACTAAAATACGACCACTGTGCTCGTCAGTAATAATTTTTTTGCGACCTGCAATTTCCATTTGCGTTTGTGGTGGAATAGTAAAGAAAGAACCTGCAGAAGCACCACGCTCGATAGAAACTACCGCTAAACCGTTTCTTACACTTCCTCTAATTCTTTTGTAAGCAGCTAATAAACGCTCCTCAATTTGTTTTTCATATTCAGCCGATTTTTCCATTAAGAAGTTTTCTTCTTTTTCAGTTTCAGCCATAATATCTTTTAATTCCGCTTTTTTGTGCTTTAAGTGGTTTTGTTTACCATCTAATTTTTCTTTAGTTTGGGCAACCAATTCTTTTTATGCTCCACAGAAGCTTTCATTTCTTTAATGTGCTTTTCTGCTAATTGAATTTCTAATTCTTGGAACTCAACTTCTTTTGTTAAAGAGTTGTATTCTCTATTATTGCGAACATTTTTTTGTTGCTCTAAATATTTTTTTATAGTAGCTTTATGCTCGTCTATAGCATTTTTCTTCTCTTTAATTTGAGCATCAATTGTGTCTAAATCATTTTTAAATTTCTCTAAACGCTTAGTTAGACCAGCAACTTCGTCTTCTAAATCTTCAACTTCTAGTGGTAATTCTCCTCTTACGCTTCTGATCTCGTCAATTTTAGAATCGATTAACTGTAAGCTGTAAATTGCTCTTAACTTGTCTTCTACGCTTAGTTCTTTAGTGTTTGCCATATTTAAAAATATTGAACCGGGTTTGTATTTACTTCTGATAAAATGATTGCAAAATTAGTGATTTTTTCTTTAAGATAATCAACAATATAATTTTTTGTAAATCTTTCACTTTCAAAGTGTCCAATGTCGGCCAAAAGTAGTTTTCCTTCAGCTTCATAAAACTGGTGATATTTTAAATCGGCAGTCAAAAAAGCATCGGCACCAGAAGCGATGGCTTGCTTAATGGCAAAACTTCCCGAACCGCCTAAAACCGCCACTTTTTTAACAGTTTTTCCCGTAAAAGCACTATGACGAATACCACCACATTGCATTTTTTCTTTTACAAATTTTAGAAAATCGGTTTCAGTTAGTGCTGTGTCAAATTCGCCTACCATTCCTAAACCAATATTTTGATGTAAATTATCTAAAGAATAAATTTCATAAGCTACTTCTTCGTACACATGATTTTTAAACAGCGCTTTTAAAATTTTAGTTTCCAAATGTTTTTCGAAAGTAACTTCAATTTTAACTTCTTCGTTTTCTACAAATTCAAAACGTTCGCCTATTTCAGGATTCGATTCTTCGTTTCCTAAATAAGTGCCAATTCCCTTGCTGTTAAAACTGCAATCTTCATAATTGCCAATTTTTCCAGCACCCGCATCAAATAAAGCATTTCTTAATTTTTCAGCATTTTCGGAAATAGTGTACGTTACCAGCTTTTTAATGTAATTTGCCTTTGGAACCAATGTTTTTGTATTTGTTAAACCTAAAGCATCACAAAATATTTTGTTCACACCTTTTTTATGATTGTCTAGTGCTGTGTGAACGGCATAAATAGCAATATCATTTTTAATAGCCTTTAAAATAGCTCTTTCGACATAATTTTTACCCGTAATTTTCTTAATACCACTAAATAAAATAGGGTGAAAGCAAACTACTAAATTGCATTTTTTTTCTATAGCTTCGTCAATTACATTTTCTAAAGCATCATGGCAAACCAAAACACCAGTGATGTTATCGTTTGGATTTCCAACTAATAAACCCACATTATCGAAGTCTTCGGCGTATTGTAGTGGCGCCATTTCTTCTAAAACAGAAAGAATTTTGTGTAGTTCCATTTTGAGTAGTATTTCTATTATAACCGTCCGTCAGTTCGAGTGAAATTCTGAAAGAATTTTGTATCGAGAACTAATGTTATTTTCTAAATTCTTGTTCTCGATAAGATTTTTTTATTCTCGTTTCACTCGAATTGACAAAAATCACTCGAACTGACGAATTTCAATTTAAACTCAAAAGACAAATCAAATATACTATTTTAATAGCGATTTGAAGTGTTTTATTTGTTTTAAATAGATTGAATTTGTATTAAAATAATTACTTTCGTGTTATGCAATTGGTACGAAAATTACTTTTTCCTTTCGGAATCTTTTATTGGATAATTACTTATCTACGTAACGTATTTTATGATATTGGAATTTTTAAAAGTTATAAAATTCCTGTAAAGAGTATTGTTGTTGGGAATCTTAGTGTGGGCGGTACTGGTAAAACACCTCACATAGAGTATTTAATTCGCTTGCTTCAAAATAAAAAGATAGCAACATTAAGTAGAGGTTATGGTCGCAAAACTAAAGGATTTATTTTAGCTAATGAACAAGTAAAACCAACAGAAATAGGAGATGAGCCGTTTCAGTTTTTTACAAAGTTTAAAAATATTTCCGTTGCGGTTGATGGTAATAGAACCAATGGTGTACAACAATTGATGCAATTGGTACAACCTGAAATTATTCTTTTAGACGATGCATACCAACATCGAAAAGTTACGGCTGGCTTTACCGTTTTACTAACCGATTATAGCAATCTTTTTTCAGAAGACTATATTTTGCCTTTTGGCGATTTAAGAGAACCTTCTTTTGGTAAAAAAAGAGCTAATGTGATAATTGTCACAAAATGTCCGCATGATATTTCTGAAATTGCGCAGCAAAATATTATTAAGAAATTAAAAGTTAGCGTTCCGGTATTTTTTAGTCACATTGTTTACGACGAACAAATTTATAATGGCGAATCTGCTGTTACTATTTCTGCTGTAAACGAACCTAAATTAATAGTTGCTGGAATTGCAAAACCCAAAAGCTTTGTCGATTTCTTGAAAAAGAAAATGATGAAGTAATGTTATTTCCTGATCATCATGAATTTTCGGAGAGTGAAATTGAGAATATCATTACGAAAGCAAATGGTAAAAAAATTATTACTACCGAAAAAGATTTTATGCGATTGAAAGGAAAAATTAGTAAGGAATATTTGTATTATTTACCAATAAAAGTTGCGATAAACAACAAACAAGAATTTGATAAAAAGATTTTAGAATATGTGGGATAAAGTTCAAGAAACTGTTCAATTTTTAAACGAAAAAACCAATCATTTTTCACCAGAATTTGGAGTAATTTTAGGTTCTGGTTTAGGCGGATTTGCAGATGATGTTAAAGTAGAATATGCAATTTCGTATAACGAAATACCAAATTTTCCTATTTCGACTGTTCAAGGGCATAAAGGAGCTTTGTTATTTGGAACAATTGGTAATAAAAAAGTTGTAGCCATGCAAGGGCGTTTTCATTATTATGAAGGTTATACCATGCAACAAGTGACTTTTCCTGTTCGCGTAATGAAATATTTAGGTGTTCAAAGATTAGTGGTTTCAAATGCTTCTGGCGGAGTAAATCCGAGTTTTAAAGTGGGTGATGTCATGATGATTACCGATCATATTAATTTTATGCCAGAGCATCCGCTTCGTGGGAAAAATGATGAGCGTTTTGGGCCAAGATTCCTAAACATGAGCGAACCTTATTCTAAAAGCATCATGAAAGTTGCGCGACAAATTGCCCAAGAATTTCAGTTCGATTTAAAAGAAGGCGTTTATTTAGCCTTACAAGGTCCTACGTTTGAAACTTTGGCAGAATACAAAATGGTAAAAGTTCTTGGTGCCGATTGCGTAGGAATGTCAACAGTTCCTGAAGTTATTGTAGCACGACACATGAATATGGATTGTTTTGGTGTTTCTGTAATTACCGATATGGGTGATGAAGATAATATTGAAGAAGTGAATCACGATGAGGTTTTAGAAGCTGCTAAGAAAGCGGAACCTGTTGTGCGAAACTTAATTAAAAATCTTATTGTGAAACTGTAAGATGATTTGAAATAGTGTTATAAAATTCTTCTGGGATGAATGGTTTTGTAATTACATCATTCATACCAAAAGAAAGTAGCATTTCTCGGTTTTCATTTAAAGAAATAGCAGTAAGCGCAATAATTGGAGTTTTAGAATCAAATTTTCTAATTATTGCAGTGGCTTCAGTTCCATTAATTCCTGGTAAATGAACATCCATTAAAACTAAATCGTACTGATTTTCCTTTAAATTTTCGATAGCATCTTCACCATTTTCAAGAACTGTACACTCCATGCCTTTTTTCTCAAGCATTTTTTTGGTAATCATTTGATTAATTTTGTTGTCTTCAACTAAAAGGATGTTTTTGTCTATAAAAATAGTTTCATCTGTAGATTGTTGTAAATTTTCTGTTTTTATAGATGCTCCTTTTTTGAAATCTAAAGTAAAAGTAAACTTAGTTCCATGATTGCTTTCACTTTCTAAATGAATATCGCTTCCTAGAATTTCTAAAATTTTCTTTACAATAGAAAGTCCTAAACCAGTTCCGCCGTAAGTTCTATTTATCTCTACTGAACCTTGACTAAAACTGTCGAAAATATCTTTTTGTTTGTCTTTTGGAATTCCAATTCCGTTATCTTTTATTTCGAAAAATAATTTTACATTTTCACCATCATTTTCTACTTCATTAATGGTTAACCAAACATCACCATTTTTACTGAATTTTATAGCGTTATTAATTAAATTGATTAAAACCTGTGAAAGTTTTGTAGGATCGCCAACAACGTTATAATTTATATTAGAATCTATACTTTGATGGAAATTGATATTGTTTGAAAGTATAAATTCTTTAAAAGAAGTTTTAATATTGTCTAGAAGTTCAGTTAGGGAGAAATTAATATTTTCTACCATTACTTTATCCGATTCTAATCGGTTAATTTCTAAGATATCGTTAATGAAATTGAGTAAGTAACTTCCTGAAAACTCTAATGATTTTAGATAATTTAATTGATTAGCTCTTGGTTTTTCTTGAAGTAAAAGATAGGTAATTCCGTTAATAGCATTTAATGGAGTTCTTAATTCGTGACTCACAGTTGCTAAGAATTCAGCTCTTGCTTTCGATGCTTTTTCTGCTCTTTCTTTTTCTAATGTGAGTTCTAAGTTTTTCTCTTTTAAAAGTTTATTGGTCGAAATTCTTATTTTGTTGTTTTTGTATAAAGACAAACTTAATAACGATAAAATGGAAATTAAAGCAATACTTAAAATACTGATAAGCTTAGAAAAACGTAGCGTTTTTTGTTGGTTCTTTTTTTCTTTATCGAGTAATTCAATAGTTTTTAATTGTTTGTCAAATTCAATCTTCTCAAAAGTATTATCCGATAAATATTTTGAGTAATATTCACCAATAGAATCAGAAATTGTTATGTATCGGTTTAGATAAATATTTGATCTTTTAAAATCGCTAGTTTCTGCAAGAACCTCACTTAACTTCTTAAGAACCTTTTTTGAAGTACAATATTTTTATTGTTGTTGAGGTTTATTTTATGTGCAGTTTCAAAAGCATCAATAGCGGCATCATAATTGAGTTTCGTAAAATAAATTTCTCCAAGTTGATAATAAGCTTCAATTTTGGTTTCAATTAAAGCATTACTATCCGAAATATTAGCAATTACTTTTTTAAAAATTTCTTCGGCAATATTAATATTTCCTTTGTTTTTTTGAAGTATTCCTTTTTGCAGGTTTATGAGTTCGATAGCATCATCAAATTCTAGACTTTGATAAATGGAAGTCGCTTTTTTAAAATAAATTTCCGATAATTCAGGTTTATCTTTCTCTAAATAACATTTTCCAAGATTATAATAGGCGAGTGCTAAATTTGAGTTTGCGTCTTCTTTTGTATAAATGTTTATACTTCGAATAAAATGTTCAATTGCGGTTTCTGGTTTTTCTAAATCGTAATAAATGCCACCTAGAACTAAATAACAATCGGCAAGTTTGTGTTCTAATTTGTTGTTAATAGCAAAATCAATCGCTTTTTCGGTGTAAACAATTGCTTTGTTAAACGATTTTTTATCTTCTTTGTTGAAAATTGCAATTTCTAAATAGTAATCGACACTGTCATTAATTTCGGCAACTTCTTTGTACAATGATTGCGAATAACCCGAAAAGGTTACTAAAAAGAATAAAAGTATTTGAAATGAAATCTTCTTCTTCAATGCAATTTTACTATTTGTGAAGTTGGTGAGTAACTTGTTATAAAAATAGTAAAAATTATTTATTGTTTAAGAATAAAATTAAATCTACGATTCGAGAAGAGTAACCAATTTCATTATCATACCAACCCACAACCTTCACCATTCTGTCGATTACAGATGTTAATTGGGCGTCAAATAAACAAGAATTTGTATTTCCTAAAATATCTACTGAAACAATTGGATCTTCGGTATAAGCTAAAACTCCTTTTAAATCTGTTTCGGCAGCTTTTTTAAATGCAGCGTTAATTTCTTCAATCGTAACTTCTTTTTTTACATTGAATGTGATATCCGTTAAAGAACCATCTGGAACAGGAACACGAATACCACAACCTCCAATTTTTCCATCAAGTTCAGGGAAAATCTTTGTTAAAGCTTTTGCAGCTCCAGTTGTTGTAGGAACAATAGATTGTGCAGCTCCACGCGCTCTTCTTAAATCTTTATGAGGTTGGTCGTGTAAACTTTGATCGGTTGTATAAGAATGTACGGTTGTAATGTATGCTTGTTCAATTTTACAAAGTTCTTGTAAAACTTTGATCATAGGTGCGGCATTATTTGTAGTACAACTTGCATTTGAAATAATGTTTTCGGTACCATCAATAATAGAATCGTTAACACCTAAAACTACAGTTTTAATGGAATCGTCTTCAGGTGGAACAGATAAAATAACTTTTTTAGCACCCGCTTTAATATGATTTTCTAAAGTGGCTCTAGTTTTAAATTTACCTGTAGATTCCACAACGTAATCAATTTGTAAATCGTTCCAATTTAAATTGCTAATTTCCTTTTCATGAAAAAAATGCACAAACTGATTCTCAACATAAATTCCGTTTTCATCGTGAGTTACAGTTTGTGGTAATATGCCATGAATGCTGTCGTATTTTAATAAATGTGCCATAGTTTTATTATCGGCAATGTCATTTATAGCAACAACTTCAATAGAAGGATGATTTAGTAATAAGCGAAAAACATTTCGGCCAATTCTACCAAATCCATTTATAGCAACTTTTATTTTCGTCATTTAGTGTTCTAAATTCTAACTTTAATTTATTCTCGATACATTTTTTTGGTTCGTCAGTTCGAGTTTTTCTAAAGAAAATTATCGAGAACCGAATCAAAAAAACACTCGATTTGACGTTTTAATGAATATGTTTTTCGGCATGATAAGAAGAACGCACTAAAGCACCACTTTCTACATGACGGAAACCAAGTTCTTTTCCTATTTTTTCGTATTTTTCAAATTGTTCTGGACGAATAAATTCCTTTACAGGTAAATGTTTTTTACTAGGCTGTAAATACTGACCGATAGTAACAATATCGACATTGGCAGCTTTTAAATCGTGTAAAGTTTCGATAACTTCTTCTTCAGTTTCACCTAAACCTAACATGATACCCGATTTGGTTCTTTTTATGCCTTGATCTTTTAAGTATTTTAAAACCTCTAAACTTCTATCATATTTTGCTTGGATACGCACTTCACGAGTTAAACGACGAACGGTTTCCATGTTGTGCGAAACAACTTCTGGAGCAACTTCAATAATACGATCAATGTTTCTATGAATACCTTGAAAATCTGGAATTAATGTTTCTAAAGTAGTTTCCGGATTCATTCTACGAATAGCTTTTACAGTTTCTGCCCAAATAATAGAACCGCCATCTTTTAAATCGTCTCTATCTACCGAAGTAATTACAGCGTGTTTAATTTTCATTATTTTGATTGAACGAGCTACTTTTTCTGGTTCGTCCCATTCTACAGTTTCTGGTCGTCCTGTTTTTACACCACAAAAACCGCACGAACGCGTACAAACATTTCCAAGAATCATAAATGTAGCCGTTCCTTCACCCCAACATTCGCCCATATTAGGACAACTTCCTGAAGTACAAATAGTATTTAATTTGTATTTATCTACTAATCCGCGAAGATCACTATAGTTTTTTCCAGTTGGTAATTTAACTCTTAACCATTTTGGTTTAGGCTCTCTAGGAGGAAATACATTTTCAGCTACATTTTCCATAATAATTCTTTTTCGAAATGCAAAGATACGATATGCAAATTAGAAATTAGAAGTTAGAAATTATAAATTTCTACTAAAAGAATTTAAGCCTTGAAAAAAGAAAAAGTTTAGAATTACTTTCTTTTTTTCTCCTTTTTTGTAATTACTTCTGCTAGTAATTTTTTAGCTCTCAGTAATTTAATTTTAATGTTATTCAATGGTTCGTTTAAACTTTCTGCCATTTCTTGATAGCTCATTTCTTGAAAATAACGCATTTGAATAACTTCTTGGTAAGCTGGTTTTAGTTGCTTGATGTATTGCAATAATTGCGAAAGATTTTGTTCTGTAATTAAATCATCTTCGGCTGAAGGACTTTCATCAACGACATCAAAAGCGCGTTCATCATCTTCACTTGATAGGTCAACAAATAGAGAGGATTTCTTTTTGCGCAACATATCGATATGAACGTTTTTTGCAATAGTAATTAACCAAGTATTAAAACCAAATTCGGGATTATAACTGTTTAATTTGTCGAAAGCTTTTGCAAAAGTTTCAATAACAATATCATCGGTATCGTGTTCGTTTTCAGTTCTTTTTAGCATAAAACCATACACTTCATTCCAATAAAAATCGAGCAAAAAAGTAAAAGCAACTTGGTCGCCATTTTTTGCTTTTTCAATATTACTTTGAATGATTTCGGATGTTATTTCCAATGTACTGGTTTTGAAAAAATGTTAGTAATGAAAACGTTTAATTGTGTGAATATAAGGAATATTTCAATAAATGGGAACCAATACATTACATCTTTTTCTTTCAACTTTCCAGCGGCAAAACCTAAAGATAACCAAGTGAAAATGTAGCGAAAAACTACAATTGGTAACACAATCATCCATTGGTATTGAAAAGCTAAAAGAATTACAGCTAGTAAAAAGAAACTAATTTGTGTAAAAAAGAATAAGCCTAATTGAAATTTATCGAAAGCTTTATAGTGTTTAGCCGTAGAAACATGACGTCTTTTTTGGTTAAACCATTCTTTAAAAGTTTTTCTTGGTTCCGAATAAGTAAAACTATCTTCTGAAAAACAAATTGTGGTATTTTGTTTATTTGCTGCTTGATTGATAAATAAATCATCGTCTCCAGAGCGAATTTTCATGTGATCCATAAAACCACGAACTTTAAAAAATTCTTCTTTTTTGTAGGCTAAATTTCGACCAACTCCCATGTAGGGTTGCCCCATTTTTGCCCAAGCAAAATATTGCGTAGCAGTTAATAAAGTTTCAAATCGAATAATTTTATTTAAGAAAGAATTTTTAACTTTTTCATAAGCACCATAACCTAAAACTATAGTTTTATGCATGGTTAAATGCGCCGTCATTTCCGTAATCCAATTGTTTGAATTTGGGTAACAATCGCCATCAGTAAAAAGTAAATATTCGTTTTTAGCAGCTTTAATTCCTAATGTTAAGGCATATTTTTTATTACCCCAAAAAGCTTCATTGTTGTCTACTTTAACTAGTTTAACCTTTGTGTTTTGTTTTTCAAAATACTCAAAAAGTTCTCTAGTTTCGTCGCTTGAAGCATCATCGATAAGGACAACTTCATAATCGGGATAATTTTGCTCTAAAAGTAGCGGAACAAACTTTTTTACGTTTTCGGCTTCATTTTTAGCACAAACAATAACTGAAATAGGAATTTTCTTAGTTTTAGCTTCGTGCTTTTTAGCAAAACTAAACCTTCCGAAAAAAACGATATAATAAAGGAATTGCAACAAAGTTACTGTTGCAAAAGCAATGAGTAGAATTTCAAAAACCATAAAAGAAGAAAAACTTAAGAGTGTGAAGGTTCGTTACAATCTTTGTATTGTTCTGGAGTTCTTCCGCAATAGCTACAAGTTTCGCCTTCTTGGTTTAAAAACGGACTTTGACTAGCACATGTTCCTGCGAATTTACCATCTTTTTTACCCCAAATTTTAATGGCAATTCCGGCAACTGCTAATAATAATAATCCTATGGTAAGTAATGCTAGTTTCATGATATTCTATTTTGATGCAAATTTACAAAAGAAAAATGAATTGTTATTTGTATAGGGTAAAATTTACTCTTTTACTATTTTAAAAGTTTCTATTAAACCCTTTTCGTTTTTTAAACTTAATAGATAACAACCCACAGAAAGTTTTGAAACATCAATACTGCTTAATTCAGATGAAATATTCCCTTCAAGCATTTTAGCGCCCATAAGATTATAAATAATATACTGCATTGTTTCTGGTACATTATTTAGATTTAAAATATCTCTTGCGGGGTTTGGAAAAACATCAATTTTAAGATAATCAAAATTCTCATTACTTAACGATTGACAAGCTTGTGTAGCAAATTTTGTTACAAAAAAATCAGTATTACCTCCACTTGTATAATGGGTATTTCCATTACTGTCTGTTAAGTCTAATCCCATAAATCCTCCTACAATTAAATCGCCAGCAACATCTTGTTCAATTGCAGTAAATGAATCTTGAAAACCATTTGTCCCTACAATTCTATGCATGCTCAAACAATTCCCATTAGAAGAATCAAATCTCGCAAGTAATGGGTCTCCTGTATTGTTAACTCCAGGACCTAAAATATTTTGTGTTCCCCATGTTGTATTTAATATTATTTGACCTCCAAAAATTATTTCACTATTAATTCTATCATAATGTAAGGATGATGATGCTAGTTGCCCATAACCTCCAATATTACCTGGAGTTGAATATCTTGTAACCCAATCATAGGATGTAATATCAGAATTGCATTTCATTATAAAATAATTGCCATCATAACCAGAAGTGTAGGAGTAATTATTAAAACTACCTGGTAAGATTTGATTACCTGGAAAACCTCCTACATAAATATTATTTTGATCATCAAAAGTTAAGGTATTTAATGTTGCAGATCCAGTTACTTCACGATACCACTGATACTGACCTAAATTATTAAAGCAAATAATTTTAGGTAAAGTATAATCTAAATTGTTTCCTCCTGCACTTACAGTAATAGTATTAGAATTATACAAAAAGATTGCATAATAATACCCATTATAAGGATTACGACACCATCGTAACTCTGCTGAAGTATAGTTTGAGAGTTCTAATTCAAATGGAGTGGCACTAATAAAATTACCAGAAGTATCATATTTTAATAAATAATGTAAAAAGGTAAACTATTATTGGTATTACTAAATGCGCCTCCTTCATAACTTCCTGGGGCAATTCTTGCAATACAAAATAAATTATCATTAACCATATATGTATTGCGAATCATAAATAAAGTTGGTTGATCATAAGGCACGGGGTCATGAAAAAAATGAACCCATTGATAAACTCCATTACTAGTAAACTTAGCTATAAAACTACGATTACAAAAGTCTTGAGTATTACTAGATATAAAATCTACTCCATTATTATCGCCAATTCTGGGTATAGAATAAGAAGGATAAGAACCGTCATCATTTCTACATTGTGCTAAACTTCCAACTACAAAAATGTTATCTTGTGTATCCACTTCAACACCTAAAATATTATCATTATCTCCTCCTCCAAAAACTTTATGCCAACGATAATTACCTTCACAACTATAACTAACCAAAATTACATCAACATCATTTGAGTTTAATTCATATACTGATATAGGCAAAGAACTGTTTATCATAGTACCATCTTTACTAATTTTAGAAACTATATAAACATTTCGTTGACTATCTGTTGCAATATCAATCACTTCTTCTCTTTTGTTGCTACTAACCGAATTATTTCCACCTCCATTCTGCAACCATTGAAAACTTTGGGATAAGCCTATGAATGGAAAAATTAGAACAAGTATGTAGTGTCTAAAATTCAATATTTATTCTTTTACTATTTTAAAAGTTTCTATTAAACCCTTTTCGTTTTTTAAACTTAATAGATAACAACCCATAGAAAGTTTTGAAACATCAATACTGCTTAATTCAGATGAAATATTCCCTTCTAGCATTTTAGCGCCCATAAGATTATAAATAATATACTGCATTGTTTCTGGTACATTATTTAGATTTAAAATATCTCTTGTGGGGTTTGGAAAAACATCAATTTTAAGATGGTCAAAATTCTCATTACTTAACGATTGACAAGCTTGTGTAGCAAATTTTGTTACAAAAAAATCAGTATTACCTCCACTTGTATAATGGGTATTCCCATTACTATCTGTTAAATCTAATCCCATAAATCCTCCTACAATTAAATCGCCAGCAACATCTTGTTCAATTGCAGTAAATGAATCTTGAAAACCATTTGTCCCTACAATTCTATGCATGCTCAAACAATTTCCATTAGAAGAATCGAATCTCGCAAGTAATGGGTCACCACTATTATTAACTCCAGGACCTGTAAGTGTAATTGGGCTCCAGTACAAACTATTTCCTGCAATATCTCCAGCGAAAATTAATTCGTTATTGAATTGATCAAAAAATAAAACCCTATTTTGTTGACTGTATCCTACAGGATAACCTGGTACAGAAAAATTTGTTACCCATTCATACGATGTAACTTCAGAGTTACATTTCATTATATAACTAGTTACTCCTGTATTTGAAGGTACTGACCAATTTAAAAATGTGTCGTTAATAAAACTATTCCCTACTCCAGATAGATACAAATGGTTACTTGAATCAAAATCTAATGAGGTAAAATTAATTTGACTTCCACTTGGTTCTCTATGCCACTGATACTGACCTAAATTATTAAAGCAAATAATTTTAGGTAAAGTATAATCTAAATTGTTTCCTCCTGCACTTACAGTAATAGTATTAGAATTATACAAAAAGATTGCATAATAATACCCATTATAAGGATTACGATACCATCGTAACTCTGCTGAAGTATAATTTGAGAGTTCTAATTCAAATGGTGTGGCACTAATAAAATTACCAGAAGTATCATATTTTAATAAATAATGTAAAAAAGGTAAACTATTATTGGTATTACTAAATGCGCCTCCTTCATAACTTCCTGGGGCAATTCTTGCAATACAAAATAAATTATCATTAACTATATATGTATTGCGAATCATAAATAAAGTTGGTTGGTCATAAGGCACGGGGTCATGAAAAAAATGAACCCATTGATAAACTCCATTACTAGTAAACTTAGCTATAAAACTACGATTACAAAAGTCTTGAGTATTACTAGATATAAAATCTACTCCATTATTATCGCCAATTCTGGGTATAGAATAAGAAGGATAAGAACCGTCATCATTTCTACATTGTGCTAAACTTCCAACTACAAAAATGTTATCTTGTGTATCCACTTCAACACCTACAATATTATCATTATCTCCTCCTCCAAAAACTTTATGCCAACGATAATTACCTTCACAACTATAACTAACCAAAATTACATCAACATCATTTGAGTTTAATTCATATACTGATATAGGCAAAGAACTGTTTAACATAGTACCATCTTTACTAATTTTAGAAACAATATAAACATTTCGTTGACTATCTGTCGCAATATCAATCACTTCTTCTCTTTTGTTGCTACTAACCGAATTATTTCCTCCTCCATTTTGCAACCATTGAAAACTTTGGGAAAAGCAACAAAGAGGAAAGATTACTACTATTATGTATAGTTTAAAATTCAAATTAAATTACTCTTTTATAACTTTTAAAGTTTTATTCAAACCATTTGATTTATTTAAATTTAAAATATAATATCCAGATTGAAGTTCAGATAAATCGATAGAATTTGATTCTCGAGTAACTTTACCATAAAGCACCTTTGAACCCATTATATTGAAAATTGTATATTCACAGTTTTCAGATAGATTAATAATATTCAGAATGTTCTTAGTCGGATTTGGATATATTTCAATGGTGTCACTCTCAAAACTTTCATTACTTAACGATTGGCAAACTTGATTAGCAAATTTAGTTACAAAAAAATCGGAGTTTCCACCACTAGTAAAACTAGTATTGCCATAGCTGTCTGTTAAATCTAAACCCATATAACCACCAACAATTAAATCGCCTGCTATATCTTGTTCAATAGAAGTAAAAGCATCTTGATAACCATTAGTGCCAATAATTCTATGCATACCTAAACAACTACCATTTGAAGGGTCAAATCTTGCAAGTAAAGGATCGCTACTATTGTTCGATCCGGGCCCAGTTAATGTTACAGGATTCCAAGAAAATGTTGAAGTAGCAATACTACCACCAAAAACAAGCTCATTATTAAATGTGTCGTAATATATTGAAGTTAATGGTTGTTGAATATATCCTGCAATAAAGCCTGGGGTTGTATAATAAGTTACCCAATTATATGCAGTAAGATTTGGGTTACATTTCATTATGTAAGAAGATGCACCTGTAAATAAACCATTTAATGTCCAACCTAAAAAACTGTCAGTAGTTGTGCCTTTTGTAGCTCCGGATATAAAAACATTATTACTAGAATCGAAATCAATTGCTAAAAAATTGAAATTTGTACCTGTTGATTCTCTATGCCATTGGTATTGTCCTAGTTCATTAAAACAAATTATTTTAGGTAAAGTATAATCGAGATTATTACCGCCAGCTGATACTGTAATGTTATTGCTAGAGTTGTTTAAATATAAAGCATAATAATACCCATTATAAGGGTTTCGATACCATCGTAACTCTGCCGAAGTATAGTTTGAAAGTTCTAAATCAAAAGGAGTAGCACTTATAAAATTACCAGAAGTATCATATTTTAATAGATAATACAAGAATGGAAAACTATTGTTAGTATTACTAAATGAGCCTCCTTCATAACTACCTGGAGGAATACTAGCTATCCAATAAATTTCATCGTCTATGATATAAAAATTTCTACTAGAGAACGGATGTGAGGAATAAGGGAAATTATCTATTGCAGAATAAGGAAAATGTATCCATTGAAAAGTACCATTTGAATTGAATTTAGCTAAAAATGTTCTTTGACAAGAAGTAGGGGTATTAGGTGATGTATAATCAATACCATTATTATCTCCTATTCGAGCTGTAGAGTAATACAAGTCCGATGGTAAGTCACATTCTGCAAAAAAACCAATTATGAATATATTATCTTGGCTATCAACTTCAATACAAGAAGGATATTCTGAGCTTCCACCTCCAAAAACTTTATGCCAACGATAGTTTCCATCACAGGAATAACTGACTAATAAAAAATCATAATTGTTTGAATTTGCTTCATACGTTGTTATAGGATTTTCATTAACTAATGCTCCATCCTTACTAACAATTGAAATAATGTAAACATTTCGTTGACTATCTGTAGCTATATCAATTACTTGTTCTTTTTGATAGTAGAAACTCCCGCTAATTGTATTATTGCCTCCTCCATTTTGAATCCACTGAAAACTTTGAGAAAGACTTAAAATAGGGAAGAGTAATAGATATAAATAAATGTTTTTTATAGTTTTCACAGGTAATATGTTGCCAATAAAAATAATAAAAAATTTTATACAATAACGTTTTGCTTATTATTTAAATAATATTCACTTCGGCTTCAATAGCAACTCCAAATTGTTCTAAAACCGTTTTTTGAATCAGTTTCGATAAATCGTAAATTTCTTTTCCTGTAGCGCCACCATAATTTACTAGAACTAAAGCCTGGTTTTTATGAATTCCTGCATCGCCAAAACGTTTTCCTTTAAAACCAGCCTGCTCAATAAGCCAACCCGCAGGAACTTTAACTTCATTATCTGAAACTTTATAGTGTGGCATTTCAGGAAATCGTTCCACAGCTTTGTCATATTGTGCTTTAGAAATAATTGGGTTTTTGAAGAAACTTCCGCTATTTCCAAGGTCTTTAGGGTTTGGTAATTTACTACTACGAATGGCGATTACCGCTTCGCTAATTGTTTTTATAGTAGGTTTTTCAACATTCATTTTTACTAATTCGGCATCAATAGCACCATAAGAAGTGTTGAGGTTGTGGTTCTTTTTTGTTAATTTATAAATTACCGATGTAATGATAAATTGTCCTTTTAATTCGTTTTTAAAAATACTTTCGCGGTAAGCAAATTCACATTCCGCATTGGTGAAAATTCGCATTTTTTGAGTTGCAATTTCCATAGCTTCGCAACTAAACATGGTGTCTTTAATTTCCACACCATAAGCACCAATATTTTGGATAGGAGTAGTGCCTACATTTCCAGGAATTAGCGATAAATTTTCGATACCACCAAAGTCTTTTGTAATACACCATTGTACAAATTCGTGCCAGTTTTCGCCAGCATTTCCTTTTACCCAAACAAAATCTGCATCTTCTTGAACAATTTCGATACCTTTTAAATTTACATGAACAACTAATTGATTAATGTTTTGAGTTAAAAGCATATTACTTCCGCCTCCTAAAACAAAAATATTTTGATTTTCCTTTAAAACTTTTGCTAATTCTTGCTCATTTGTAACTTCAATAAAAGATTGCGCCGAAGCTTCAATTCCAAAGGTATTGTAGCTTTTTAAAGAGAAATTATGTTGGTAGTTCATGTTTTTTATTTTTTTACTTCTCGACTCCGCTCGAAGTGACAAGTTGGAATTAAAATTATATTTTTTATTATTTAATCATTCAATCTCTAAATCTAACAATCTAAAGTCTAAATATTTTATAAGATTGATGTGTTTGTTTTACAATGGTTTCAGTACGTTCTTCATGTGTGTCTGAAATAAAAATTTGTCCAAAAACATCATTGTTTACCATAGTTACAATTTTTTCTACTCTTGAAGCATCTAATTTATCAAAAATGTCGTCAAAAAGTAGAATAGGAGCAGCGCCACTTTTCTGTTTTAAAAATTCAAATTGTGCCAACTTTAATGCTATTAAAAACGATTTTTGTTGACCTTGAGAACCAAATTTCTTAACTGGATAACCGCTTATTTCGAAGTTTAAATCGTCTTTGTGTATTCCTGAACTCGTGTACTGAAGTGCTCGATCTTTGTTTAGATTTTCCTTTAAAAGGTTGTCAAAAGATTTTTCTAATAACTGACTTTGATACACTAAATCGACTTCTTCGGCTTCGTTTGAAATTTCTGCGTAATATTTTTTAAAAATAGGAACAAATTGAGCTAAAAAACTTTTCCTTTTTTCGAAAATTTGATTTCCTAACGGAATAATTTGTTCGTCGTAAATCGCTAAATTATCTTGGTCGAAAACATGATTTACAGCAAAATATTTTAATAATGCATTGCGTTGAGCAATAAGCTTTTGATATTGTAATAGTTCGTTTAAAAATAAATTATCTGAAGTAGCAATAACGCCATCTATAAATTTTCTTCTCGTTTCACTTCCTTCTGAAATTAAATCACTATCGGCAGGAGAAATCATAACAAGAGGAATTAATCCGATGTGCTCTGATAATTTTTCATAGGGCTTGTTGTTGCGCTTAATAACTTTTTTTTGCCCTCTTTTTAAACTACACGTTATTTTTTCTTCTTTACTTTCTTTGTTAAATGCAGCGTCGATAACAAAAAAATCTTCATCGTGTTTAATGTTTTGAACGGCTTGCGGATTAAAATAACTTTTGGTGTAAGCTAATTGATAAATAGCATCTAAAATATTGGTTTTACCAATACCATTTTTACCTACAAAACAATTTATTTTACTGTCGAAAATAAAATCTTGTTGGCTTATATTTTTATAATTAATTAAATGGAGTTCTTTTAAAAACAAAATGATGCGATTTTAAATGCAAAAGTAACAGATTATATAATTATTTGATTTAAATTTAATTTGATTTTGAATTTTGAATTAATTTTTTGTGCGAGTTTCAATAAAAATTATATTTTTGCACCTCAATAAATTTCTAATAAATGGCAACATATAACAAAAGAGGGTATAAAGCACCAAAACCGAAAGATGAAAACGTTGAAAATGAGTTCAATGAATTTGAAGAAGTTGTAGAAACTGGTGAAAGTACTACTGCAGAGGTTTTTGATACATTAGATGAAACTGCTAACAAAACAGAGGAGTGGGTAGCTAAAAATCAAAAAGTTATTTTAGGAGTTGTTGGAGCAATCGCAATTTTAACATTGGGATACTTCTTTTTCAACAAGTTTGCTGTAGAACCTAAAGAAGATAAAGCTTTAAACGATATTTACCAAGCACAAACTTATTTTAATGATGCATTGGCTGCTACAGATACGGCTAAAGATTCATTATTTAATTTAGCACTTAAAGGTGGTGAAGGTAAATTAGGATTTGTTGGTGTAGCTGAACAATATTCTGGAACAAAATCTGGAAACTTAGCTAATTACTACGCTGGGATGTCTTATTTACAATTAAAAGACTTCAAAAATGCTGAAACATTTTTATTGAAATTTAAATCAGACGATGCAGTTTTAGGAGCAATGGCACAAGGAGCTTTAGGTGATGTGTATTCAGAATTAAATAAAGTAGAAGATGCAATTGAAGCTTATAAAAAAGCGGCTTCAATGAACGAGAATGATTATACATCTCCAAGATTCTTATTAAAAGCGGCTCAATTGGCATTCTTAAACAATAAAAAAGAAGAAGCTCATAAATTATACACTCAAATTAAAGAAAATTATGAAGGTATGAGAGAATCAATGAATGTTGATGCTTATATTGAAATGACAAAATAAGCTATAATGGCTACAGAAAATAAAAATTTATCACAATACGATAAAAACACAATCCCAAACGCGAAAGATTTTCGGTTTGGGATTGTTGTTTCAGAGTGGAATGAAACCATAACAGAAGGATTGTTTAATGGTGCTAAAGCAGCACTTTTAGATTGCGGTACTTTAGAGGAAAATATTGTGCGTTGGAATGTACCTGGAAGTTTTGAATTAACTTTTGGAGCTAACAGAATGATTCAAACTCAAAATGTAGATTGCGTTATTGTTATTGGGAGTGTTATTAAAGGAGAAACGATGCATTTCGAATTTGTATGTGAAGGCGTAACACAAGGAATTAAAGATTTGAATATTAAATACGATATTCCCACAATCTTTTGTGTGTTAACCGATAACAACATGCAACAATCTATCGATAGAAGTGGTGGTAAACACGGTAACAAAGGAACTGAAGCGGCTATCGCTGCAATTAAAATGGTAGCTTTAAATAAGTCGATTTAAAAAATATTCGTTTTCAAAACGCTAAATCCCGACTTGTTCGGGATTTTTTGTTAACAAATAATTGAGAGAATAACGCTCAAAAATCCGTATTTTTGAAAATCTTTACCAATATCATATTTTTACGTTTGGAATGAAATTAATAAAGTCGTCTAAAAATAGAACTTTTAACTATCAACCGAGGTTTTCTGGTGAAAATAAGAGTTTGAATACCAGCGATTCTGAATCGAAAAATGATTTTGTTTCAAAATGGAAAGAAGAGCATAAACAAAACAGAAAAGTGAAATCGGTTTTGCCCATGTGGTCGTTACTACTTTTATTGGTATTATTATTGCTTGGGATTTATGCATTAGACATGTATATTAATTAAAACTGAACAAAATGGGACTTTTGGCAAAAAGAAAAAATAAAAAGTTTAGTTACCAACCAAGGTATTACGAACAAGATGGAGAAGGTAGTCCGTTTGAAATTAAACAAAAATTCGACGATTATCGTGTTACTATTGGCTCTAATAAAGGTTTGAAAACTAAATTTATAAAAGCACTAAATGATTATAAATACAATAAAAACAAAGAAGCAAATAACCGAATTTTAATTATTATTGGAATCTTGTTATTGATTTTTTTATTTATAATTGATTTTGATTTATCGATCTTCAAAAGAAAATAAATGCCTAATGTAATTCAACTATTACCAGATCATGTAGCGAACCAAATAGCTGCTGGAGAAGTGGTGCAACGACCAGCTTCAGTAGTAAAAGAATTACTAGAAAATAGTATCGATGCAAAAGCAACAGATATTAAACTAGTAGTTAAAGATGCTGGTAAAACTCTAATCCAAGTTATAGACAACGGTGTTGGTATGAATGTTACCGATGCTCGTTTGTGCTTTGAGCGTCATGCAACTTCAAAAATTCGCCATGCCGAAGATTTGTTTGATTTGCATACCAAAGGATTTAGAGGAGAAGCTCTAGCATCAATTGCTGCAATTGCTCATGTTGAATTAAAAACAAAACAAGATCAAGAAGAATTAGGAATTCATTTAGTAATTGAAGGGAGCAAGTTTGTTTCTCAAGAAGTAGCAGTATTACCAAAAGGCACTTCTTTTTTAATTAAGAATTTATTTTTTAATATTCCGGCAAGACGCAATTTTTTAAAATCAGATGTGGTAGAAATGCGTCATATTATTGATGAGTTTCAACGAGTAGTTTTGGCACACCCTAATATTTATTTTACCTTGATTCATAATGGAAGTGAAGTATTTAATTTACCAGCTTCTAATTACCGACAAAGAATTGTAAACATTTTAGGAGGAAAATCAAATGAAAAGTTAGTTCCAGTAACTGAAGAAACGGAGATTGTAAAAATTAGCGGATTTATAGGCAAGCCCGAATTTGCAAAAAAGAGTAGAGGCGAACAGTTTTTCTTTGTAAACGATCGTTTCATAAAAAGCAGTTATTTGCATCATGCTTTAATGAGTGCCTATGAAGGTTTATTGAAAGAAGGAAATCAGCCTAGTTACTTTTTATATCTACAAGTACCACCACATACCATAGATATTAATATTCACCCTACTAAAACGGAAATTAAGTTTGACGATGAGCAATCGTTGTATGCTATTTTAAGAGCATCAGTAAAACATAGTTTAGGTCAGTTTAATGTAGCTCCAGTTTTAGATTTTGAACGCGATCCTAATCTAGATACTCCCTATGAGTATAAAGATAAAGATTCGTCGATGCCTATTATTCAAGTCGATGCTAATTTTAATCCATTTGCTGAGGAAGTTTCAACTAAAGCTACTACGACTACATCTAGCTCTAGTTCGTTTGGTTTTAAAAGTAATTTTCCTAAACGCGAATCGGCTTCGTGGGAAAGTTTGTATGTAGATTTAAAGTCGGATACAGAGGAAGTTGTTTCCATTTCATTTGAAAGCGAAGAAGTAACAGGTTCGTTGTTTGATGAAACTGAAGTAGAAAAGACTACTACAACTTATCAAATTCATAAAAAATATATAGTAAGTTCTATTAAATCGGGAATGTTGGTTGTAGATCAAAACAAAGCACATCAACGCGTTTTATATGAACAATTTTTAGCTAATATTACGGTACAAAGTGCATCTAGTCAAAAATTACTATTTCCATTAGAATTGTTTTATTCATTTGATGAAATTCAATTTATTGAAGAATTAAAACCTTCATTAGAAAATACAGGATTTATTTTTGACGAAATTGGTAGCGAAAGTATTTTAATTTCAGGTATTCCGGTTAACATTCAAGAAAGCGAAGTATCCATTGTTTTAGAAGAATTGTTATCTAATTTACAAAATGAAATTCCAGAAAATAGTTTTTCGTTAAATGATGGTATTGCTAAAACTATGGCAAAAAGCTTAGCAATTAAAACAGGAACTTTTTTAAATGTAAAAGAGCAAGAAAACTTAGTAAATTCTCTTTTTGCATGTAAAGATCCAAACGTGTCACCTTTTAATAAACCTACTTTCATTACCTTGAGTGTGGAAGATTTAGATAAAAAATTTGCATTATGATGAGAATGACAGATATGGTTAAGCATTTGCTTATAATTAATATTATATTCTTTATAGGAAGTTATGCGGTTCCTCAGGCAAAAGAACTTTTAACAATGTATTATTTCGAAAGTGATAAATTTCGCTTTGGCAACCTATTTCAAGTATGTTCATGCATGGCGGAGTAGGTCATATCTTTTTTAATATGTTTGCTTTAGTGACTTTTGGTAGTACACTTGAACAATTTTGGGGGAGTAAAAAGTTCTTGTTTTTTTACATTTCTTGTGGATTAGGAGCAGCTTTATTGCATAATTTGTTTACTTATTATGAATTACATACCATTTTAGCCGATTTAAGTTCAATGAATATTTCAAGTGCAGATTTGCATGAAATGTTGAATAAAAATATGTCGGATGGTAATTATTATAAAAGCGAACTTTTAATACCTCAAATTCAAGATTTATTAGAAAAATATCATTTTAATAACGAGCAATTTGAATCACTTTTTAATGCTGCTTGTATAAATCAATCGGGTTCTTTAGGAGCTTCTGGTGCAATATATGGTTTATTGGTAGCGTTTGCATTTATGTTTCCTAATGCCGAATTGATGTTGTTGTTTTTACCAGTTCCTGTAAAAGCTAAATATTTTGTACCCGCTTTATTGTTAATAGATTTATATTTAGGTTTAAACGGAAATCCGCTTTTTGGTGGAAGTACTGGTATTGCGCATTTTGCTCATTTAGGAGGTGCTTTGTTTGGTTTTATTATGATGTGGTATTGGAAGAAAAATCAATTTCATAATAACCGTTGGGATAGATAGTTAAATTAGAATTCAGAATTTAGAAATTTGAATTGTCCCGTGAGGGGACTTTAGGGGTGTAAAAAATAAAAAAAATGCCAATTTTAGACGATTTAAAATTTCAATACAAAACAGGAGGAATAGCACAAAAGTTGATATTCCTTAATGTGGCGTTGTATATTATTTCATTGCCTTTGTTTTATAGCTTTTCTTATAAAACTTTTGTGTACCCTAATTGGTTGGCATTGTCGTCATCGGTAACAGTTTTTGGTACAAATCCTTGGACAGTATTTACTTATATGTTCTTACATGCTGGATTTTTACATTTATTATTCAACATGATGGTGCTTCACTTTGCTGGAAGATTATTTGCTACTTTTTTTACCGACAGGCAAATGCTAGGTTTGTATATTCTTACTGGAATATTTTCGGGTTTAGTGTATGTAGGAATTTATTCTACGCTTGGAATTTCAACAAAATTAGTTGGAGCAAGTGGTGCTATAATGGGTGTTTTAATTGCCACAGCTGTTTATGCGCCTTACATGGAATTGCGATTGGCTTTAATTGGCAGGGTAAAATTATGGCAAGTTGCACTAGTTTTATTATTATTCGATTTGGTACAATTACCAATTGAAAATAGTGGTGGACATTTAGCGCATTTAGCAGGAGCTTTATTTGGCTTTATCTATATTAAAACTTTACAAAGAGGATTTGATTTATCAAAACCAATTTCTATATTGCAAGACTTTTTCGAAGATTTGCAAAAACCTAAGAAAAAGAAGCCCCCATTTAAAGCTGTTCATAAGAATAGCAACATCAATACTACTAATTCAAATTTTTCTAAGGACATCAATCAAAAGAAAATTGATGATATTTTGGATAAAATTAGTCAATCTGGTTACGATAGTTTAACGAAAGAAGAAAAAGAGTTTTTGTTTAAAGCTGGTAAATAAATGCGAGAAGAATCGTTTATAAGTAAAGTTGTTTTTTTCTTTAATAAGGTTTTGGCTTTATTAACTTTTCTTGCTTATATATTACCTTTTTTAGCACCTAAATTTTTTCCTTTTTTGAGTGTGCTAACACTTTTAATGCCTTTGTTTTTAATTTTAAATGCTGCTTTTTTTGCATTATGGGCATTACAATTGAAACGAAAAATGTTGTTATCTGGAATGGTTTTGTTCTTCGGAATTACCTTTATCAATAAATTTTATAAGTTCTCAGAGAATAATTTACCTTCAGAAACGAATGACATTACTTTAATGAGTTACAACGTAAGGTTGTTTAATTTGTACGAATGGTTGCCAGCTCAAGATGTTCCTGAGCAAATAACAGAAGTAATTCAAGATTACAATCCGGATATTTTATGTTTGCAAGAGTATTCGCCAAATGATCGTGTAAGACTTCGTAATTTTCCTTATAAGTTTGTTGAAGTTAAAGGAGGTAAAAATAAATATGGTCAGGCAATTTATTCAAAATTTGAAATTATTAACAAAGGAGAAATTGATTTTCCTGAATCATCAAATAATGTAATTTTTGCAGATATCGTTAACTTAAAAGATACAATTCGTGTTTATAGCATGCATTTACAATCGATAAAGATTAGTACTGATATTCATGAAAATATAGATGAAAATAAATCGAAATTTATCTTTAAACGAATAAGTGAGGCATTTAGCGAACAACAATTACAAGCCGAAATGATAAAAGAGCATTATCAAAATTGTTCGTATCCAAAAATTATTTGTGGCGATATGAATAATAGCGCTTTTTCGTACGTTTACAGAACTATCAAAGGCGAAATGAAAGATGCATTTGAAACAGCTGGTAAAGGCTTTGGGAAATCGTATAATTTTGATTTTTATCCAGCGCGCATCGATTACATTTTTACCGACAATCAGTTTAAAATTAAAAAGTTTAAAAATGATACTAAAGTAAAATTGAGTGATCATTTTCCTATCTTTACACGTGTGAGTTTAGAAAAATAATTTTTTTCAGTTAGTGTTGTAAATCATCTTGAGAAATTAAAATTACTTCTCGATACATTCCGATAAATCGAAACACTCGAAGTGACGTATAATTTATAGCTTCTGATTTTTCAAGTAATCAACAGCATATCTACCTTCGTTAAAAAGTAAATCAAGAATACTTAAATTAGGGATAAAACCATTTTTTTCTTCAAAAACCTGTGTGTATTCTTCATTTTGAAACAAATCTTTCTTACCGTTTGTTAAATATCGAAAATCTGTTTTGTCAATTATTTCATGAAAATATTCTTCGGTTTTTAAAAAAGGTAAATCAACTCCTAAACAATTATTTACAATTTCAAAAATTTCAAAATTTAAGTCCATCATAAAATCCTGTTTTTTTTCAAAAATAGGACGAATATCGTCTTCAAAATATTCGAAAAAAGGAGAAGTTCTATAGGCAGCTTCTAAAGATTTGAAATGATTTTTTTGCCAATTAAAATCATTTTCAATTTTTATATCTTTAAATTTTTGATGTTTATCTTTAGTGTGTTTTATAGGAATGTTTAACATTTGTAATCCATTTGGACTATGAATGTACATTCTGTTTCTATTCGTTTGCTTTTGGAAATTATCCTCTACTTCAAAAGTAATTTCTTGAGCTTGAATCATAGCCACATAATGGCTAATTGATGGGAAATATGTTGGATGAAGGATTATGTTCATGTTAAAGTTATGAGTTTTAAGTTATGAGTTATAAATTTAATATTCAAAAATAAAATTCATAACTCATAATTTATAATTCAATTTATTACGCATTTTCTTTCTTCTTTTTCTTCCAAAAATATTCACCAACGAAATAAAGTGCTAATAATACTAAGAAGTATTTAAAATATGATTTAGGCTGACCTTCACCTGAAACTGTTGTGAATAATCGGTCCCATCTAATTTTCCAGTTACTTAATCCGTTGTTTATACCGTCAATACTCATCCAAATGAATATTGGTTTTCCTACAATATGATCTTCAGGCACATAACCCCAATAACGAGAATCCTCAGAATTGTGACGATTATCACCCATCATCCAATAATAGTTTTGTTTAAAAGTATAGCTTGTAACTACTTTACCATTTATTCTAATTTCATTACCGTTTACTTCTAGTTTGTTGTGTTCGTAGTCTGTAATTATATTTTTATAAAAAGGTAAAGTTTCAGCATTTAATTCAACTGTTTTTCCTTCTTGTGGAATGTAAATTGGACCTAAATTGTCTACGTTCCAATTTTTTGTATGAGGAAAAATTCCTTTTTCAACATCGTGAGACACAATACGGATAACATTTGTAATTCCTGGAACATTTTTCAATCGTGCAACACTTTCATCTGGAAGCGCTCTAAATAAAATGGTATCTTGAGAAACTTGATAAGCAGGATCAGTAATATTCAACTCTTTTAAAAGATATTCAAAGTTAATTGGAGTTTTACCATCAATAGCAATTTTATAAGAAAACTGTGGTTTTGCTCTTTCTGGTAATTGTAATACTTGACCGTTTACATACAAAATTCCTTCTTTAATTTGAATTTCATCTCCAGCAACACCTACACATCTTTTAACATAATTTGATTTTTTGTCAATAGGTTTGTCAGCTCTTCTTCCAGAGCGGTCAAAAAATTTGTAAACAGTGTCTACTGGCCAGTTAAAAACAACAATATCATTGCGTTCTATTTGTTGAAACCCAGGAAATCTAAAATAAGGCAATTGTGGCCATTTTGTATACGATTTTGTATGAACAATTGGTAACGTATCATGAACCATTGGTGCTGCAACTGCAGTCATTGGTGTTCTAGCACCGTAATGAAATTTACTTACAAATAAGAAGTCTCCAACAAGTAAAGATTTTTCTAATGAAGATGTTGGAATTGTAAATGGCTGAATAAAATAGGTGTGAACAAAAGTTGCTACAATAATTGCAAACGCAATTGAGCCTACAGTATCCATAGCTTTTGTTGGTGCTTTTAAATCGCGATCAGCAAAATAAGTTACTTCTTGTGTGTAATTTACATAAGCGATATAAAATCCAAAAGTTACGATTCCAAGAATCATATCTAAAGTAGATTTTTTACCAAAAGTTCTCAGTGTTTCAATCCAAACAATTGGAAACATAAACAAGTTTATAATAGGAACGAAAAGTAAAAATGTCCACCAAGAAGGGCGATTAATAATTTTCATTAAAACTATTGCATTGTAAATAGGAACGAATGCTTCCCAAGCTTTTCTACCAGCTTTTATATATAGTTTCCAAGTTCCTAATCCGTGAATAACTTGAACTAGTAGTATAAATAAAATCCAACTTGATGTTTCCATAATTTTTTATTTTAAGAACAAAGAATATAGAGAATAGAAAATAGACTTAATTAAGTCCGTTTTGAAAACTCATTGTCATTCTTTGAAATTCTTCAATTTTAATTTCTAATGTATTAAATTTTTCTTCCGTAATATACTTTCTGTATTTTGCTATATGTAGTTGTGTAATCAATTCAAATGATGAGCCAAGTGAAATATCTAAAAAATGGCTGAATGATTTATCTGTTCTTGAAGAACCTTCAGCAATTTTACTTGGAATTGAAATTGAACATCTACTTATTTGAGAACTTAAATCATATCTTTCATGAATGGGGAAATTAATTAAAACATCTGAAACATCATTGGCGATTTCTAAGCCAAATTGCCAGATTTTCAAATTTTTATAATTATGTCTTTTGCCATTCATCAATTGTCTTTTTTCTATATTCTATTCTCTATTTTCTGAAAAAAGTACGTCTTTCATTGTAAAAACGCCTTTTTTTCCTATAATCCATTCGGCAGCAACTACTGCTCCTAAAGCAAAACCCTCGCGTGAATGTGCAGTGTGTTTAATTTCAATTTGATCTACGTTGCTATCATAAAAAATGCTGTGCGTTCCAGGAATATTTTCTATTCTTTTAGCTTCAATATGAATTTCGTGACCTTTAGCATCATCTAAGGTCCAATTTTCATACGAAGTGTTTTTAATTATTCCGTTTGCTAATGAAATTGCTGTTCCGCTTGGTGCATCTAGTTTTTGAGTGTGATGAATTTCTTCCATTGAAACGTTGTATTGCTTCAAGTTTGCCATCATTTTTGCTAAATATTCATTCAATTCAAAAAAGATATTCACACCTAAACTAAAATTAGAACCGTAAATAAAGCTTTCATTCTTTTCATTGCATAAAGCAACCATTTCATCATAGTGTTCTAACCAGCCTGTTGTTCCGCAAATTACAGGAACACCGCTATTAAAACAAGTTGAAATATTTAAAACAGCACTAGATGGAACACTAAAATCGATAGCAACATCAGCATTTTCTAAACCATCAAATGAATCTTGACTTCCTTTTCTTAGAACAATTTCATGACCTCTTTCTAAAGCTATTCTTTCGATAACTTTTCCCATTTTCCCGTATCCTAATAATGCTATTTTCATTCTTGTTAGATGATGATTTCTTTTATTTGTTAGCTAATGAAATGTTAAAAATTGTAAGTTAGTTTTAGCCCAGTGTTGAATTTATAATCAATCTCATTTTGATTGATGTTTGGTGCAACAGAAAGATTTTCGTTTACATTGAACTGCATTAAATGTGCGTCAACATTGGCATCTACAATATTTAAAATGTAAATACCTGCTGTAATTAAAGCAGATAAATCTCTATTTCTTTGGTGAAACTTTTGGGCGTTAAGTAGTCTGTCGTTATCTAAACCACTATATATTGGATGATTAGGATCATCAGTTCCTGCTAATCTTCTTTTATATTCATCACGGTATTCGTGATATTTTTTGTTATTCCAAGTATAATAATAAATACCAGCTCCCATACCAATGTAAACCAGCGGAATTTTCCAATATTTTTTATTGTACGCTTGTCCTAAACCAGGAATAACAGCTGAGTAAAACGCTGCTTTAGCTGGTGCTAACGGATTAATGGTTGTTTTAATTGTATCTTTTACTTCAATTTTTAACTCTTCTTGAGCTAATGAAGAAAAACTCCAAAATAAAAACAGTACAAGTATTTTACAACTGATTCTCACTAATTGTTGATTAATTTCAAAATTCGGTTAAAGTCTTCTTCAGAATGAAATGGAATTGTGATTTTTCCTTTACCGTTTGAAGCAATTTTTACATCTACTTTAGCACCAAAAAAGTTATTAAATGTTTTCTTGTTTTCTTCATCTAATTCGAAAGATTTAGAACTAGTTTGAGCTGATTTTGGTTTTAAACTATCGTGATATTTTTTTACTAAAGCTTCAGTTTCTCTTACCGATAAGTTTTGTGTAACTACTTTATGGTAAATATCACTTTGCGCATCGGCATCATCAATATTAATTAAAGCTCGACCATGCCCCATAGAGATAAAACCATCTCTCATTCCTGTTTGGATAATTGGGTCTAATTTTAAAAGACGTAAATAATTGGTTATTGTTGAACGTTTTTTTCCAACTCTTTCACTTAATTCTTCTTGTGTTAAGCTAATTTCATCGATTAATCTTTGATAAGAAATTGCCACCTCAATAGGGTCTAAATCGTGGCGTTGAATGTTCTCAACTAATGCCATTACTAACGATTCATTATCGTTAGCCAAACGAATGTATGCAGGAATAGTTTCTAAGCCAGCTAATTTTGAAGCACGTAAACGACGTTCTCCAGAAATTAATTGGTATTTGTTAAAATCAAGTTTTCTAACAGTAATAGGTTGAATAACACCTAATTCTTTAATAGATTTTGCTAACTCATTAAGCGTTTCTTCGTTAAAATTAGATCTCGGTTGAAATGGATTTACCTCAATTGCATTTAATTCAAGCTCAATAATATTACCAACAACTTGTTCAGCTCCTTTGTCTTCCACCGATTTAATATCGTTTGATGGATCTTTCAAAAGTGCCGATAAACCTCTACCTAATGCTTGTTTTTTAACTGCTTTCGCCATTCGTATTATTTATTTTTCTTAATAATTTCTTCTGCTAAATTTAAGTAATTACTTGCACCTTTACTAGTTGCATCATAATTAATGATACTTTCTCCAAAACTTGGTGCTTCACTTAATTTAATATTTCTTTGAATTACCGTTTCAAATACCATGTTGTTAAAGTGTTTTTGAACTTCTTCAACTACTTGGTTTGATAAACGTAAACGAGAATCGTACATCGTTAATAATAAACCTTCAATATCTAATTCAGGATTGTGAATTTTTTGTACACTTTTAATGGTGTTTAATAATTTTCCTAATCCTTCTAACGCAAAATATTCACATTGAATTGGGATAATAACACTATCAGCAGCTGTTAAGGCATTTAATGTTAATAATCCTAATGATGGAGCGCAATCGATAATGATGTAATCGTATTTATCTTTAACCGATTCTAATGCTTGTTTAAGCATGTATTCACGATTTTCTTTATCGACTAATTCAATTTCGATAGCGACTAAATCGATATGTGCAGGAATAATCTTTACATTAGGAGCAGAACAACCAATTGTTGCTTCATCGGGTGTGTTGCTATGTTCTAGAACTTGGTATGTTCCAATATCAATAGTTTCAACATCAATACCTAAACCAGAGCTTGCATTAGCCTGTGGATCAGCATCAATTAGTAAGACTTTTTTCTCTAAAACGCCTAAAGACGCTGCAAGATTAACTGAAGTTGTAGTTTTTCCTACACCACCTTTTTGATTAGCAATTGCGATTATTTTACCCATTTTGCGATTTGAATTTTGGATGGTAAAAATACAATTATTTATGGTTTATTCAAGTTAAATTTGTTAACAATAGACAATATAGTAAAATATATTTTGGCATAAAAAGTTAGTGTAAAAATTACCAATTATTTAAGAATCTTATTTTTGCAAAAAATTTATTAATGAAAATAAACATCATAACTCCAATGGAAATTGAAAAAGAGAAAGTTTTAAGTGCCATTGGGAGAATTTTAAACAAAAAACACGATTATCAAATAGTAATTTCTAAAATAGGAAGAGAAGCTACAGCAAAAACAATGATGCATTTACCAAAAGGGGATTGTACGGTTTTATTAGGATTTGCGACTATTGTTGGAAAAGAATCTGAAATGCCAAGCGAATTAAGTTTTGGTAAACCAATTGAAATTACAACTGCTTCTTTATATGGTTATGAAGGCGGATTATTTGAAAATGGAAAACCTATTAAAGTTCAACCAAAATTGAACTTACCTTGTTTATCGTCATTGACTTCAGATAAATTTGTACGAACTACAAATTTAGCGCAAAAAACAGTAGTCAATATGGAAGATTACACCTTTATGTATTTAAAACAGCCACAAGATTTTATTGTACGTGTTATTTCCGATTACCTACCGTATGAAACTGAAATTGACTTTTTCGAACACGTAAAAGAAATTGATTTTCTATCGGCAATTGAAGCAATTGAAAATAATTTAAGTTAGTTGTCACTTCGAGCATTTGATATTAAGAGGAGCAAACTTAGTTTGCGGTAAAAATTAAATCCCACACAACTTTTCAGCAGCAGCAATCAATGTTTCATCTGTTTTAGCGAAACAAAATCGCAACATGTGTTTGTCGGTAGCATCTTCATAAAAAACAGAGATTGGAATAGCTGCTACACCGTGTTCGGTTATTAGTTTTTTTGCAAAATCGACATCATTTTCTTTTGAAATCGCATTGTAATTTACTACCTGAAAATACGTTCCATCACAAGGCATTAGTTCAAACCGACTGTCTTTTAGTAGGTTTTGAAATAAATCTCTTTTTTGTTGGTACATTTTCGATACTTCACTAAAATCTACAACTTCTAAATATTCTGCAATTGCATATTGGGAAAAACTATTCACACTGAATACTAAAAATTGGTGTACTTTTTTCATTTCATACATTAAATTTTCAGGTGCAATTAAATAGCCGACTTTCCAACCTGTAACATGCAACGATTTTCCAAAAGAAGAAGCAATAATCGTTCTATGTTTTAATATTTCACGAGTATTAAATGAAATATGTGGTTGTGTAAACGTAATGTATTCGTACACTTCATCGCCTAGAACTAAAATTTGAGGATGTTTTTCAAGGATGGTTTCTAAAGCTTCAAAATCTTGTTCTGTCCAAATTCTACCAGCCGGATTATGCGGATTATTTACGACAATCATTTTGGTTTTTGATGTAATAGTACTTTCAATTCGGTTGAAATTTGGGGTGTAATCATCGTTTAATGAAACACGAACAGGTTTTCCGCCAGCAACTAAAACAGAAGGTTCATAACTATCATAACTTGGATCCAAAATAACAACTTCATCTCCCTGATTTACAAAGGTATTGATTGCTGTAAAGATGCCTTGAGTCGCGCCAGCAGTTATTAATATTTCAGAGGTAATATCAACTTTTCTATTGTATTGTTTTTGAGTTTGTAAAGCAATTTTTTCCAATAACAAAGGCAAACCCGCCATAGGTGTATATTGATGAATATTTTCTCGAAGAATACGTTCTGAAATTTGCAACAAACGTTCATCTTCTGGAAAATTTGGAAATCCTTGTGATAAATTAATCGAACCGTGTTGGTTCGCTAATTGCGACATCACAGAAAATATGCTCGTAGTAATATTGGGTAGTTTCGACATGGTAACAATATTATAGTTTTTTTATGACATAAGTTACAATTCCCCAAATAATAAGTTCGTTTTCTTCTGTAATTTTAATAGGATTATAAGCGTCATTTTCAGGTTGAAGATAAGTGCCTGTCTTGTCAATTTTAATGCGTTTTACAGTAAATTCTCCGTCAATATAACAAACCGCAATTTTAAAATTTGAAGGTTCAAGACTTCTGTCAATTACTAAAATATCGCCATCATCTATTCCGGCATTCACCATCGAATTTCCAGAGGCTTTTGCATAAAAAGTAGTCGCCTGATTTTTTACTACAATTTGATCGATACTAATTTTACTTTCATCAAAATCACCAGCAGGCGAAGGAAATCCCGCTTTAATTCCGCTTGGAATAAAAGGTGCTGATAATGAATTTTCAATATCGGGTTGATAAAATTGTAAGTTTTTTGGTTTTAACATTTTACTTCTAATATATCGTCGAGATTAGTGGTGTATTTTTTAGATAAGAAATTTTGTTTCATTTTCCATGTTCGATCTAAATCTTGGTTGCCCAATCGTATTTTGCGTTCGCCCGTTTTTTTACGAATCATATCCATCACTTTCATCAAGCGTTCGTGTTTCGGATTTTCTTCTTCAAACAAGTGAAATTGTTTTTGATTTTCAGGAATAATTTCACACAAAACAACACCTGCTTTATTGTATGCTTCGCTTTCTTTGAAGAGTTCTTTTAACATTTCAATGGCAGTTGTACTCAAAGTCAAAGCCGATTGCGTAGCAAAGGGAAGATGTTTGAAACTCGAAAAATAATAGCGAGAATCGGTTGTTTTAAATTTATCTTTTTTAATAAAAATCATAATGCCGTAACAGCACGATTTCTGTTTGCGTAATTTTTCTGAAGCTACTGTTGCAAACGTAGAAATACGCTCGGTAAGTTCGTCAATGGAACGCAACGGTTTTTCAAAACTACGTGTAATGGCAATATTTTTTTTGGTTTCGAGTGCGTCTTCCAATTCTAAAACAGGAATACCTTGTAGTTCCATTTGTAAACGCAGTCCTACAACACCCATGATTTCTTTAATATAAGCCGTATTCTCGGCTAAAGTAAAATCGTAAGCCGTGAGAATATTTTTAGCTTTCATTTTCTTTGTAAGTCGGAAACCAATTCCCCAAACGTCTTCAATTTTGAGCCATTTCAGTGCTTTAATACGTTTTTCTTCTGTATCGATAACATAAATACCTTGTGTTCTTTTTTGAAACTTTTTAGCAATTCGATTAGCTACTTTCGATAAAGCTTTTGTTGGTCCAAATCCCACACAAACAGGAATGCTTAAGCCTTTTTGTAGCATTTTTTTAATGGTGAATCCGCATTGTTCAAAATCGGTTATGTTGGTTTTCGTAAAGTTTAAAAAAGCCTCGTCGATACTATAGTTTTCAATATCGGGAGTAAATTGTTTTAACAATTCCATGACCCGATTACTTAAATCGCCATATAAAGCATAATTAGACGAAAAGACTTTAACTTGATGTGCAGTTAATAAATCTTTGTATTTAAATTCGGGAGCTCCCATGGGAATTCCTAAAGCTTTTGCTTCTTCACTTCTCGAAATAATACAACCATCGTTGTTAGATAACACAACAACGGGTTTGTTGTTCCATTGTGGCTGAAATACACGCTCACAGGATACAAAAAAGTTATTACAATCGACTAAAGCATACATCTTACAAAGATACAAATAGGTGTAAAAAATATTTTGATTGTTGATAACTTTGAAAGTTGAGAAAAATAAAAACACCAACATTTCTGTTGGTGTTTTTTGTTTTTATGAGACATCTCGACTCCGCTCGAAGTGACAATGAATTTTTAATCTTCTAATAAAACCTCTAAAATACTAATAGCGGCATCGCTAATTTTAGTTCCAGGACCAAAAACCGCAACCGCTCCGGCATCAAATAAATATTGGTAATCTTGCGCTGGGATAACACCACCTACAATCACCATAATATCTTCGCGACCGTATTTTTTCAATTCTTCAATAACTTGAGGAACTAATGTTTTGTGTCCCGCTGCTAAAGAAGAAACGCCTAAAATATGTACGTCGTTTTCAACGGCTTGTTTGGCTGCTTCTTGTGGCGTTTGGAATAATGGTCCAATGTCTACGTCAAAACCTACATCGGCATAACCTGTCGCTACTACTTTGGCACCACGATCGTGACCGTCTTGTCCCATTTTGGCAATCATAATTCTTGGGCGACGTCCCTCTTTTTTAGCAAAGGCATCTGCTAATTGTTTTGCTTTTTCAAAGCTTTCGTCGTTTTTAATTTCTTTACTATACACGCCGCTAAAACTTCTAATTTGTGCTTTGTATCTTCCGAAAACAGTTTCTAAGGCATCGCTAATTTCCCCTAAAGTGGCTCTGTTGCGAGCTGCATCTACTGCTAAATCTAATAAGTTGCCGTTTCCTGTTTTTGCACATTCGGTTAGTTTGGCTAAACATTCGGCTACTTTTGCGTTATCACGCGTTGCTTTTATTTGATCCAAACGCTCAATTTGTTGTTTACGAACGGTTTGGTTATCGACTTCTAAAATATGTAACGGATCTTCTTTCTCTAAACGGTATTTGTTTACGCCAACAATAATATCTTGTCCGCTGTCAATACGCGCTTGTTTTCGTGCTGCCGCTTCTTCAATACGTAGTTTTGGAATTCCTGCTTCAATTGCTTTAGTCATACCGCCTAATTCTTCTACTTCCTGAATTAAAGCCCATGCTTTTTCTGCAATTTCAGCTGTTAAACTTTCTACATAATAACTTCCTGCCCAAGGATCAACGGTTTTACAAATTTTGGTTTCTTCTTGTAAGTAGATTTGTGTATTACGAGCAATACGCGCTGAAAAATCGGTTGGTAAAGCAATGGCTTCGTCCAATGCATTGGTATGTAACGATTGTGTTCCACCAAATGCTGCCGCTGCTGCTTCAATTGCTGTTCTTGCAACGTTATTAAAAGGATCTTGCTCGGTTAAACTCCAACCAGAAGTTTGGCAGTGCGTTCTTAATGCTAATGATTTGTCATCTTTTGGATTGAATTGTTTTAATAATTTTGCCCACAACATACGGCCCGCACGCATTTTTGCAATTTCCATGAAATGATTCATACCAATTGCCCAGAAAAACGAAAGGCGAGGAGCGAAGGTATCGATATCCATTCCAGCAGCAATTCCTGTACGAATGTATTCTAAACCATCGGCTAATGTATATGCTAACTCAATATCGGCAGTTGCACCCGCTTCTTGCATGTGGTAACCCGAAATCGAAATCGAGTTGAACTTCGGCATGTTTTTACTCGTATATTCGAAAATATCCGCAATAATTTTCATCGAAGGTGTTGGTGGATAAATGTAAGTATTTCGCACCATGAATTCCTTCAAAATATCATTCTGTATCGTTCCTGATAATAGGTTAGGAGCAACGCCTTGTTCTTCGGCAGCTACGATGTAAAATGCCATGATAGGTAACACAGCACCATTCATGGTCATCGAAACCGACATTTCGCCTAATGGAATTTGGTCGAAAAGAATTTTCATATCTTCCACCGAATCAATGGCAACTCCAGCTTTTCCAACATCACCAACTACTCGCTCGTGATTAGAATCGTATCCTCTATGTGTGGCTAAATCGAAGGCGACTGATAATCCTTTTTGTCCCGCCGCTAAGTTTCTTCTGTAAAAAGCATTACTTTCTTCTGCAGTTGAAAATCCTGCATATTGGCGAATTGTCCAAGGTCGGCGAACGTACATGGTTGCATACGGTCCGCGTAAATTTGGTGCAAAACCTGCTGCAAAACCAATATGTTCTAAGTTATTACTGTCTTCTTCAGAATAAGTTGGTTTTACTTCAATTCCTTCAGCAGTTGTGAAGTTCTCGACTCCGCTCGAACTGACAGTTTCTGGTTTTGTACTTTTTACTAATTGTAAATCTTGTATGTTTTTTCTCATCTCTTGATGGGATTATTCGTGATAACTTCCTCCAAAAAGGAAGGCAAAAATGATAAATAAAATAGGACTAAAACAAAGTAGAAATCCTATAAAAATTCCAAGTAATGAAAGGTTTCTTCTTTTATTGTTTTTAGTTTTAAATCCTTTAAAAAGACTATAAAAACTAAATCCTAAAGTTAAGATTCCAATAATTACTAATATAGAAAATACATTACTCACTTGCTAATCGTTCTTGTTCTAATTTTTCGGCTAATCTTCTCTCAATTATTGGAGTAATTAGCGTTTTTCTAGCGTTTTGTTTTACAAAAGGATACAATTCCAAATCGTTTTTCATCATATCATTTTTGTTTGGATATTTGTTTGTACCCAATAAAACTTCTTTTCCAGAATCGAAAAGGTCTTGTTCTTTATCAGCGCTTTCTTTAATTTTTCGTTGGATAGTTCCATCAACTAATTGCGTGATTAAACCTCCATTTGCTTCAATATCTTTGAAAAGTTCTAAAGCTTTTTCAGCTAACTGTTCGGTTAAGGTTTCAATATAGTAAGCACCGTCAGTTGCATTGTTTACTTTGTCGAAATAACTTTCGTTCTTTAAAACTAATAATTGATTTCGGGCGATGCGGTTACCAAATTCATTTTCTTTGTGATAAATAGCATCGTAATTACTGTTAATTACAACATCGGCTCCACCCAAAATAGCACTCATACATTCGGTAGTGGTACGTAACATGTTTACGTTGTAGTCGTAAAGTGTTTTATTTCTTTTTGTTGGAGTAGCTATAATTTGAAAACCAGCCGTGAAATTGTATTCTTTTGCTAGCGTTTCTAACAATAATCGAAGTGCTTTTAGTTTAGCGATTTCGAAAAAATAATTGGAACCAACAGCAACTTCAACAGTTATTTTTTGTTGAATAGTTTCTATTCTATTGAAGTATTCATTTACGTGAGCCAGAGTGTAAGCTAATTGCTGAACCATATTGGCTCCAGCGTTTTGGTACACTTCAGATTTTATGGTTAAAAAAGATGACTTACAGTTTTTATTAAGTTGGTTTAAAGTGTTGAAATCGGTTTCTAAATTGGTAAACCAATTTCCATCTAAAACTAATTGACCAATAGGATCTATTAAAAGATTACCATTTTCAATAGTATTAAATTTAGAAACGAAATCGTTTGAAAGGAAAGGCAAATAAAAAAAAGCTGCTTTGGTTTTGGTAAACTCAATAAGTTCTTCAATATTTTTTTCATCATTAGGAATTGTGAAATAAACCACATCAGCTCCTTTTTGAATAAACTCGCTAGCTTTTTTTACTGATAATTTTTCTTCCTGAACAAATATTTTTTGTCCAATTTTGAAAGGATCATTTGGAGTTGAATATGTGTATTTTTTTTCAAACTCATCGCTTCCATAAAAAGGTTTTACTTTAATTCCTTCCAAGCTTTCCCAAACTAAGGTTTCGTTATAATCGGCACCTTTAAGTTCGACTTGAATTTTCTGTTTCCATTCTTTCGATGAAACTTTTTCGAATTCGGTAAATAGTTTATCGTTTGCCATTTTTAAATGGATTATAAAATTTCAATTAAAATTTTGTTTGTTCTACTTGCTCTTCGCCTTCTTTTTCAATTATATAAACGTCTTCATTTTCTCGTTTCATATAATATTGTTCGCGAGCATATTTTTCAATCTGATCTGGATTTTTAAGCTTCTTAATTCTAACGCTATCTTGATAGATTTCAGATTTATAGTAATCGATATTATCTTCTAATTCATCGATTTCTTTATTTAAAACTCGATGTTCAAGATAAGAGTAATTGTCTAGAAAAAGCATCCATAGTAAAAAAAACAAAAGCACAATAACATATCTGTTTCCTAAGTATTTAAGAAAAGGATAACGGTTAATTATGTCTTTAATTTTTTTCAATTATCGAATACGTTGTTTAATAACAGCTCTTACTACATCAATAGCAACAGTGTTGTATTTGTCGTTTGGTATAATAATATCTGCGTAAGCTTTTGTAGGTTCAATAAATTGCTCGTGCATTGGTTTTAAGGTGTTTTGATAACGATTTAAAACCTCTTCCATATCTCTTCCACGCTCAGCAATATCGCGTTTTAATCTTCGGATTAATCTTTCATCAGAATCAGCATGTACAAACACTTTAATGTCAAACATGTCTCTTAATTCAGGATTTGTAAAAATTAAAATTCCTTCAACAATCATTACTGTTCTCGGATGCGTAACTATTGTATCGTCTGTTCTATCATGTGTAACAAAAGAATAAATGGGCTGTTCGATAACATTTCCAGCTTTAAGTTCTTTTAAGTGTTGTACTAATAATTCGAAATCAATTGCTCTAGGATGATCAAAATTAATTTTAGTTCTTTCTTCGTAAGAAAGGTGATGCGTTTCTTTATAATAAGAATCCTGAGAAATAATTCCCACTTCAGTGGCAGGAAGTTCATTCATAATTTGATGAACTACAGTAGTTTTTCCACTTCCTGTTCCTCCAGCGATACCGATAATTAGCATAGTTATGTATTGAATAAATTTAGTAAACAAAAGTACTAATTAATACTGAATGCAAGGTCTTTTTTATGGTAATTTGGTATAGCATAAAAAATAGCATAAAAAAAATCCTTTCTGGTTGTACAGAAAGGATTTATCTTTTTAGATTAAGGATTACTAAAGTGATCTTGATTATTAGGTTGTTGCTAAAGCAAAAACCAACACCGTTGGTGTTTATTAACTTTTTTATTTGTGTAAATAAAAATGTTTCTTTAATAACACAAAACAAAAAAAAGTCAATAATCTAATGACTATTGACTTTGCTTTGTCGGGGTGGCAGGATTCGAACCTGCGACCTCCTGGTCCCAAACCAGGCGCGATGACCGGGCTACGCTACACCCCGAAAATGAGAGTGCAAATATAAAGGTATTTTTCGGTATTCAAAATATTTTGAATAATAAATTTGAATTATTTTTCAATAGTAAATTCTAATAAAAAAATAAGATAAATAAGAGTATAAACACTTAAATTTGCTTTCCATTAATAATAAAGAATTATGTCAAACGAAATAGAAAGAGTAAAATGTTTAATAATTGGTTCTGGTCCTGCGGGTTACACTGCAGCAATTTATGCGGCTAGAGCTAATATGTTTCCAGTATTATATCAAGGTCAGCAACCAGGAGGACAATTAACCACTACAAATGAAGTGGAAAATTTTCCTGGATATCCTGATGGAATTACTGGTCCAGAAATGATGATACAATTACAAGCGCAAGCAAAACGTTTTGGAACGGATATTCGTGATGGTTGGGCAACAAAAGTTGATTTTTCTGGAGAAGTTCATAAAGTTTGGATTAACGAAACAATTGAAATTCATGCTGATACTGTAATTATTTCTACAGGAGCTTCTGCAAAGTATTTAGGTTTAGATTCGGAACAACATTATTTAAAACTTGGTGGTGGAGTTTCTGCTTGTGCAGTTTGTGATGGATTCTTCTACAGAAATCAAGAAGTTGTAATTGTTGGAGCAGGAGATAGTGCATGTGAAGAAGCTCACTACTTATCGCAAATTTGTAAAAAAGTGACCATGCTAGTGAGAAGTGATAAATTTAGAGCTTCAAAAATTATGGAGGATCGTGTGCGTAAGACTCCTAATATTGAAATTTTAATGCATACTGAAACGGAAGAAGTTTTAGGTGACGGACAAGTGGTTACAGCAGTTAGAGCTAAAAATAGAACAACGGGTGAAAGTATTGAAATTCCTGCAACAGGTTTCTTTGTGGCAATTGGACATAAACCCAATACAGATATTTTCAAAGATTTTCTTGATTTAGATGAGACAGGATACATTATAAATGTACCGGGAACTGCAAAAACAAATGTTCCAGGTGTGTTTGTAGGTGGAGATGCTGCAGATCATGTGTATCGTCAAGCAATTACAGCGGCTGGTACTGGATGTATGGCAGCTTTAGACGCAGAGCGTTATTTGGCTTCTAAAATGTAATTATAGATTATAGTTTAAATTAATAAAACCAGCTTTTAAGCTGGTTTTATTATAGGTGTGAATCAAGTTAAGATTAATCTTTTCATTCTTTATAAAGTCGGGCTTTTTGAGTGCCTAAAATGGGATATACTTTTACTTCCGGAATTTCTTCTGTTCCTTTACCTGTAGTTGTTACTTTGGTAGTATTGGTAAACAAAATTTCGAAATCCATATAATTTTCATAAAACTTTTCGGTCGTGGTAATTAAATTCCCGTTGACTTCAAACATTGAAAAAATACTGTTGTCAAAAACCGAAGCTTGTAAAAGAATTCCGTTGTTTTCGTCTATTATATATTGTCCGTTAGTTTTGTTTTTTTCAATTAAAAAATAGTTACGCGGCTCTTTATTGTAAACTAAAACATATTTATAAGTACCAATTGTATCTGTCTTGGAAAAGTGAAATTCCATGTCGATTTCCTTTTTACCTTTTGCACTTACAATTTCGAGTTTACCTTTATAAGTGCCTAAAAAATCATCGGGAAAAGTTTTAGTTTGTCCGAAACCAATTTCAAAAATGAAAAGACATATTATGTAAACAACATATTTCAATTAGAATTCTTTTTTGAATAAAGTTGTCGAATTTGTGAATTTTGTTACTGTGATTTTTGGTTCACCATATAATCTAATTTCACTTTTTCCCGAAGCCGTAATATTTACTTGTTCTACCACATTAACGTCAGCTTTAGCATAACCTTCAATAGCAATTTCTAAATTTTTGGCACTGAATTTTTTAGCATCTAAAATGCTACTATTGTCTAAACGAAGTTTAAGGTTTTCGGTGTCACCTTCAATTTTAGCTTCGCTTTTTTCATACATATCAATTTTTACTTCAGGTGAAGCTACAAGTGCTTTTAATTCGGCATCTTTGCTTAATTCTAAAGTTGTATTTTGAGCTTTAACATTTAATTCAGCTTCTGCTTTATCATTTAAAATTAGAGTAAAATATTCCGATTTTACATTTAAAAATGATTTAGATTTATCATAGTTTTTAATAGTAACATTTTCGGCTTGAAGTTCGTTTAATGCATTAACTCTTGTTTCGCCTTTGGCAACAACTAATTTTAAATTTTCAGTGTAATTAACACGAATAGAAAACTTTTTTGCACCAATTACATCTTTTAAGGAGAAAATTCTCAGCGTATTTCCTGCGACAGAAAAATTAATAGCATCGTGTAAATTATCATCGGCTTCAATTTCTAAAGAAGGTTTATCAGCTTTAACCAAAAAAACTTCTAAGTTATCTTCAACTTCAACATTGACAAAACTTTCAAGATCAGTCACTGTATGGGTTACAATTTTTGATCCTTTTATTTTTTCTTTCTTTTGTCCAAATGTTACTGATGTTGCGAAAACAAGAGCAAATAATACGATAATTTTCTTCATTTTAGTTTTGTTTTTCTAAGCTTTTACAAGAATTATTCCAAAGCTATAAACAAACCTACACAAAAAAAATATTTTGAACAATAAAAAAGAAAAAATCCCAATTTCTTGGGATTTTTAGAAGTTGAACATAGTTCAGATTGATACTATTATTAGTTATTTAATTTATTGTTTCGAAATACTTCCACCCGAATTTTCGTCTAGAGTAACTTCTTTTGGACTTGATAGATAATCAATAGAACTCCCACTTGAAGCGTTTGCTTTTAATTTGTTTTTAGCATTAACAGTAGTAGAACTTCCGCTCGATGAATCTGAACTCACATTTTCGGCTACTAACTTAGATAAATTAATAGAGCTGCCACTTGATGAGCTTGTTGTAACATCTATTGCTTCTCCACTAACATTTATTTCGCTTCCGCTACTACTATCACAAGTTAATTTTTGCGATTTAATAGTTAATTTCATTTCGCTTCCACCGCTAGAATCTAATTTTAAAATATCGCTAACAATAGTATTTTGACTTTCTAAGCTTGCGCCACTTGAAGTTGAAATTGTTTGTACAACAGGCATTTCGATATATACTTTTCGTGCACTTGATTTGTAAATGTTTTGATCGCAATACACTTTTAAAGTATTGTTTTCTACTTCAGTTTTAATGTGATCTTGCAAGTTAGAATCGGCTTCTACTTCTACAAAAAAGTTATTACCTTGTTTAATTACCACTTCTAAACCAGTATTTGCATCTACAGCAGTAAAATTGGTTACTTTTCTTTTTGAAGTAGTTACGTTACCATCGCCTGAAATCGAATTAAAATTAACGCAACTGGTCATGAACAATGCAATTAGCGTTGCTACAATAATTTTAGTTAATTGAATAATTAGTTTGATCATGGTTGTTTTTTAAAGTTGTTTATTTTGTTTGAATATCTAAATGATTTTCATCTACATTTATTTTTAATTCTTTATTATTTAATTTAATAGTTAAGTTTTCATTTATAGTGTCGTTTTCCTCTTCTTCATTTGGACAAGTTAAACACTCTAATTCTTTGTCTACTAATTGGTAATAATTGTTTTCGTCTCCATAATAAATGTTGATTTCAGAATTCCAAGACGATAAGTAATGACTTACGGTTTCATCTGGATAAATAATAATTCCTTTAGGTAAATATAAATAGATATGAACTTCTTGATCTCTAAACTTATTTTCAAAATCTGTTGTAAAAAAGTTGTCTAAATTAATGTTATTTCCTTGTATTTCAAAATGATAGTTAATTTTTTCTGCAAATTTTTTAGCATCAGTGTGCGATTTTCCGTTAGCTGTTTTTGCAACTTGAATGTATGGAGTTGCTTCTTCAGTTCTCATTAAATGTAAACGAACATCGTTAGAAAATATTACTTCATTATTATTTTCGTCGTGCGTATATTTTTTTGAAGTTCTATCGTCAATATGTTTTGTAAAGAAATCATTATACTTCATTTTAATGTATAACGTATCTGTAGGTTGTATTACAATTTCTTGTTTTTGTTCTACGCGTCCTTCAATACTTTTTTCAGTTACTTGTTGTATTCCTAAATAGGTAATAGCAATTATTGAAACAATCCAAATGGCTAATAATGAATATTTAAAATAGTTTCCTATTGGGCGCATATTAGTAACCAAAAGTTTTAAACCTAAGATTAGTAAAAATAACATAGGAATGCCAATGCTTAATAGCATTAAAAATCCTTGAATCCATAATGGAACAGTAAATTCAAAAGGAACATCATAATGGTTAAAGATAAAATGTTCAGGTAACGAAGAAGAAAAAATCATAATTACACTAAAAATAAGTATCCCTAAAAGTGAACCCGCAGCAAAAAGAATAATAAATACTCCAATTATTTTACCTATTGCTTTGAAAATAGCCAAAAAAATGTCGCCAATTGTTGTTGCTATTTGATTAGCACCAGATTTTGCTGTGTTGGTGATTTTTTCATGATCTAAATTGTTTATTTTATCTGAAATTTCACCAATTCCTTCCTTTACTTTTTTCTCGATATTTGAAATGTTAATCGGTTCGCCACGCATCTCTAATTTTTGCGAAGTCGTAACCGCTTCTGGAATTAAAATCCATAAGACTAAATAAATTAACAACGATGTTCCAAAGCTTATAAAAGGAGAGATTATGAATAAGACTCTCACCCAAAGCGGATCGATATTAAAATAATGACCTAAACCAGCAGCAACACCACCTAATATTGAATTGTCTCTATCTCTATATAATCTTCTTGTTTTTGAAGAATAGTTTGAACTAGAATAATTAGATTTTGAATGATATGTAGGTTCTTCGTCAATTCTATAATCTTCTGGTTGCCCCATTATCGCAATAACTTCGTCAACTTCTACAAGACTAATTACTTGATTTTCGTTTTTAAGTTTTTCTTGAAAAAGTTCCGCAATACGACTTTCGATATCTTTAATTATTTCTTCACGACCTTCTGGATCTAGAGAGCGTCTTACAGCGTCGAAATAACGAGTAAGTTTTTGGTAAGCATCTTCATCTATATGAAAGAAAAAACCACCTAAATTTATGCTTATTGTTTTGTTCATGACTTTTAGTTTTGATTGGATTGAGTTATGATATTTACGGCATCAGATAATTCGGTCCAAGTGCCATTTAATTCTTTTAAAAATTCTTGTCCATCTTCGGTTAAACCATAATATTTTCTTGGTGGTCCCGATGTAGATTCTTCCCATCTATAGTTTAATAACCCATCGTTTTTTAGTCGTGTCAACAAAGGGTAAACTGTTCCTTCTACCACTAGAAGGCGCGCATTTTTTAAAGTTTCTAGAATTTCTGATGTGTACGCTTCTTTGTCTTTTAAAACCGACAAAATACAGAACTCCAAAACACCTTTACGCATTTGTGCTTTTGTGTTTTCAATATTCATAATTCTTTTCTTTTTTGCTATCTGATTGATTTTCAGATAAAATTAGACTGTTCATTTTTTGATGATGATTTTTTCCGCTACGCTCCAAACAATTCGGCTACGCCTCGGGTGATTGATTGATGATGATTTTTATTTAATAAAATTTATAGTCAAAGGATATTTATATAAGTATCCATCTGCACTTTTGTAAGCTGCATAGATTACTAAAAAGAACTCTGATAATTTTAGTAATACAAATAATAACAAAGCAACAAAACCTACTAAAATCATTCCTGTTATATTTTGGCTCGAAATGATATCATTAAATTCTAATACATTGTGATTTAATTCTGCTATATTAATTAAGTTAAATAACCAAATTACAAATGTTGGTATAGCAATTACTGCGAAAACAAGCGAATACAATAACATACTTAATTGAAAATTTAAAGCTTGTTTACCATGATGATTTATAAATTCAGATTTATCTTTGTTAGAAGTCCATATTATTAATGGAAAAATATAATTTCCAAATGGAATAATAAATTGAGATAAAGCACTTAAATGTGTTATTGAAGCTAAGCTTCTTTCGTTTGATGTTTTCATCTTTTTTGTTTTTTATGTTTATTAATGATACTAAAAAGAAAACCTAGTTCATTACATAAGCAACTAATTTCTTTTACAAAGATAAGTCTAAAAAAAGGTATTGTGTTACGCATAGTACCTAAAATTAACATTTTTTTAACAAATGTAAATTTATTATGAATGCATAGTATTTTTTGTATATTTACCAAAAATACAAGGAATATGCAGTTTACACCGTCAAAATTGAACACATTTATGTTTTTTAAATTACCTTCTGCTTATTGGAGTGGCGTAAGAGTAAAAAGCATTTCACCAGAAACTTGTCAGGTGCAAGTAAAACACAAATGGATGAACCAAAACCCATTTAACTCAATGTATTTTGCCGTTCAAGCTATGGCTGCCGAATTTACAACTGGAGCTTTAGTAATGTATCAAATAAAAGAAAGTGGTAAAAGTATTTCGATGCTTGTTGCTCAAAATAAGGCGGTTTTTACAAAAAAGGCGACAGGTTTAATTACTTTTAAATGTGTCGAAGGAAATTTAATTAAAGAAACTATCGATAAAGCTGTTGCGACAGGTGAAGGGCAAACGATTTGGTTAACATCAATTGGTGTAAACGAAAAAGGGGAACAAGTTTCCGAAATGAAATTTGAATGGACAGTAAGGGTTAGAAGTTAAAAGTTAAAAGTTTCTTATTTAGAAGGCTTAATTTTTGTATTGACAAATTTTCAACATCTTGAAATCAACAACAAATCAAACATCTGTTAACAAAAGTTAATTTACTTACATTTCCATTTCATACTTCGTAAATTTGAAAATAAAGAAAATTAAAAATGAAAGTTTTAGTAACAGGTGCAACAGGTTTAATTGGAAGCGAATTAGTAAAATTATTGCTTCAAAACGGAGTGCATGTTCATTACTTAACCACATCTAAATCCAAGTTAGAGAAAGAAGAAAATTTTAAAGGCTTTTATTGGAATCCAGCAAGTGGAGAAATAGATGCTAATGCTTTCGAAGAAGTTGAAACAATTATTCATTTGGCAGGTGAATCTATTTCAAATAGATGGACGTCCACCAACAAACAAAAAATTATAGAGAGTAGAGTACTTTCTACACGATTATTATATCAATTTTTATCTAAAAATAGTCATAACGTTAATCATTTTATTGCAGCTTCAGCCATTGGGATTTATCCTAATAGTTTAGAAAAAGTTCATACTGAGGAAGATCTAGAGGTCGATAATTCTTTTTTAGGATATGTAGTTGCTAAGTGGGAAGATGAGGTCGATACAATTTCTAAATTAGACATTAAAGTTGCAAAGATTAGAACAGGTTTAGTGCTTTCTAGTAAAGGGGGCGCTTTGTTAGAATTAATAAAACCCATTAAGTTAGGTTTAGGAGCCGCATTAGGAACTGGAAATCAATATCAATCTTGGATACATATTTATGATTTAGTTCATATGTATCATTTTGTGTTGCAAAATAAACTAGAAGGAATTTATAATGCTGTTTCGCCTTATCCCATTTCAAATGAAGGTTTAACTCAAGCGATTGCTAAACAAATTTCTAAGCCGCTATTTTTACCTAATGTTCCTAAAATTGTACTTAAAATAATTTTAGGAGAAATGCATTACTTATTAATTGCAAGTCAGAACGTTAGTGCAAAAAAAATATTAAAAAAAGGATTCCAATTTAAATATGCAACTATAGAAAAAGCATTACAAAACTTATTGCCATTAAAAAGGTAGTCAATTGACTACCTTTTTTTAAAATAACGCTTTTATAATTTGATTTATTTAGATGCTTTTACTTTTATTTCCAAACAAACTTGTCTCTAATATTTTTTAAGTTTTCTCAAATTTCTAAAATTGATCTTTAAAAATCGTTAAATAAAAATTAAAATTTTATCAAATTATAAAATAATCGCTGACAATTTGGCATTTTAGATGCTTTGGCAATACATTTGCACTCTGAATTTTTATTAAAAATTTTTGGAAAATGAGTCAAGAAAATACAGAAAACATAGAAAAAGATAACATTCAACAAGAGAATCAAGAAATTCCACAGCCAGAACTGACAGTAGAAGAGAAGCTTCAAGAAGAATTAGCAAACGAAAAAGATAAATTTTTACGTTTATTTGCAGAGTTTGAAAATTTTAAGAAGAGAACTACTAAAGAAAGAATTGATTTATTTAAAACTGCAAATCAAGAAGTTTTACAAGCAATGTTACCTGTTTTGGATGATTTTGATAGAGCTTGGTCACAAATTTCTAAATCAGAAGATGAAGCACTTGTTAAAGGTGTAGAATTAATTCATGAGAAATTGAAATCTACTTTGACTTCAAAAGGATTAGAATTAGTAGAAATTAAAGTTGGAGATAGTTTTGATGCAGATTTTGCTGAAGCAATAACGCAAATACCAGCTCCTTCAGAAGATTTAAAAGGAAAAATTGTAGATGTAATTGAAAAAGGTTACAAATTAGGAGACAAAATTATTCGTTTTCCTAAAGTGGTAATTGGAAATTAAAAAATATTATGAGTAAGAAAGACTATTACGAAATATTAGGAATCTCAAAAGGTGCATCTGCCGAAGAAATAAAGAAAGCATATCGTAAAAAAGCTATTCAATATCATCCTGATAAAAACCCTGGTGATAAAGAAGCAGAAGAAAACTTTAAAATGGCGGCAGAAGCTTATGAGGTATTGAGCGATGCTGATAAAAAAGCGCGTTACGATCAATATGGTCATGCAGCATTTGATGGAGCAGGCGGATTTGGCGGCGGTCATCACATGAATATGGATGATATTTTTAGTCAATTCGGAGATATTTTTGGTAGTGCTTTTGGTGGCGGATTTTCAGGTTTCGGCGGCGGATTTTCAGGTGGTGGACAACGCAGAGTTAAAGGAAGTAACTTACGAATTAAAGTAAAACTTACACTTGAGGAAATTGTAAATGGAGTTGAGAAAAAAGTAAAAGTAAAACGTAAAGTTCAAGCGAAAGGAGTAACCTATAAAACATGTCCTACTTGTAATGGTTCTGGACAAATAATGAAGGTTGCTAATACTATTTTAGGACGTATGCAAACAGCGACTACGTGTACAACATGTAGTGGTTCTGGTCAAATTTTAGATCATAAACCAAGTGGTGCTGATGCTTACGGAATGATAATGGAAGATGATACAGTTTCTATCAAAATTCCTGCAGGCGTTGTTGATGGTATGCAGTTAAAAGTATCAGGTAAAGGTAACGAGGCACCAGGAAGTAATAGTATTCCAGGAGATTTAATTGTTGCTATCGAAGAACAAGAACACGAGTTTTTAAAACGTGAAGGAGAAAATCTTCACTACGATTTATATATAAGTATAGCAGAAGCTGCTTTAGGCGTTTCAAAAGAAATTGAAGCTGTTGGTGGTAAAGTTAGAATTAAACTTGATGAAGGTATTCAATCTGGTAAAATTTTACGCTTAAGAGGAAAAGGAGTGCCAAGTTTAAACGGTTACGGAAATGGAGATTTGTTAGTACACGTTAATGTGTGGACGCCTAAAAAACTATCAAAAGAGCAGAAAGAATTTTTTGAAAAAATGCTAAACGATGAAAATTTTAAACCTTCTCCAGAAAAAGACGATAAATCTTTTTTTGAAAAAGTAAAAGATATGTTTTCATAATTAAATAAAAATCAATACTTTTGATTTCACTTTTTTAAAAAGTGAATTTTTCTTTTTCATAGCAATTTTTCCCATCCTACGTCAAAATAGGATGGGTTTTTTTGTAACATTTTCTTACATTTACTACTAATAAAGAAACAACAATATTTATAATGAGCAATATTCTTGAAGTTCAAAATGTTGTAAAACAGTATGGCGATTACCGCGCTTTAAATGATGTTTCACTTCATGTTCCTAAAGGAAGTATATATGGTTTACTAGGGCCAAATGGTGCCGGAAAGACTTCTTTAATTAGAATTATCAACCAAATTACAATGCCCGATTCTGGTAAAGTTTTACTAGATGGAGAATTGTTAAATCCTAATCATGTTCAATTTATTGGTTACTTGCCAGAAGAACGCGGCTTGTATAAAACCATGAAAGTTGGCGAGCAATGTTTGTATTTGGCTCAGTTAAAAGGGATGTCGAAACAAGAGGCTCAAAAACAATTAAAATATTGGTTCGATAAATTTGATATTGGCAGTTGGTGGAATAAAAAAATTCAAGAACTTTCAAAAGGTATGGCTCAAAAAGTACAGTTCATTGTAACGGTTCTGCATCAACCAAAATTATTAATATTAGACGAACCATTTTCGGGTTTCGATCCTGTAAATGCTAATTTAATTAAGGACGAAATCATTGAGTTAAATAAAAATGGAACTTCAGTTATTTTTTCAACACACCGAATGGAAAGTGTTGAAGAAATGTGTGATTATATCGCTTTAATTCACAAATCTAATAAGTTAATCGAAGGTAAATTAGAAGATGTAAAACGTGAGTACAGAAGTAATACTTTTCAAGTAGGAATTCTTTCTAATAATGTTGAAGGGTTAATGTACCAACTTACTCAAAAATTTACTGTTGGTCAAACTAATTTTAAATCATTAAACGACGAATTAAAATTAGAAGTTCAATTAGGAGATCATAGTTCAAATGATTTATTATCTGTTTTAACTTCAAACGGACAAGTAACTCATTTTGTTGAGAAAATTCCAAGTGTAAACGATATTTTTATTCAAACTGTAAGCCAAAAATAATGAGTAAGTTAGCTTTAATAATTAAAAGAGAGTTTATTGCAAAAGTTCGTAATAAATCTTTTATTGTAATGACTTTTTTAAGTCCGCTTTTATTTGTTGGAATGGGAGTTCTTATTGGATATTTGGCCTCAATGAATAAAGATTCTGTAACTAAAATTGCTATCTATGATGAAGTAGGTTATCTAAAGAACGATTTTAAAAGTGATAAATTCACGCAATATACCGATTTGTCTCTAATGCCATTCGAAGTTGCAAAAGATACCGCAAGTAAAAGTTATGCAGGTTTATTATTTATTCCAAAAGTAGATTCTATTCAACAATTAAAGGAAAAAGTAGAATACATTTCAGAAGATAGCCCAAGTATTGAGTTTATTTCTGATGTGGAAACAGTTATCGATTCAGCTTTAACTACAGATAATTTAAAAAAACTAGGTTTTGATGCCGGAAAAATAGAATCGGCAAAAGTAAACTCATCATTAAAATTATCTAAATTTTCTGGTGGAGAAAGTTTAAAAGGATTAAATGAAATAAAAGTAGCTATTGGTGGAATAATGGGTTACCTTATTATGATGTTTATTATCATTTATGGAAATTTTGTAATGCGCAGTGTTATTGAAGAAAAAACAAATCGTATTATAGAAATTATTATTTCATCGGTAAAACCTTTCCAATTGATGATGGGTAAAATTATTGGGAATTCACTAGCTGGAATTTTACAATTTTTAATTTGGGTTGTCGTTGGATTAGTTTTAATGTTTGTTGCTCAAAATTTCTTTGGACTTCAAATGGGATCAGGTGCTGTTAATCCAGAATCAGTTCAAATAGCTCAACAATCAGCCGATTTTTCAAAATTACAATTGTATATAACAGAAATAATGAATTTACCTTTAGGTTTAATGATTTCTTGTTTCATCATTTACTTTATTGGTGGTTATTTCTTATATAGTTCATTATACGCAGCTATTGGTGCGGCAGTAGATTCAGAAACCGATTCTCAACAGTTTTTATTACCTATTATAATGCCTTTAATGCTAGGTGTTTATATCGGATTTTTTACAGTAATTAACGACCCTCATGGAACCGTTGCAACTGTATTTTCAATAATTCCTTTTACATCTCCTATTGTAATGTTAATGAGAATTCCATTTCTTGAACCAGAACATTATTGGCAATTAATACTTTCTATAGTTTTATTATTTGCTACCTTTACTTTAGTAGTTTGGTTTGCATCAAAAATATACCGAGTAGGAATTTTAATGTATGGTAAAAAACCAACGTGGGCAGAATTGTTCAAATGGCTTAAATATTAAATATGAAAAAAGAGATTATAGATTTTCTAACCTTTAGAATTATAGATACAGATTCTATAAAGTTTACTGTTTATAATCTCATTTTGCTAATCTTAGCTTTATCCTTAACCGGATTTGTACTAAAGTTTGTTAGAAAAATCGTTACAAGAAAATTACCATTAGAGGATCAAAATAAGTTTGTTAGTGTTTTTCAATTTGCAAAGTATATTGTTTACGTTTTTGTAATCATTTTTACTTTAGATTCTTCTGGTGTTAATGTAAATGTGTTCTTAACAGCTTCAGCTGCAATATTTGTGGGTGTTGGTTTTGCATTACAAACTTTCTTCCAAGATATTATTTCGGGGATATTAATTATTTTAGACCAATCTCTTCATGTTGGCGATATAATTGAAGTAAACGATAAAGTAGGTCAAGTTAAAGAAATAAAATTGCGCACAACCCGAATGGTTACCCGAAACGATAGAGTTATGATTATTCCTAATCATATATTCATGACTGATCCACTTTTTAATTGGACACAAAATTCGAGAACTAATAGAGAACAAGTAGCCATTGGAGTAGCTTATGGAACTGATGTTCAATTGGTAAAAAAACTGTTAGAAGACTGTGTTAAACAAGTAGAAGGAGTTGTTCAGTATGAAAATATAACTGTTTTATTTGAAGATTTTGCCGACTCTTCTTTAAACTTTACTGTAAATTTCTTTGTCGAAAACGGAATGAAAAGCCCTAAAATTAAAAGTGATATTCGTTTCAAAATCGACGCTGCTTTCAAGCAAAATAATATTTCAATACCATTTCCACAACGAGATATTCATATTATTTCGAAGTAAAAAAAAAGAGTTTATTCTCTTCAATTCAATAAAATGAACATTTCATTACAAAGTAAGTCTGAATTTTTTCAAAACAAAATGTGTATTTTTTTGCTAACTTTACACTTTAAAAATAAAAAATTAAATGCCTAAAATACTTGTTATTGAAGACGAAGCTGCAATTCGTCGGGTTCTAAGCAAAATTTTATCGGAAGAAAATGATACCTACGAAGTTGATGAAGCCGAAGACGGATTTCAAGGTGTTGAAAAAATAAAAGCTGAAGATTATGATTTAGTACTTTGCGATATTAAAATGCCTAAAATGGATGGTATTGAGGTATTGGAAGCCGTAAAAAAAATTAAGCCCGAAGTACCAATGGTGATGATTTCTGGTCATGGAGATTTGGAAACGGCTGTTAATACGATGCGCTTAGGAGCTTTTGATTATATCTCTAAACCACCCGATTTAAATAGATTATTAAATACGGTTCGTAATGCTTTAGACAGAAAACAATTAGTAGTTGAGAATAAAATTCTTAAGAAAAAGGTTTCTAAAAATTACGAAATGATTGGCGACAGTGATGCGATTAATCATATAAAAGAAATGATTGATAAGGTTGCGCCTACTGATGCTCGTGTTTTAATTACGGGTCCAAATGGAACAGGAAAAGAATTAGTTGCCCATCAATTACACGAAAAAAGTAATCGTTCTAGTAATGCTATTGTTGAAGTAAATTGTGCTGCAATTCCATCTGAATTAATTGAAAGTGAATTATTTGGTCATGTTAAAGGCGCTTTCACCTCGGCAGTTAAAGATAGAGCTGGAAAGTTTGAAGCAGCAAATGGCGGAACTATTTTCTTGGATGAAATTGGCGATATGAGTTTGCCTGCACAAGCAAAAGTTTTAAGAGCATTACAAGAAAATTTAATTCAACGTGTAGGAGCCGATAAAGATATTAAAGTTGATGTCCGTGTTATTGCAGCTACAAATAAAGATTTAAAGAAGGAGATTGAGGAAGGTCGTTTTAGAGAGGATTTATACCACAGATTAGCAGTAATTCTTATTAAAGTTCCTGCATTAAATGATAGAAGAAGTGATATTCCACAATTGTTGAATCATTTTGCAAATAAAATTGCTGAAGAACAAGGTAGTGCAGTAAAAACATTTTCAGATAAAGCTGTAAAATTATTACAAGAATACGATTGGACAGGAAATATTAGAGAATTAAGAAATGTAGTAGAGCGTTTAATAATCCTAGGTGGAACAGAAATTTCTGAGTCAGATGTAAAAATGTTCGCAAGTAAATAAATTAGGTAAAAGATGAAAGGTTATGGGTACAAGGTTACCTATTACCATTTACCCATTACCGATTACCATACAAAAAAATGCAATTAAAAAAAATAAATACAAATCTTCAAAAAGCTTTAATCGAAAATGGTTTAACCGAAGCAAATGAATTACAAGAAGAAACATTTTCACCCATTAAAAGTGGTGTCGATTTGGTAATTCAAGGCGATAAAGATTCAGGAAAAACAACTGCACTCGTTCTTAATATTATTCATAAACTTAAAGAACCATTAGAAGAATCTCCCAGGGCTTTAATAATGGTAGAAAATAAAGAGCAAGTTTTGGCTTTAGTCGAACTTTTTGAACGTTTAAATAAATATAATAAGCTAAGAGTTTACGCAACTCATGATAAAACAGATTTAGACGAAGATAAAAATCAAATATCTATTGGTATTGATGTTCTAATTGGAACTCCAAATAGGCTTAATGAAATGTTTTCAGGAGCAGGTTTTAATGTAAATAGATTACAGGTGGTCGCTTTTGACGATTTTGATATTCTCTTGAAAAATAGATATGAGTCAACTATTTTAAGATTATTAATGAGTATAGAAAAAGGGCAACGTATATTTTTCTGCTCACAAATAACAGAACGTGTTGAAGCTGTCGCATTATCTGATGAAGAACGCGAACCAATGTTTTTAGAAATGGAATAAATCAAAATATTATGGAAGAAATTAAAGTATTTTCAGGAAGCGAAATTGAAGCTTTAGCAGTAAGACAAAAATTAGAAGAAAGAGGTGTTGAACCAATTATTAGAAATGGTTTTGAATCGGCTCGATTAGCGGGTTTTGGAAATTCTGATGCTTCAGTCGAGTTATATGTAACGAATGAAGATTACGAAAAAATTAAAGATTTAGTAGAGTGAAAAAAAAGAGTTCAAATTTCTCATGTCTTATTTTAACAATAATTGCTTTATTATTTACTAGCTTTATTGTATATATGATATGGTCTTTATTTAAGACTAGACTTACAATAACAGATTAAAAAAAGCCAAGTTTAAAACTTGGCTTTTTTTATATAAAATGAATTTCTTTATTCAAATAAAACTGAACCTGAAATAGCAACTTCACTCCAAGTTTTACTAACTCCATCAGCACCTTTATGTAAATCAAAACAAGCTTTATTTAAAGAAGCCACAGCATCTTGAGCACCAAAATCTTCTAAATTAAGAGTTCCGTTTACTGTAAATTTATTATTTTCAAAAGCTGTTGTTACAGGAACATCTTTAGTAATTCCATTTATAGTTAAAGCTAAAACGGTATTGCCTTCTTTAAAGTGAATTTCACCTCCTAAAAATTCAGGATCTTTCATAACCATAAAGAAAAATTCTTTTAGTTTTCCATCACGTTCTGGATTGTTTGTAAAAACGCTACTTACAGGAATTGAAAATCTTGCACCTTCTAAAACTTCTTCTGGAGTTTTTCCGTTTTGTGTATCTTTTAAAGTAATTTCAGTAAAACTTCCACCTACAGCAACTTTTTCTGTAGTCTTGTATGCAGTCCAACTCACTTTTGTCGAATCGTTTACAATTTTCAATCCTGTTTCAACTGGAGTTTCTTCAACTGGAGTTTCAACTTTTTCTTCTTTTTTACAGCTAACAGCAAATATTGAAAATGCTAAAGCAATTAAAGCTATCTTTTTCATGTTTTTAATATTAAAATTCCTATCAAAGGTAAGAAGTAAATTTACTTATAACAAAAATCAATAGTTAAAGATTAATTAAGAATTACGAAATGCCAATTATCAATCATCAATTATGAATTAACAAATTAACTATATTTGCACCTTCAATTTATAGGAGAAAGACTTTTTACTTTCTAACTTTTAACTTTAGACTTAAAGAATGATTACAGTTAACGACATTGCAGTTGAATTTGGTGGAACTACTCTATTTAGTGAAGTAACTTTCGCAATTAATGAAAATGATAAAATTGCCCTAATGGGTAAAAATGGAGCAGGAAAATCGACTCTTTTAAAAATTGTTGCAGGTGTAAATAAACCAACAAGAGGAGGAATTTCAGCTCCTAGTGATGCTGTTATTGCTTATTTGCCACAGCATTTATTAACTTCTGATGATTGTACTGTTATGGAAGAAACATCAAAAGCATTTGCTGATGTTTTAAATATGAAGAAAGAAATTGATGAAATAAACGACCAATTAACTATTCGTACCGATTATGAAAGTGATGAATATATGAAGTTAATTGAACGTGTATCAGAACTTTCAGAAAAATTTTATGCTATTGAAGAAGTTAATTATGAAGCTGAGGTAGAAAAAGTTTTAAAAGGTTTAGGTTTTGAACGTGAAGATTTTATACGAAAAACTTCTGAGTTTTCAGGTGGATGGAGAATGAGAATAGAGTTAGCAAAAATCTTATTAAAGAAACCCGATTTAATTCTATTGGATGAGCCTACTAATCACTTAGATATGGATAGTATTCAATGGTTAGAAGATTTCTTAGTAAACCAAGCTAAAGCTGTAATGGTAATTTCTCACGATAGAGCATTTGTTGATAATATTACAAACCGTACTATCGAAGTTACAATGGGTAGAATTTATGATTACAAAGCAAAATATTCTGATTATTTAGTTTTACGTCAAGATAGGAGAATTCATCAACAAAAAGCTTACGATGAACAACAAAAGTTCATAGCGGAAAATCAGGCATTTATAGAACGTTTTAGAGGAACATTTTCAAAAACTGAACAAGTACAATCTCGTGTTCGTATGTTGGAAAAATTAGTTTTAGTAGAGGTAGACGAAGTAGATACTTCGGCATTAAAATTAAAGTTTCCACCATCACCAAGAAGTGGACAATATCCTGTTGTAGTTGAAGATTTATCGAAAACTTATGGAGATCATGTCGTTTTCAATAATGCCAATATGGTAATTGAACGTGGGCAAAAAGTAGCTTTTGTAGGTAAAAACGGTGAAGGTAAATCGACTATGATTAAAGCTATTATGGGTGAAATTGAGCATGACAGTGGAAAAATGGAAATTGGCCATAATGCCAAAATTGGATATTTTGCTCAAAATCAAGCTGCGTTGTTAGATGGAGAGTCAACTGTTTTTGATACTATCGATAGAATTGCGGTTGGTGATATTCGTACTAAAATTAAAGACATGTTAGGAGCATTTATGTTTAGTGGCGATGATATTCAAAAGAAAGTAAAAGTACTTTCTGGAGGAGAAAGAACACGTTTGGCAATGATTAAATTGTTATTAGAACCAGTAAACGTTTTAATTCTCGATGAGCCCACTAACCATTTAGATATGAAAACTAAAGATATTATAAAAGATGCTTTAAAGGATTTTGACGGGACATTGATTTTAGTTTCTCACGATCGTGATTTCTTAGATGGTTTGGTTACTAAAGTTTTTGAATTTGGAAATAAAAGAGTAAGAGAACATTTTGAAGATATTAAAGGTTTCTTGGAACACAAGAAAATGGAAAATTTAAAAGAGATTGAGAAGTAGGCATTTTTTAAAATGCCTTTTTTTATACACGTAATTATTAATGGATTGTTAATTATGTTAATTTTTAGTATCCAAAAAAACTACTCTAGTTCTTTTCTTAATCATTCTATTTAATTTAGTAGCTACTTAAAAAAACTCATGCCTTTTTGAGCTATATGATATTAATTTTAATATCAATGGATTTTATTACACTATTGTTTAACTGCTAACCTTAAAAAAATGTTTTTTAATTGTCTTTCCCCTCTTTTAAGTAATTACTAAAACTTATCCTAATATAATTTGGTTAACTCATAAAAACCTTATTATTATGGAAAAAAGGACTCTCGAAGAAGTAAAAGGAGATTGTTGTCGATGGCAATTGGCTTCAAAAATTATTATTCCTTTACTTTTTTTAATTTTCAGCATTCAAAATGTTTCTGCTCAAATTATCATTGAGCAAGGAACAGTGAAAGCAAATTTTGGAGTTGACGCTGATGTCAAATCCGATGTAACAACATTTACTACTCCAGTTTGGCCAACACCATCAGGAACAGATGATTGGTTGAAATCAAATGGAGGCTTGGGTAAAGGTGTTATTGATGTAACTTCTGCTGGAGCGCTATCTCAAATAGCAAATCTACAAGTAAATCCAAATGCTTCAGCCGAATTAAGAATGGCTTATCCATATTTTTCAGTCGTTGATGGAAGATATTGGATTGATGCAGTTTATCTTCGTGACCAACAAACTTCAGGAAATTTTAAAGACAGTAATGTTTTTTCAGGTCAAAGTAACAAAAACTTTGACAACCCAAATACTTGGAATATTGGTTTAGGAGATGTTCCTCAAAAAAACGATATCATTGATGTTTACGGACATTTAAGACGTGAAGGAACTAACATTTTAACAGATCCGGAGTGGGGTTTCTTTGGGCTATCTACCAGAAATGATAATGGGGATAGTTATGTGGATATCGAATACTTTAGAAAAAAGATTACCGTAGGTGGTAATGGTTTAATTTCTCCTGGTCTAGATGGTGGTCGAACCGCATGGACTTTTGCTCCGAGTGGTATGCCAACACAACTCGGGGATTTAATTATTTCATTAAACTTCTCAAATGGTGGTGTAGCTGTCGATGGTAAAATCTACGTTTGGATGCGTTTAGATGATAAAAACACTGCTTATTTTGATGCATTTAATAATTTACCATTTAGACCATTCCGTTTTGTTAAAGTTGGTAATAATTATGAAACTCATTCAGGCGGAGATGGTGCAGGCGGATTTGGATATGCTAGAATTGAACTTAGAGATCCAAGTTATCCTACAGCTATTTTTGCTTCTATTAATGTTGAAGGGGCTGTTGATGCACCTAGTTGGGGAACTATAAGTAGCGGAGGTAGTATTACCAATCAGTATGGTCCAATTACGTTTTATGAGTTCGCTTTTAACTTAACTGCTCTTGGTTTTGATAGTTCTGCTACACAAGTAGGATGTATTAGTCCTTTTGGAAGTGTAATTGTAAAATCTAGATCTTCCGATTCATTTACAGCTGAACTAAAAGATGTTGCTGGACCAATAGAATTAGGTGATGATTTAGAAGTAGAAGTTGCTATAACAGGAAATACTGATATTGGCTGTACAGAAACATCTTCAATTTTAACCGCAACAGCAAGTCCTGCGACAAATAATTTTAATTTCCAATGGTATTTTAATGGAAATCCAATACTTGGAGCTACAAATCCTACTTTAGAAGTTTCTGAATCAGGAAATTATTCAGTTGAAGCAACTATTGTTTTAGGAAGTATACAAGGTTGTACAGCTTCAGACGATGTAGATGTTACAGTGACACCTCCAGTACCAATTAATATAAATTGTCCTGATAATCAAACTATTCCTATTTGTACAACTCAAGCAAGCATTAATTCAGCTTTTGAAACATGGTACAATAGTTTCTCAGCTTCTGGAGGAACAAATCTAAATGTAGTTATAGAAGTTAGAGACCAAGATAATAATTTGGTAGTTATAGGTAATCCTATTGTTGGACCAGATCATTGTGGTGGGATTTATACTGTCACTTTAACCGCTACAGATGATTGTGAGCAAATGATGACTTGTTCAAAAACATTTACAGTTACTCCAGATGATGTGGTACCAACTATTGTAGATGGACCAGATATTAATTTACAAGGATGTAATCCTGAATGGCCTAATGAAGTAACTACAACTTGGAGCGATAATTGTTCTCAAGGTGGAACACTTGTAGGTATTTTATCTGACGAAGGAAATATTGACGAATGTACTCAATATAGAGATTATGTTTTCAATGTCTCAGATGATTGTGGTAATCCAGCTCAAGCAGTTACTATAAGAGTTACTCGACACTATGATGAAACAGCACCAGTTGTAGATGATATTGCAGACTACGATTTAGGCGGATGTAATACGCCATGGCCAACAGCAGTTAGCACCACATGGAGCGACAATTGTGGTGTTAATGGTCAAACCTCTGGAAGTATAGCAGGAGTAATGACAGCAGAAGGCAGTTTAGATGCATGTACTCAATATAGAGATTACAGCTTTACCGTTATTGATGATTGTAACAACAGTTCTAGTCAAACCTTACGTATCACAAAACACTATGATGAAACAGCACCAGTTGTAGATGATATTGCAGACTACGATTTAGGCGGATGTAATACGCCATGGCCAACAGCAGTTAGCACCACATGGAGCGACAATTGTGGTGTTAATGGTCAAACCTCTGGAAGTATAGCAGGAGTAATGACAGCAGAAGGCAGTTTAGATGCATGTACTCAATATAGAGATTACAGCTTTACCGTTATTGATGATTGTAATAACAGTTCTAGTCAAACCCTACGTATCACAAGACACTATGATGAAACAGCACCAGTTGTGGATGATATTGCAGACTACGATTTAGGTGGTTGTAACACGCCATGGCCAACAGCAGTAAGTACTACATGGAACGACAACTGTGGTGTAGGCGGACAACTATCAGGAAATGTAGATGGTGTAATGACAGGGGAAGGCAGTTTAGATGCATGTACTCAATATAGAGATTACAGCTTTACCGTTATTGATGATTGTAACAACAGTTCAAGTCAAACCTTACGTATCACAAGACACTATGATGAAACCGCACCAGTTGTGGATGATATTGCAGACTACGATTTAGGTGGTTGTAACACGCCATGGCCAACAGAAGTAAGTACCACATGGAACGACAACTGTGGTGTAGGCGGACAACTATCAGGAAATGTAGATGGTGTAATGACAGGGGAAGGCAGTTTAGATGCATGTACTCAATATAGAGATTACAGCTTTACCGTTATTGATGATTGTAACAACAGTTCAAGTCAAACCCTACGTATCACAAGACACTATGATGAAACAGCACCAGTTGTGGATGATATTGCAGACTACGATTTAGGAGGTTGTAACACGCCATGGCCAACAGCAGTAAGTACTACATGGAACGACAACTGTGGTGTAGGCGGACTAACCTCAGGAAATGTAGATGGTGTAATGACAGGGGAAGGCAGTTTAGATGCATGTACTCAATATAGAGATTACAGCTTTACCGTTATTGATGATTGTAACAACAGTTCAAGTCAAACCTTACGTATCACAAGACACTATGATGAAACCGCACCAGTTGTGGATGATATTGCAGACTACGATTTAGGTGGTTGTAACACGCCATGGCCAACAGAAGTAAGTACTACATGGAGCGACAACTGTGGTGTTAATGGTCAAACCTCTGGAAGTATAGCAGGAGTAATGACAGCAGAAGGCAGTTTAGATGCATGTACTCAATATAGAGATTACAGCTTTACCGTTATTGATGATTGTAATAACAGTTCTAGTCAAACCCTACGTATCACAAGACACTATGATGAAACAGCACCAGTTGTGGATGATATTGCAGACTACGATTTAGGTGGTTGTAACACGCCATGGCCAACAGCAGTAAGTACTACATGGAACGACAACTGTGGTGTAGGCGGACAACTATCAGGAAATGTAGATGGTGTAATGACAGGGGAAGGCAGTTTAGATGCATGTACTCAATATAGAGATTACAGCTTTACCGTTATTGATGATTGTAACAACAGTTCAAGTCAAACCTTACGTATCACAAGACACTATGATGAAACCGCACCAGTTGTGGATGATATTGCAGACTACGATTTAGGTGGTTGTAACACGCCATGGCCAACAGCAGTAAGTACTACATGGAACGACAACTGTGGTGTAGGCGGACAACTATCAGGAAATGTAGATGGTGTAATGACAGGGGAAGGCAGTTTAGATGCATGTACTCAATATAGAGATTACAGCTTTACCGTTATTGATGATTGTAACAACAGTTCAAGTCAAACCTTACGTATCACAAGACACTATGATGAAACCGCACCAGTTGTGGATGATATTGCAGACTACGATTTAGGTGGTTGTAACACGCCATGGCCAACAGAAGTAAGTACCACATGGAACGACAACTGTGGTGTAGGCGGACAACTATCAGGAAATGTAGATGGTGTAATGACAGGGGAAGGCAGTTTAGATGCATGTACTCAATATAGAGATTACAGCTTTACCGTTATTGATGATTGTAACAACAGTTCAAGTCAAACCCTACGTATCACAAGACACTATGATGAAACAGCACCAGTTGTGGATGATATTGCAGACTACGATTTAGGTGGTTGTAACACGCCATGGCCAACAGCAGTTAGCACCACATGGAACGACAACTGTGGTGTAGGTGGACAACTATCAGGAAATGTAGATGGTGTAATGACAGGGGAAGGCAGTTTAGATGCATGTACTCAATATAGAGATTACAGCTTTACCGTTATTGATGATTGTAACAACAGTTCAAGTCAAACCTTACGTATCACAAGACACTATGATGAAACAGCACCAGTTGTGGATGATATTGCAGACTACGATTTAGGAGGTTGTAACACGCCATGGCCAACAGAAGTTAGTACTACATGGAGCGACAACTGTGGTGTAGGTGGACTAACCTCAGGAAATGTAGATGGTGTAATGACAGGGGAAGGCAGTTTAGATGGATGTACTCAATATAGAGATTACAGTTTCACTGTGGTAGATGATTGTAATAACAGCTCAAGTCAAACTTTACGAATCACTAGGCATTATGACGAAACAGCACCAGTTGTAGACGACATTGCAGACTACGATTTAGGCGGTTGTAACACGCCATGGCCAACAGAAGTTAGCACTACATGGAGCGACAACTGTGGTGTAGACGGACAACTATCAGGAAATGTAGATGGTGTAATGACAGGGGAAGGCAGTTTAGATGCATGTACTCAATATAGAGATTACAGCTTTACCGTTATTGATGATTGTAACAACAGTTCAAGTCAAACCCTACGTATCACAAGACACTATGATGAAACCGCACCAGTTGTGGATGATATTGCAGACTACGATTTAGGTGGTTGTAACACGCCATGGCCAACAGAAGTAAGTACTACATGGAACGACAACTGTGGTGTAGGCGGACAACTATCAGGAAATGTAGATGGTGTAATGACAGGGGAAGGCAGTTTAGATGCATGTACTCAATATAGAGATTACAGCTTTACCGTTATTGATGATTGTAACAACAGTTCAAGTCAAACCTTACGTATCACAAGACACTATGATGAAACAGCACCAGTTGTGGATGATATTGCAGACTACGATTTAGGTGGTTGTAACACGCCATGGCCAACAGAAGTAAGTACCACATGGAACGACAACTGTGGTGTAGGCGGACAACTATCAGGAAATGTAGATGGTGTAATGACAGGGGAAGGCAGTTTAGATGCATGTACTCAATATAGAGATTACAGCTTTACCGTTATTGATGATTGTAACAACAGTTCAAGTCAAACCCTACGTATCACAAGACACTATGATGAAACAGCACCAGTTGTGGATGATATTGCAGACTACGATTTAGGTGGTTGTAACACGCCATGGCCAACAGCAGTTAGCACCACATGGAACGACAACTGTGGTGTAGGTGGACAACTATCAGGAAATGTAGATGGTGTAATGACAGGGGAAGGCAGTTTAGATGCATGTACTCAATATAGAGATTACAGCTTTACCGTTATTGATGATTGTAACAACAGTTCAAGTCAAACCTTACGTATCACAAGACACTATGATGAAACAGCACCAGTTGTGGATGATATTGCAGACTACGATTTAGGAGGTTGTAACACGCCATGGCCAACAGCAGTAAGTACTACATGGAACGACAACTGTGGTGTAGGCGGACTAACCTCAGGAAATGTAGATGGTGTAATGACAGGGGAAGGCAGTTTAGATGCATGTACTCAATATAGAGATTACAGCTTTACCGTTATTGATGATTGTAACAACAGTTCAAGTCAAACCCTACGTATCACAAGACACTATGATGAAACCGCACCAGTTGTGGATGATATTGCAGACTACGATTTAGGTGGTTGTAACACGCCATGGCCAACAGCAGTTAGCACCACATGGAACGACAACTGTGGTGTAGGTGGACTAACCTCAGGAAATGTAGATGGTGTAATGACAGGGGAAGGCAGTTTAGATGCATGTACTCAATATAGAGATTACAGCTTTACCGTTATTGATGATTGTAACAACAGTTCAAGTCAAACCCTACGTATCACAAGACACTATGATGAAACAGCACCAGTTGTGGATGATATTGCAGACTACGATTTAGGTGGTTGTAACACGCCATGGCCAACAGAAGTAAGTACTACATGGAACGACAACTGTGGTGTAGGTGGACTAACCTCAGGAAATGTAGATGGTGTAATGACAGGGGAAGGCAGTTTAGATGCATGTACTCAATATAGAGATTACAGCTTTACCGTTATTGATGATTGTAACAACAGTTCAAGTCAAACCCTACGTATCACAAGACATTATGATGAAACAGCACCAACATTTGATTGCCCTTCTAATATTGTAACAAGAGAATGTGAAGAAATGCCAGTGATTCAGCTACCAATAGCTGAAGACAATTGTGATGGAACAGTTGAAGTAATGGCGGTACGTTCAGATGGACAAGCCTTAAATGCTCCATTCCCAGTAGGTGTTGTAGTAACCATTACATTAACTGCAGAAGATTCTTGTGGAAATGAAGCAAATGAATGTGAATTCACAGTATTGGTTAACACTTGTGATGAACCTCATTGTACATATACGCAAGGTTATTATGGAAATGTAAATGGTAAAGCATGTTTAGACAATGGAGAAACATCTAATGCGCAATCAATAATGATTAATGCCATGACTAATGTTGGAGGTATATATAATTTTGGTAGTACTGCTACTAATAATTACTTTACATTAAAACTATCTGATATTAATGGAAATCCAAGTCCAGGCTCTAATAATATTTTCAAAATGTTACCTGGAGGAGGAACACCAACTAGTTTAAGTGGATTTGCTACTTATGATCAATATTCAACTTGGTCCGATAACAATCCTTTAAAAGCTACAAATCCAAATCGTGGAAAAATAATTAATAATTTATTGAGTCAAACGATGACATTGTTCTTCAATATGCAATCGAGTAGTAGTGATCTTGGTTCATATGAATTACAGGCTACTTTTGCTACATCTGATGTGGATTGTGGAAGTGATATTCCAATTCCTGATACTACTCAAGTATTTAATATACCACAAAGTGTAATTGATTATTTGAATAATAATGGTGGCGCTAATGTAGATAATCTATTTATACTAGCAAATAAAGCACTTGGAGGAGAGTATATAGGAAACTTATCTCATTCAAATATTAATGCAGCAGTTGATGCAATTAATAGAGGTTTCGATCAATGTCGTATTGAAGTTTCTGTTCCTGAAGATTATGGAAAAGATACTTTATTAAGCGCGAACTTCATTGCATATCCTGTTCCGTTTATTGATAATGTTACTATTAAATATTTATATGAATACAATTCTAGTGCAGAAATTCAATTATTTGATACTAAAGGAACTTTATTAGTAAATGAAAAAGATTACAATGCAGGTTATAACCGAGAATACACATTAAGAATTCCTAATTATATTCAAGGTAAAGGAGAAGTTTACATCTTAAAAGTAATAACTGATACAGGTGTAACTGTTAAAAAAATCATATCTACTAATTTTTAATTAAGTATGCTTAATTAAAGAAAAGGCTGCCAAAATTGGCAGCCTTTTTAATTTTTATTCTTTTGTCTTAGAATGTAATTCTTTAAAGTAATTTAAAAGCAATTCTTTCTGATTAGCATCTAAAACAGCATCTTTGTGAATTATAGTATAACTAGAAAGAGGCATTTCATCTTTTTCAATTAGTTCTGCACATTCATCTAATTTGTGAGCTTGACGTTCAGCCGTGTAAGTTCCAAATTCTGAGAAATTTAATTCTTCTCGACCTTCATCAATATGATGTTTTAAAAACCAAGCAACTGGCTGAATATTTGAATACCAAGGATATTTACTTTCGTTTGAATGACAATCATAACAAGAAGCTTTAATTTGAGTAGCAATAGCTTCTGGAGTATTGTTAATTTTTAAAAAATCTTGACTTTCATCGACTGGTGGATTTGTTTTATCAATTTGAAAAAATTGGATAACTACAAATGCAAGCAACAGGATATAAAATATTTTTTTCATAACGTAGATGTTTTATGTAAATATAACAATGCAAACTGAAAAATCCTACAAACACAATTTAGGTTTGCAGGATTTTAATCTATTATTAAGAAAGTTACGTTAATTTACAGCGTCAATTAAACGAATAAACTCAGAACGATATCCTTCAGCATCATTCGATTTTCCTTGTTTTGCTAATGCTTTAATAGCATCTTTTGATTTATTAGTAATCAATTTAGAATCGCGTAGTTTTAATCCGAACCAAGCTACGGCAGAACTAAACTTAAAATCATCTGATGTTTTAGCCATTAAAACACTGTTATCTTTAATAGTTTCTACCATTTCTATACTTTTTTCGCCATCTGGTTTTTTATATCGAAATTTAATAGTAGCTAATTCTTCCGAAAAGTTTTGATTGGTACTAACATTAGAATATTTCAATCCGTCTACTTCTTTTAAATAATTACTTTTAACACCAACAGGAATTATTTCATATAAAGCTGTTACGGTATGTCCGCTTCCTAATTCACCCGCATCAATTGCATCATTTTTAAAATCTTCTGGACGTAATTTTCTATTTTCGTAACCAATTAAGCGATAGCTTTGAACATGTTTAGGATTGAATTCAATTTGAATTTTTACATCTTTAGCAATAGCAAACATACTTCCTTTAAATTCTTTTCCTAAGAATCGATTAGCTTCCTGAATATTATCAATATAAGCATAATTACCATTTCCTTTATCGGCTAAAGTTTCCATCTTACTGTCTTTGTAATTTCCCATTCCATAGCCTAAACAAGTTAAGAAAACACCACTCTTTCTTTTCTCTTCAATTAAACGCTCCATATCATTATCCGATGACGCGCCTACGTTAAAATCGCCATCAGTTGCTAATATTACTCGGTTGTTTCCACCTTTTATAAAGTTTTCTTCTGCAATTTTACAAGCCAATTGAATTCCAGCGCCGCCTGCAGTACTTCCACCAGCATTTAGTTGGTCTAAAGCATTAATAATTGTTTCCTTTTTGTTTCCAGATGTAGGAGGAAGTACTAATCCTGCAGCACCAGCATAAACCACAATTGCAACTTTATCTTCTTTTCTCATTTGATTTACCAAAACTTTCATTGATTCTTTCAAAAGAGGTAATTTGTTTTGTGAACTCATTGAACCTGAAACATCAATTAAGAAGACAAAATTTGAGTTAGGTAATTCTTCCGTGGGAATATCTTTTCCTTGTAAACCAATTTTCAATAGTTTATGATTTTCATTCCAAGGACATTCACTGTATTCGGTATAAATTGCAAAAGGATGATTGTTTTTTGGTTGCGAATAATTGTATTTAAAAAAGTTAACCATTTCTTCTACACGAACAGCATCTTTAGGAACTTGTTGGCCATAATTTAAAAAACGACGAATGTTAGTATAAGAAGCATTATCGACATCAATTGAAAAAGTAGAAAGAGGCGATTGTTTAGGACTTTCAAATTCGTTTTCCACTAAAACACCATAATCTTCATTATCGTTTGATGAAGTAGCATTTTTATCGTCATATTTTTGATGATTTACTTTACTAATATCTGAGTTTATTGATGAGTTTCCTCTAATTAGAATTTTATTTGATGCACCAACTGAACCATTATTTATTTGAACTCCTGAGATGTTACCCTTAATATTTTGAGCTGCATAAGTAACTTTTTTTTCCGATTTTTTTGTTCCATGAGCAGTTACAACCACAACTTCTTCAAGTTGATTTGCATTTAGTGTTGCATTATAAACGTTCGATTTTCCAACGGTTAAAAATGTATTTGAATAGCCTACATAAGTAAAAAGTAAAATTTCACCTTCTTTTGCTTGTAAAGTATATTTTCCATCAAAATCGGTTGTAGTGCCACGATTGGTTCCTTTTACAATTACATTGGCTCCAGCAATTGGACCCAAATCATCTGAAACAATTCCTGTAATTGTTTTGAACTCACTATATGTTCTAAATGAACTATTTACAGTTTTAAAACTTAGGAACGCAAAAAGCATAGCAATCCCTAATGAAAAGATTTTTACATTTTTCATGATATAAAATTTTTAAATGAAACGTTGATTTTTGTTCTCGATAAATTTTGATTCGTCAATTCGAGTTTTCGCAAAGCGAAAGTATCGAGAATCGAATCAAAACACTCGAACTGACGACTTGACTGCGACTGCGACTTGAAACTATTTCTTGGGTTTTCCGTTTTTAGTAGTAATAATAATAACTCCTTGTTTTCCTTTTGCTCCAAATTTTTTAACAGCGTCTTCTTCTTCAAGAATGGTTGTTGATGTTATGTTTTGTTCAGTTAACGGAGCATATTCACTTGTTGGATTTGGACCAAAAAGTTCTTGTTCGGTAAATTGTTTTCCGTTTATGATATAAATTGGATTAACAAGTGTAACAACCGAATCTAATTCTTTAGCATTTAGTTCTTTTAGGGTTTCCATATCTGAAGCTTCTCCGTTTACAACAACTAGCGGCGGAAGTTTTTTATGTTGTACTTCTTCAGTTGTTTCAGCATCATCGTATTGAACGTTTCGAACTCCTTTACTACTCATTACAACCGATTCTTTCTTCATACTAGCAAATTTATCAGCGTTTGCTTTAATTTTATCAGCTTTAATTTCTGCCGGAGATAAAGTTGTTTCGGAAAGTTGAGGCTTTATGTTTAGTTTTTCAATTTTTTCTTCCATAACTACAGTATTAGAGTTTACAATTGCCGATTCTAATATTTCATCTGCATTTGGTTTCAGTAATGGAGAACTTTCAAACGAATCTGTAGCGACAATTCCTTCATTTTGATTTGTAGGTATTACTTCTTTGATTTCGGTAATAATTTCTTCATTTTTAATAGTTTCAAGAGTATTTTTATCGTTTGAAAACCAAAAAGTGTACAAAATTGTTCCTACAACAACAATCGATGCCGCAACTGTATATTGCTTCCATTTTGTATTTTCTTTTTTAAGAACATGAGCATCGAGTTTATTTTCGACTCTGTTCCAAACGTTTTCCATTCCAGGAAAATCGGGAGTTTCACCTTTTTTGGAAGCGTTTTTTATTTTAGTATATAATTTATCTTCGGTATTCATTTTATTTCGCTTTTTGAAAATAGTAGGTATTCACCAATTCTTTTAATTTACTTTTTGCCACGTTGAGTTGGGACTTTGAAGTTCCTTCAGAAATATTTAACTGATTTGATATTTCTTTATGGCTATAGCCTTCTATTACAAATAGATTAAAAATAGTTTTACAACCTTCGGGTAAATATTGTACAAGTTTTAATAAATCTTCTTCTTCTAATTCTGTGAGTTCATCTGCAATAGGTTGGTTCGAAAATTTTACATCATCTAAATACAAGTTAAAGTTGATATTTTTCTTTATTTGGTGTAAACATTCGTTAGTTGTAATTCTTTTTGCCCAACCTTCAAAGGCAGCTTCTTCTTTTAATTGATCAATTTTTGTAAAGATGATATAAAATGAGTCGGCCAATACTTCTTCTATTTCTTCTTCTTTTTTAAGTAGCGCTTACATAAAAAGTAAAGTTTGGGTGCTAAAAGTTCATACACTTTTCTTTGTGCATCCCGTTGTTGTTTTTTGCAGGCTTGTATTAACTTTTTATCCATTTGAAATACTTGCTTTCTTATAAAGAGGGAAATAAAACTAAAAAGGTTGGGACAATCTTAAAATATTTTAAAGATAAATAAAAAAATCCCCAATTTTAAATTGAGGATTTTAGTTAAGTTTTGTTGGATTATTCTTTAAAAACCATGTCGATGCACATCACTGCTGCCAAAATTAAAGCTCTTACAGGATCATCTTCTGGAACAACCTCATTAATTTTTAACACATAATTGTCGGCACTAGTAAAAAATTCTTTTCCAAGCCCTGCCCATTTTTTTGAAACCAATGCAATTTCGTTATTGTCTTTTAAAAATTTAAATTCCCAACCAGTCCACTTTCCTTGTAGTGTTGCTAACGATTTTCCTTGAGGATCAAAGATTTCAAACCTTCCACCAAGGAAAAAAAACTTTTGTTTAAAAAGACCAATAAGTTTTTCGTTTTCGTCATATACTTCAACATCTGAACGAAAAAAAGTTGTACCTCTTTTAATTGAAATTATTTTTTTGTTTTGATTATCAGAAATAACAATATGAAAAGGTGTCATTCTTTTATAATCTGAAAAACGAAAAAGTTTTGTAAAAAAACCAAGATTTGGCTCTCTACAAGTCATCATTAAAGTTCCATTTTCTGGATTTAAAACATCAAAATTATTAGCAGCTTTGAACATTCCAATATGTTCTTTAACTAAAAATAGATTCTTGTTAAGAATAGAATTCATAGAAATTGATTAATTTTAATTCATAGCAAAAATATACTTATTTCTTTCAAATTAAATTAAAGCCATGAAAAACATCGAAATTAATTCTTTAAAAGTAAGTTCGCCCCTAAAATTAAAAAATAGACCCACTCATATAAATGTTAATACATCAGAAAAAAGAAAGAAAAAGAGCTTCAAAAGATTCGTGAAAAATTAAGTAAACTTCAAGATAAAATGTATGCTCATAACAAATATGGCGTATTAATTTGTTTACAAGGAATGGACACGGCTGGAAAAGACAGTTTAATTCGTGAAGTTTTTAAAGAATTTAATGCGCGCGGCGTAGTGGTACATAGTTTTAAAACACCAAATTCTACAGAATTGGAACACGATTATTTATGGCGCCATTATTTGGCTTTGCCTGAAAAAGGAAAGTTTTCGGTTTTTAATAGAACGCATTATGAAAATGTTTTAATTACTCGTGTGCATCCCGAATATATTTTGAACGAAAGAATTCCGGGTATTCATTCGGTAGAAGATGTTAATGATGATTTTTGGAACAATCGTTTTGAGAGCATTAATAATTTTGAAAAACATATTGCTTCAAACGGAATTATTGTTTTAAAATTCTATTTGCATTTGAGCAAAGAAGAACAACGCCAACGTTTATTAAGACGATTAGAAGAAGAAAAGCATAATTGGAAATTTTCTCCATCCGATTTAAAAGAACGTGAACTTTGGGATGATTACCAAACTTGTTATGAAGACGCCATAAATAGAACATCTAAAGAACATGCACCTTGGTATGTAATTCCGGCCGATAACAAAGAAACTTGTCGTTATTTGGTAGCCAAAACCATTTTAGAAGAACTTCAAAAATATACTGATATTAAAGAACCTGAATTAGACGAAGAAATTAAAGAAAACATCAAGTTTTATCACGATAAATTGTCTTCTGAAAATTAAAGTGTCCTATAAGAGTGAAAAGGGATAAGAAAAAAGGGATAAGATAAATTTTATAAAAAAAACTAATCCCTTATTACTAATTACTAATCCCTAAAAAACTACCTTTGCAACCGATTTTAGAAAAGCATGAATTTATCACAATATACTAAGGAGTTCTCATATAATATTCGTTTAGCATTGCCCATTATTACCGGAATGTTAGGACATACTATTGTTAGTATTGTAGATAATGTTATGGTTGGGAAATTAGGACCAGCAGAATTAGCTGCAGTTTCTCTAGGAAATAGTTTTGTATTTATTGCAATGTCTTTAGGAATTGGTTTTTCAACTGCAATTACACCCTTAGTTGCCGAAGCGGATGGAAAGAAAAATATTGAGGAAGGAAGAAGTGCTTTTCATCATGGTTTGTATTTGTGTACCATTTTAGGAGTAATTTTATTCGGAATTATCTATTTTTCAAAACCTTTAATTTCGTTCATGGGGCAACCCGAACATGTAGTAACTTTGGCTAAGCCGTATTTAGATATTGTTGCTTTTTCACTGATTCCGTTGATAATGTTTCAGGCTTATAAGCAATTTGCAGATGGAATGAGTGAAACGAAATATTCTATGTGGGCAACCATCTTAGGAAATATTACCAATGTTATTCTCAACTATTTATTCATTTACGGAATTTGGATTTTTCCTGAATTAGGAATTGTTGGTGCTGCCATTGGAACTATAGCTTCACGTTTTGTAATGTTAGGTTATATGCATTACATGATGAACAAACGCGAAAAGTTTCATCCGTTTTTTAAAGGATTTTCGTTACAAGAAATTAAGCGTGAAGTCAATTTAAAAATCATCAAATTAGGAACGCCTTCTGCAATGCAAATGTTTTTTGAAGTGGCTTTGTTTACAGGAGCTATTTGGCTTTCAGGGCGATTAGGAACTACCAGTCAAGCAGCAAATCAAGTAGCATTAAGTTTGGCTTCGTTTACGTTTATGTTTGCAATGGGATTAAGCGTTGCGGCGATGATTCGTGTGGGAAACCAAAAAGGATTAGGAGATTTTCATAAACTACGTTTAGTAGCGTTTTCAATATTTTTATTGGCGACTATATTAGAAATTGCTTTTGCTTTAATTTTCTTTTTATTTCACGAACAACTACCAACCATCTTTGTCGATTTAAAAGATTTAGCCAATTATACCGAAAACTTAGAAGTAGTAACTATTGCGGCACAATTATTATTAGTGGCTGCAATTTTTCAAATTTCCGATGGTTTACAAGTTGTAGTTTTAGGCGCTTTACGCGGCTTACAAGATGTAAAAGTGCCTATGTATATTACTTTTGTAGCTTATTGGGTAATTGGTTTTCCAATTTCAATTTACTTAGGAGTTTACACTAATTTAGGCGCAACAGGAATTTGGATTGGATTATTAGCAGGTTTAACAGCCGCTGCGTTATTTTTATTTATCCGATTTAACAACGAAACGAAGAAGTTGATTTTGAACAAGGTTAATGGCGAAGGGTAAAAGGTAAAAGGAAAATTACGTTTTGAAATAAGTTTTTAAGCAAAGCGTTAGCTTTGCAAGTCTTTTACGTAAGAATAGTTTGAAAAAGCTCTGAAATCAGGAACAAAGTGACGCAGAGTTTTTCAAACGGTTTTAATCATAGATTAAAAATTCCTCGTAAAAGTGTCCTTTCTTTTGATTCGTTTTCTTTGGACAAGCAAAGAAAATGAATAAGAGAGAAATCAATTACCAATAATGAGATAAAACAATTATATTTATATTTTAATTCATAATTAAAGAAAATGAACTTACCAAAATTTGTATTAGCAGATAATTCAGATTATCCAGATGATATTTTTATTATTCATTTAGATTTTCCTCAATTCATTATTAATTTAAAAGACGATGAAGTGGAAATTTTAGAAGACGTAGAAGGAGAAGACGAAAAAGAATTAGAAAGTGAAATGGAACATTTAATTACATTAGCAGGAGAATTCTACGACAGAGAAATGGAACGTTACGAGGAATAGTGTTCAGATTACAGTCGCAGTCTCAGTGTTCAGTTTTATTTCTGCGACTGAAAACTTCGACTGAGACTAAACTTTAAAATACCTTTCCAACAATATTTGAGCAGCAGCAAAAGGCGATAACTCGTTATTTTGTACCGCTTTTTTATTTTGTTCCATTAGTTCAATAATTTCAGGATGATTGTAAAAACGATTTTTCAATTGTTCGTTAATCGTTTCTAACATCCAATATTGGTTTTGTTCTTTGCGTTTTTGTTCGAAGTAATTGTTTTCTTTTGTTAGTTCAAAATATTCGGCAATTATTTCCCAAACTTTATCAATTCCAGTTTTTTCAAAAGCACTACAAGTCGTCACTTTCGGAATCCAACCGCTATTTTTTGCTGGAAATAAATGTAACGCGCGGTTAAATTCGGTCTTGGCTAGTTTGGCTTTCGCAATATTATCGCCATCGGCTTTATTAATTACAATCGTGTCGGCCATTTCCATAATACCGCGTTTTATTCCCTGTAATTCATCACCAGCGCCAGCAATTTTTAATAACAAAAAGAAATCGACCATACTATGAACTGCCGTTTCACTTTGTCCAACACCAACGGTTTCAATTATAATCGTATCAAAACCACAAGCTTCGCAAAGCATAATAGTTTCACGCGTTTTTCGAGCTACGCCACCTAAACTATCTCCAGAAGCACTCGGACGAATGTAAGCGTTTTCATCTTTTACCAATTCTTCCATTCTCGTTTTATCACCTAAAATACTTCCGTGACTAATAGACGAACTTGGGTCAACCGCTAAAACCGCTACTTTTTTTCCAATGGAAGTCAAATATTTTCCAAAAGTTTCGATAAACGTACTTTTTCCCACACCAGGAACACCAGTAATTCCTATACGAACCGATTTATTAGCATGTGGCAAGCAACCTTGAATTACTTCGTTCGCTTTTTCTAAATGTTCAGGATTTGTACTTTCGATTAAAGTAATCGCACGACTTAACGCAATTTTATCTCCTTTTAAAATAGCATCTAATAATTCTTGCGCTGAAGGTTGTTTTCTGCGAAATTTCTGCACAGCGTTTGCAACCGATTGATTAACAGCATCAGGTTGATTTACGCCATGAATTTCAGCAAGTGCCGATTTTTTATTTGGTTCTTTCAAAAGGAAAACGTTTTGGTAAAAATACAAAATTTAGCAAGAAATCAGATTAAAAGAAATCATTAGCTACATTTGTAATTCAATACAAATTATGGATAATATCATATTACTTTTTGGATGTTTGCTGTTGGGCGTTTTGTTCCAAAGAATTCCAAATTTTCCTAAAAATTCGCATCAGGTTTTAAATCAGTTTGTTATATACGTTTCCATTCCAGCAATGGCATTGTTTTATATTCCAAAAATTGAAATAAATAGCACCTTATTATTTCCTTTAGGAGTGCCTTGGATAGGTTTCGGACTTTCATTTCTCTTTTTCTATAGTTTAGGAAAAATCTTTGCTTGGTCAAAAAAACTAACAGGATGTTTAATTGTAGTAGCAGGATTAGGAAATACTTCTTTCGTGGGCTTTCCTGTAATTGAAGCTTTATTTGGTAAAAAAGGAATAGAAACAGCAATTATTGTCGATCAACCAGGTTCATTTGTGGTTATGGCAACACTTGGAATTTTAGTAGCTACAATGTATTCGAAAGAAACTCCAAGTGCTCGAACATTACTAAAAAAAATAGTGAAATTTCCGCCTTTTATAGCTTTCTTTTTAGCATTAGCTTTAAACATATTTGCAATTGATTTTCCACTTCCATTACAAAGTGCTTTTGAAAGAGTAGGAGCAACAGTTTCACCAATAGCTTTGGTTGCAGTTGGTTTACAATTAAAGTTTGAAAGAAGAAGTATGCATTGGCCTTTTTTAGGATTAGGCTTATTATTTAAGTTGGTAATAACACCATTATTCTTCCTTTTATTTTATAAAATAATTCTGAAAGCCGAAGGCTTGCCAATAGATGTTTCAATAATTGAAGCGGCTATGGCACCAATGATTACGGGAGCAATTATTGCAACAAATTACGGATTAAAACCGAAGCTAAGTAATATGATGGTTGGAGTAGGTATTCCGTTATCTTTCCTTACTTTAGCTTTATGGTATTTTATATTATTTCAATTTTAATAAGATGATTACAAGTCAACAAATAAATGAATTCACTCAAATTGTAGGCGAAAATTTTATTTTCACTGATATAGAAACACGTCAGAACTATGGTCATGACGAAACCGAAGATTATAATTTTCCACCTAATGTTGTGGTAAAACCAGCTAATACAATAGAAGTTTCTGAAATCATGAAAATTGCTTTTCAAAATGAAATTCCTGTTGTGCCAATTGGTGGTCGAACAGGTTTAAGTGGAGGAGCGTTGAGTATTCATGGTGGAATTGGACTTTCTATGGAACGTTTCAATAAGATTTTAGAAATTGACGAAAAAAATTGTCAAGTTACAACCGAACCGGGTGTAATAACGCAAGTTCTAAAAGATTCTTTAGCCGAGCAAGGTTTGTTTTATCCAGTTGATCCAAGTAGTATGGGAAGCTGTTTTATTGGTGGAAATATTGCCGAAAATTCAGGTGGAGCTCGTGCTGTAAAATATGGTGTAACAAAAGATTATGTACTGAATTTAGAAGTGGTTTTACCCAATGGAGAAATCATTTGGACTGGTGCTAATACGCTTAAAAATTCGACTGGATATAATTTAACCCAATTAATGGTGGGAAGTGAAGGCACACTAGGAATTGTAACCAAAATAGTATTGAAATTATTGCCTGTTAATCAGCATAACGTTTTAATGTTGGTACCTTTTTATAAAGCGGAACAAGCTTGTGAGGCTGTATCGGCTATTTTTAGAGCAGGAATTGTGCCAAGTGCTTTAGAGTTTATGGAACGCGATGCTATCGATTGGACCATGCAATATGTGGATGGTGTAAGTGTAGCAATAAATGATGGAATTGAAGCCCATTTGCTAATTGAAGTAGATGGTAATTATCCTGAAGTTTTAATGCAAGAAGCTGAGAAAATTTTAGAAGTTGTAGAAAATTATGAAATTGATGAGGTTTTATTTGCTGATTCAACTGATCAAAAAAATGCACTTTGGAAATTGCGTAGAGCAGTAGGAGAGGCGGTTAAATCAAATTCGGTTTATAAAGAAGAAGATACTGTTGTACCACGATATGAATTACCTACTTTATTGAAAGGAATAAAAGAAATTGGTAAAAAATATGGTTTTCATTCGGTTTGTTATGGTCATGCTGGCGATGGAAATTTACATGTAAACATTGTAAAACAAGAAATGACAGATGAAGCTTGGCAAACTGAAGTTCCTAAAGGAATTGTTGAAATTTTCGAATTAACTAAATCTTTAAAAGGAACTATATCGGGTGAACACGGAATTGGATATGTGCAAAAGAACTATTTACCTATAGTTTTTTCTGATGTTGAGTTACATTTAATGAAAGGAATCAAAAAGCTCTTCGATCCAAAAGGAATTTTAAATCCGGGTAAAATTTTACCAGATAATTTATAACAAAAAAGACCTCAATTTGAGGTCTTTTTTTATTTGTTTAAAGCATTCTTAATGCCTTGTAATCCTTCTGAGAAATCTTCTAAAAGTGCTACAACTTGATTCATTTTGTCATTACTTCCAAAACCTTTTAATCGGTTGTTTTTCTTAAAAATGATTTTGATTTCATTCCATCTTTCCATTTCTTTTTCCGATAAAATAGACATAATCTCTTTTAATTTCAAAAGATTAGCTTCAGCTCCAGTTGTCAGGGTTTGCGATTCGTTTTTGTAATGTGAAAGTACAATAGCTTCAACTTCTTTTTCGGAATGAATTGGTTCAATCTTAGCTACTAATTTATTCATGTCACGATAGGAACCTTGTAATTTAAAAATGGGTTCATTACGGTATTCATCTGCCATTGCTGCCGATTGAATATAGGTTTCGTTAACTTTAATAACCGTATTTCGAACTTGAATAATTTTGGTTAAAACATTTCTAAAATCATCAATTTCTTGACTGGTAAAGTTGCCTTCCAAGGAAATATTTAAATTGTTGTTTTTAATGCCTTCATACAGTTCATATAAGTTGTTAAGACTCGGTTGTGTAAGTCTTGTCATGAAAGGATTTGAAAGTATTGAGTTCTCAATTAAACTCAAATCAAACAACTCTGAATTTACGCCAGAAATTTCTCCTAAATTGTAAGTGTCAGCTCGGTTGGCTAACATATCTGGTATTTGAAATTTTTCTCCACTTTCGGTATAAGGGTTTCCTGCCATAACCAAGCAAAAACGTTTTGAACGTAAATCATAGGTTTTAGCTTCGCCATTGTAAATACCTTCAATTTTTCGTTGACCATCAGCTAAAGAAATGAATTTTTGTAAAAATTCTGGATTACAATGTTGAATATCGTCTAAATATAGCATGACATTGTCGCCCATTTCAAAGGCAAGGTTTAACTTTTGCAATTCTTGTTTAGCACCCGCATTTTTTGCTTCACTTGGATCTGTTGAGGTAATTTCATGACCTAAAGAAGGTCCGTTGATTTTCATAAAAACCAATCCCATTCTATCGGCCAAGTATTCCATTAAGGTCGTTTTACCATATCCAGGAGGTGAAACCAATAGCAACATTCCCATTCGGTCTGTTCTTTTTGTTTCTCCAGTTGCTCCAATTTGTTTCGCTAAATTAGCACCAATTAAAGGGAAATAAACTTCATTTATCAGTTTATTTCTTATAAATGAAGTTAAAACTTGGGTATTGAAGGTATCCAGTTTGAATTGTTTTCTTTTTGAAGTAATCCAATCTTTCTTTAATCCTTGAAATTCAGAAAATTTAGGTTTATTGTTTTCAAAATAAAACTCTAATTTTTCAGTAAAATCATGATAATTTAAGGTGTAAATTTCTTCTTTTGGTAAGGTTTTTAAGCCTTCAATGGTTTCAGTTGTACTGGTTTTTACAATTTGGGTTGACTTTAAATTATTTACCAATAAGAAAACAGCCGTTTCATCTAAAATACCATTTGTTACATCAACATTATTCTCAATTGAAAATGTTTTTACAGCATTGAAAACAATGTCAAAACAAGCAGAAGGAAACGGATATAACGCCTCAATTTTTTGTATAAAGACTAAATCTTTTCCTTTTTCTTTTAAATTTTTGGTAAAGTTTGAAAGCAATTGTGCACTTTGTTCATTAATTTTAAATGCTTCTCGATTTTCATGTTTTAAATAAGAAGCAGCTTTTAGTGAAGAAATAGTATGAAAATGGTCAAAATGCGACTTAAATTCCTCAATTTTTTCAGCTAAGTGTTTATTTATAAAACGAAACTGCTCTGTGTTTTTAAATGTTTCACGCAACAATTCGATGGCTTGAAATTGTTTTTCGTAATACGATTTTTCATTTTCTTCTAAAAAGAACCAAAACAATTGCGCTAAAGCTCTTTCGGAAGGTGAGAAGCGTAGCAAACCAAGCTGATTGTTTAGTTGCTGTAATTTGGTAAGTAGTTTTAAAGAATCCTCATCGTGAACCCCTTTGACTAATCCTTCACCAAAATGATCGGCAAAAAACTCCTCAATAGCAGTTTTATTTGTTTTTTCTGTGTTCAACAATGGATTTTTTAAAAACACGTCCCAAGCAATGTATTCAATTTTTTTAACCTTGTGATTTTCTGTGATAAACTCCTGATTCCAAACGTCTTTGAATTTTTCTATTTCAGTATATTCAATTGGTTCGTAAAAATTGGTACCTGTTAAATGGTAGTAATAATTATTGTTTTTTAAAACCAAAGTCAAGTCGAGTTTTTGCTTGTTAACCGCAAATTTGTAGTTTCCTAATGCTATAATATTTTCGCCATCTTCATAAATTTCGTTACGATCTTTAAGCTTTCTTATGGCTTCTTGTTGACTTGTTTTTAACTGGGTTAAGAGCTCTTCCGATTTGTTGGCGTCATTTAATTCTTTTAATTGTTCAGCAATATCTCGAACTTTTTCAATCATTAAATCAGAAGCGTAATAACCGTTGATTTCAATTTCCGTTGTAAAAGATGCTACTTTGTTGGCTAAACCTTTTAAAATGCGTTCTGCTGATTGAAATAAATTGGTTGTTCTTTTATTTCGAGCTTCTGTTAACTGAACGCCTTTTGTTTGAAATTGTTGGTAAACTTCTTCTCGCTTTTCGCTAATTATTTGGATAAACTCATCAAAATCGACAAATTTTGCTTCCATTTCTTCTAGCTGAATGGCTAGTTTATTCAAGAAATCTTGGCATTTATCTGGTGTGTTAGCAAGTTCAAAGAAATTTATAGCTGTTTGATCAAATAAAGTAATTTGTGCTTTAAAATCGGCTGCTAATTCTTTGCCAGAAAGCTCTCTTTTTTATTGTTTAATACAATACGCTCTTGATTAATTAAAGAAAATAATACAGAAATATTTTCAATAATTTGAGTAGAATGCGATGCATCTTCAATTTTTAAATTGTTTACGATATCTACTAGTAGTTCTAATTGAATTGCTAATTCATCTAAGCTTTTTTCAATCTCTTTTGCTTGAATTGTTTTTAAAAGTGTGCTTATTTCAGAAGAAACTGAATCAATTATCTGTTGATAGGGCGCTAATGCTTCAGGTGCTAATAAGAAAATGACACAATCGTTTGCTAATCTATCAGATAAAATACTTAATTCATCTTCCCATGCATCAATTAATTTTACGTCAACATATTGTAAATCTTTGGCAGAAATCATTTCCCATCTTAGAGAGCGAATTTCTGACAAAGAGACAATGTACTGTTGTAAACTAGTATAGTTTTGATAACTAAGTTCATTTGTTTTAGCCTCAAATTTTTCTTTTATTTCTTCTAAGGCCGCAGCCGTTTTCTTTTTTATCTCCTGAACTTTTTCAAATTCATTTATTGCAGTATGAGCAATATTTCGAATTTCTTGAAGCGGCTCATTAATTTTAAAAACACCATTCTCATTTAAGAAATAATAACTATCTAAAATAGTAGTAGTGTGCTTTACAATTTCATCATATAAACCGTTATAAGAATCTTTTTTATTTAAAAAAACTTGTAATTCTTGACATTCGGCCATTAAGCGTACTAAATCTTTGTTACCAACTTTATAGATAATGTTATCTTTATTTTGGTTGTCAACAACTACATCTTTTGTAAATGGTGTTTGCCAAATTTGTACTAAATGATGTTTTGTTTCTTCATTGCTTTTGAAATAGCACATTTTTCCATCTTCAAAGAGAGTGAAACCATTACAATGAATAGGTGTTTCAATACTTTGTTTGATGATGTTGTATGGAATTAACATGTATTCATTGCTCTCTTGATTGTAAAAGATAAACAAGAAATTTTCCCCATTTATTCCAACAATTTTTTTATAAAAAAATATTGGTTTGTTATTTGTTTCTAAGGTTTTAATTTCACCTGTTTGTAAAGCATAACCATTAGGGTAGATTAAACCTTGATTTTCTGGAAGCAAAATACCAGAATATTGTAAAGAGTCTACACGAGCGACTTTTTTATCTTTGTGATTATAGATGAAGTAACGTTCTTCTTCTTGATAAGGTTTTATTTTAAATGCGATTAGATTTTGATAATCAAAGAAATTGATTTCTGAATCGTCTAAAGTTTGATCTTTATGTTTAACATCTTCGCTGTAAATACCTTTACCTGTTTTGGTATTGTCTTCAACTTTAATCGTAATATCACCTCCAATAGCTTCAACAAATACTTTGTCGGCTAATGAAACGTGAGGATGTTCTCCTTTGCGTTGCATATCACGAGTAGCCTTTGTCCATTTGAACTCAAATTGATTCGGAAATTTAACTTCAGCTGCACTTCTTGCATCAATAAATACTATTCCATCTTCTTTTAACAGCCATTTAAATGCTTTAATATCTGTTGCACTTGAAGATAATTGGAAGACAAAATATAGATAATTACCAGAGATGAAAAATTTGGTAAATGTTGTATTTCTATAATATTTATAAAGATTTTTGAATTCGTCTATAAAGTTTTGATCTTCTAGCCATGATAAGGCAAGAGGTTCAAATCGATTTTCAGAAAAAGTATACATGGAAAAAACATCGGTAATATCAACTTCTGTTTTTAACCCAAGATGTGTTTGATGTCCAACCAAACAAATAGAACCAATAGAAATGATATCGCGAATTTTACAACTTTGCTCAGTTGAAAGTCTTTCATTTGCGATAAGATTATAATCGATACCTCCAAAAATTTTCTTTCGTTCTTCATCAACAAGAGCTATTCTTTTTGTAAGCTCATTTTTTTGTTGTGTTAAGCGTTGTTGAATAATTTCGTAAGTACCATTTTGTATGGTTTCGTTACTCATATAAAATTGTAAATGAGAGTTTTATTGTTTTAAACACCTATTGCTTTAAGCAATAGGTGTTTTTTATAAATCAAATTAATTGATAGGCTTATTGTCGATTCCTAAGTGTCTTGCCATGTCTAGAGCTTTAGTTAAAATACCTTGCTCGTTTTTATTAGCAATATCTTTTAATTTAAAGATTAATGAAGCAATACTTAGGTTTTTAATGTCTTCAGAAGAGATTTTATATTTCTCAACAATTTGCATTACTTTTCCTACTAGATTTCCTTCTTCATCATTGTTCAAAAGGGCTTCTTTTAGCAATTGTGCATTTTCACTGTGTTGAATGAATTTGTCAATTCCTTTTCCAGCAGTAACTTGTTTGATAACATTATCAAAGAAAGTATTATCACCACCCACAATATCAATATTAGCAGTTTTAAATGCTTCCGCTAAAACATGTGCTTGAGCATCTGCAATATCTTTTTGAATTGCAATTTGTGCCAATTCAACTTCTTTTTCTTTAGCAAGTCTTAAACGGAACTCCTCGTGGTCTTTACCAGCATCGTTTAATTTTTTCATTGCTTCTGCTTTCTCTGTAATACCAGCGGCTTCAGCCAATGCTTTTTCTTTAATTACTTCTGCTTGTGCAAGACCATCTTTTTTGTTTGCTTCAGCTTTTTTCTCAATAATTGTAGCTTCAACTACTCCTTGACGTTCTTGTGCTTCTGCTTTAGCATGCATAACTTGTGCTTCAGATAAACCTACAATTGCTTCTTCTTTTGCTTGTGCATCAGCTATAATTTTTCTTGCTTCTGCTTCTTTTTCTGCAGCATCGCGTTTTGCTTGCGCTTCAATAACATATTTTTGAGCATCTTTTTCAGCAGCTAATTTACGAGCCTCAGCAGCTTTAGTTTCAGCAATCAAACGCTCTTCAGCTTCTTTGTTTGCAGCAATAATTTTTACCTGTTTGTCACGTTCAGCAACTTTTAGTGCTTCAACATCGAAAATAGTTTGTTGTTCTTCTACTACTGTTTTTTCTTTTACCAAACGCTCGCGAATTACATCTTGAATGTTTTTCTTTTCTAGTTCTACTGCTTTTTCTTTTTCAATTTCAGCTAGTGCAACCACACGCTCTCTTTCTGTTGCTTCCAGTAAGCGGTCCTTTTGTACTCTTTCAGTTTCAACTAAATCGGCACGCTCCTTATTTTTAGCTGCTATTACAACTTGACGTTGTTTGTTTTCTTCTGCAATTTGTAACCTTTCTTCAGTTGCGATGCGAACCGTTTCATGTTTCAAACGTTCTTCTTCGGCTACTTTAAGAATTTCAGCATTTTCACGTGCTTTGATGTTTTCAATCTCACGTTTTTGCGACTCTTCTTTTTCAGCTAATTGTTTCTCCAATTCTAAAATAGCTTCTCTTGCTTCAACATCCTGCTTTTTGATGGTTTTTTCTTCATCACGTCTAACAAGGTTTGCTTTAATGTTTTGGTTAGCTGTTAACTCGGTAATTTTTTTGATACCTTCAGCATCTAAAATATTATCCTTATTTAAGTGATTTAACGATGTTTGTTCCAAATAATCAATAGCGCAATCATCTAAAACATAACCATTTAAGTCTGTTCCGATGATATTTAGTATTTCATTTCTAAATTCACTTCGGGCTTCATATAACTCTGTAAAATCGAACTTTTTACCTACTGTTTTTAATGCTTCAGAGAATTTAGCTTCAAATAGTTCGCGTAAAGTTGAAATATCTGATGCTCTTTGACAACCGATTGTTTGGGCTACATTAACAATATCATCTACCGATTTATTAACGCGAATGAAGAATGCAACTTGTATATCGGCACGCATATTATCTTTACAAATAAGTCCGTCTTTTCCTTCTCTTGAGATTTCTAATTTTTTTACAGAAATATCCATGCTTTCTTGTCTATGAATTACTGGAATTACTATTCCTGCGTTAAAAAAAACTTTTGTTCCACCATATCCGGTTCTTAAAATTACAATTCCTTGTACGGTTTTTTTGTACATGGAAAGTATCCACAAGATTAGGCCTAAGCCTGCAATAATAATTACAGCAAGTGCAATGTAGAATGTATTCATAAATAATTAAAAATAGTTGTTATAATTGTTTTAAATTTCAAATGTTTTTTCGACGTAATAATACTTTTTTTGCGGTTCTTCGTCTACGATAATTGCATTTTCTCCTTGTTTTATTTCAGAACCATCTTTGCTTTTTACCATTAGTTTTATAGGGTCTTTATTAATGATAATTTCGATCATACCTATTTTGTCTTCTTTAATAGTGGTAAAAAGTTTCCCGCTTCTACCCAGAAAATCATAAGCCATCTCTCCTTTATGATTAATTTCTTTGAAAATTGGTTTTAATGGTAAGCATACATATTTTGTAATGAATACACTCACTATAAAAGCAGGTACAATAGTAATAAAGAAAAACCAATTTGGTAATGGTAAATAAAAACTCAAATTTACATTTATTAACCAAGTGAAAAGCAAAGCTAAGGTTAAGAAAAATGTAATTGGAATTATATCTAAATTCAAAAATTTCAAAAACTGTATAAAAGAAGATGGATCTTGATTTACTTCAATTAAACCATCTGGATTATCCAGACTTGTATCGGCATCAATATCAGTGTCTAAATCAATGTCATATTCTCCTATTCCAGTAAATATGGTTAAAATCCAATACAATACACTTAAGAGTAACAATACACTTAGAATAGTATTTGCTGGGTTAAAAGAAACTTCTAAAAGTTCGTCAAAACTCATATAATTAGTTAATGTTCAATTGTTCTTTTAATTTCTTTAAAGCATCTTCTGCCTTATTTTCTGTAGTATCTACAACAGCATTAATTTCATCATCAATACTTTTTGAAGCATTTGCAATTTCTCCATATGCATCTGCTATTGCTTCTTGTTGTATTACTTTGTCCTTCATTTTCTCAAGCATACTAATAGTGCTATCGGCTCCTAATTGCGTCATCTTTTTATTAATATCTTGGGTAGCCTGACTAACCTGAACTCTAGCACGTAACGTTTTTAATTCGCCTTCCCATTTTACGATAGAAGATTTTAGCGAATTAATATTTACTTGCATTTTTTCTACATCGCTTTCAAGTTTTGCACTTTCAATATCTGCAATATTTGCATCTTGAGTAGCTTGTTCTTTAAGTTTTAGCGCTTCTTTAGCTAATCTATCACTTTCTTCTACAGAAATTTCTTCTTTAGAACCTTTTTGAATTAACAAAACGGCTTTATTTTGATATTCTTCTGCTTTATTAAGTAATGAATTCTTTTCATTTTTTCTTCTTATAGCTAATGCTTTAACCTGCGCCATAGCATGAACACTTTTCTCAAGCTGTTCTTTCATTTCTCGAATTCCTTGCTCAGTCATTTTGATAGGATCTTCAAGACCATCAATTACCGCATGTGCTTCTGCTTTACCAATTCTAAATAACCTTCTTAAAATATTCATAATCAATAATTTTTATAGTTTGCTAAAACGTATCATATCTGCTGAATATTCACTCAACAGTAAACTCAATGAATTAATGGTAGCAATTAATTCATTTTGATCTAAATTTTCAGTTTGTAGCGTATCTCTGAAAATAACTTTCTCTCCATTTTCATCAAGTACAAACGCACCGTGAACAATGTCTCTGTTTTTAATTAAAAGTTCTTTGTAAACTTCTGTTTCATTTTTTTTGCAACGAAATAAAAATTGTTCTACAATTAAAATTTGAGGTGCTAACACTAAAATCATGTTTTTAATACCTTCTGTTTCTTTACTTATCACAAAAGTATTGTGCTGTTGATTTTCGTGTAAGATTTCAAAATTGAAATCTAATAACCAATCCTTGATTTTTGTAAACAAATGGTCTGTTTGCATCTAAATAAAGTTTCAATATGAAAACAAATATAAAATAAAAAAGTTAAATTGCAAAAAATATTAGCAAAATTATAAAAATATTTTCATTATCTTTGTAATGTATAATAGAATTAGCAAAGGGTATGACTTATTTTGGTACCAATATAAAAAAAATAAGACAAATAAAAGGACTTAGTCAGCAAGCTTTTGCAGAAATTTTAGATTTAAATAGAGGTGTAATAAGTTCTTATGAAGAAGGTAGGGCTGAGCCCAAGATAGAGACTTTGTTGCGAATTGCAACAATTTTGGACTTAACTACTGATGAATTGCTTTCGAAACCAATTACTATTAATAAGATTACTAATTTCAATGAAATTGAAGATTTGGTTTCGAGACAAAGCTCTAATGAATCTATTTTACAGGAAATTACTCCAAATAATGAAGTAAAACCCTTTGATTTGCAAAAAATATTAGCAGATATTGATTTTGTATTTACAGTAGACGATGTTTTGGCTGGTAAAAGTATTTATAGTAAAGGAAATGTTTTGTTGTTATCAAGTAATCTAGATAAGGTTGATGTAAATTGTTTTTATTTGTTATTTGATAAAACTAACGGAGTTAAGATTTCGGAAGAAATAGAAAAGAATAAACTCGTTTATAAAATTGTTGGTGTAATTCAAACCAATCAAAATATAAGTTTAATGACTTCAATTTTAAATAGATTGGAAAAAATTGAATCTAAGTTGAAATAAAAAAAGACCTCAATTTGAGGTCTTTTTTATTTGTTTAAATATTCCAATAAAATAGGATCGGCATTTTTAAATGTTGGTGCTTGTTCAGTTATAGAAGCAATACGTTTTTTATTGAGTTTCATGGTTATGTCGGCTTCTGTTGTGAATAACAAACAAGATAGAAAAGGATTATTTATACAAGAAACTAATTCTTGCTCCATTTCTTCTATATCGCATATTTTTACCAACTCTTGTAAACCGTTTTTATAGATTTTAAAAGTCAGTTGTAATTTAAGTTGGTTTTCTTCAACTAAAGTGCGAACATAAATATTTTGCAGTTCTGGTTTACCAACAGTTTTAGCTAACGTAAGTTTTGCAAAAGTTCCATTAGAGATAGATTCTTTAACTCTGGTAAAAAAATCAGTATAAACAATGTTGTTTTCCATTAGAAAAAAAATCCTCAACTATTTTTTAATAATTGAGGATAAAATATTTTAAATTATTTTTTTATTCGTTTATTAAAACCCATTCACCAGAAGCAATTAATCCTTCTGCTTTTTTGAATTTCATAGTTTCTGTCTTACCACTCATTACATGTTTAACAGTAACAGTATCGTTGCGATTAATTTTTGGTGTTTCTCTAACGATTGTTTCTGTAACTTGTTGTGGCGCTTGTGAAGCTTGTTGACCAACTTGGCGACTTTTTGAAGCCATTTCATCAGTATTTAAAACTTCTTCTTTGCTTTCGGTATAATTTTCTTTTTGTTTTACTTCTTTAGCTTCGCTAATTGTATTAGGATTTTGAGAAGGTAAATCGGCTTTGAATAAGAAAGAAATAACATCTTTATTTACTTCATCCATCATTCTTTTAAACAAGTTGAAAGCTTCGAATTTATAAATTAACAATGGATCTTTTTGCTCGTGAACAGCTAATTGAACCGATTGTTTTAATTCGTCCATTTTACGTAAATGTTTTTTCCAAGCTTCATCAATAATAGCTAAAGTTACATTTTTCTCGAAATCTGTTATCAAAGATTTAGCTTCAGTTTGATAAGCTTTTTCAAGATTAGTAACAACATTTAGCGATTTAATTCCATCAGTAAAAGGAACTACAATTCGTTCATATTGTCCATTATTGTTTTCGTAAACATTTTTAATAATTGGGAAAGCTTCTTGAGCATTACGCCCGTTTTTATCAGTGTAATGATCTAAAACAGCTTTATATGTTTTTCCAATAATTTCACGCTCTTGTAATTTGTTGAATTCCGCTTCAGTTATTGGTGAACTTATTGAGAAAATTCTAATTAATTCGAATTCATAGTTTTTGAAGTCACCAGCTAATTTATTGTTTTGTACTACTAATTCACAAGTATCGTACATCATGTTTGCTAAATCAACTTTTAAACGTTCTCCTTGTAAAGCATGGCGACGACGTTTGTAAACTACCTCACGTTGAGCATTCATAACGTCATCATATTCTAATAAACGTTTACGAACACCAAAGTTGTTTTCTTCTACTTTTTTCTGTGCTCTTTCGATAGATTTAGTCATCATTGAATGTTGAATAACTTCACCTTCTTTTAAGCCCATACGGTCCATAATTTTTGCAACACGCTCAGAACCAAATAAACGCATTAAGTTATCTTCTAATGAAACGTAGAATTGTGAACTACCTACATCTCCTTGACGACCAGCTCGACCACGTAACTGACGGTCTACTCGACGCGAATCGTGACGTTCTGTACCAACAATTGCTAAACCTCCTGCTTTTTTAACTTCATCAGAAAGTTTAATATCGGTACCACGACCCGCCATATTTGTTGCAATGGTTACTACTCCAGGTTTACCAGCTTCAGCAACAATTTCTGCTTCGCTTTTATGCATTTTAGCATTTAACACATTGTGATTAATGCCTCTAATTTTAAGCATACGGCTTAGTAATTCTGAAATTTCAACTGAAGTTGTTCCAATTAAAACCGGACGACCCGATTGAGATAATTTTACAACATCATCAATAACTGCATTGTATTTTTCTCGAACCGTTCTATAGATTAAATCTTCTTTATCTTTTCTTGCTATTGGTCGGTTTGTAGGAATTTCCACAACATCTAATTTGTAAATTTCCCAAAACTCACCAGCTTCCGTAACAGCAGTACCAGTCATACCACCTAGTTTGTTATACATACGGAAGTAGTTTTGTAACGTAATAGTTGCAAAAGTTTGCGTTGCAGCTTCAATTTTTACATTTTCTTTAGCTTCAATCGCTTGATGTAAACCGTCTGAATAACGACGTCCATCCATGATACGACCAGTTTGCTCATCAACAATCATTACTTTGTTGTCAATGATAACATATTCTGTATCTTTTTCGAATAACGTATAAGCTTTTAATAATTGAGTCAAAGTATGAATACGCTCCGATTTTACTGAGAAATCTTTATAAAGTTCTTCACGTTTTTCGGCCTCTTCTTCTTTAGAAAGATTTGCTTTTTCAATTTTTACGATTTCAGTTCCAATATCAGGAAGAACGAAGAAGTTAGCATCTGTATCTTGTGATAAGAATTGGATTCCATTATCAGTTAACTCAACTTGATTATTTTTTTCTTCAATAACAAAATACAATGCCTCATCAATTTTGTGCATTTCTCTTTTGTTATCTTGTAAATAGTAATTTTCTGTTTTTTGAAGTAATTGTTTTACGCCTTCTTCAGATAAGAACTTAATTAAAGCTTTGTTTTTTGGTAAAGCTCTGTAAGAACGTAATAAATAAAAACCAGCTTCTTTAGAATTACCTTCTTTGAAAAGTTTTTTGGCTTCTGTTAAACAATCGGTTGCTAATTTTCTTTGTAAGTTAACCAAATTGTCAACTTTAGGTTTTAATTCAGTAAACTCATGACGATCACCATCTACAACAGGTCCAGAAATAATTAAAGGAGTACGAGCATCATCAATTAAAACCGAGTCAACTTCATCGACAATTGCATAATTGTGTTTGCGTTGTACTAAATCTGATGGAGAATGTGCCATATTATCACGTAAGTAGTCGAAACCAAATTCATTGTTGGTTCCGTAGGTAATATCGGCGTTGTAAGCCTTTCTACGAGCTTCAGTATTAGGTTGGTGATTGTCAATACAATCCACAGTTAATCCGTGGAATTCAAATAAAGGGGCTTTCCAAGTACTATCACGTTTTGCTAGGTAATCGTTAACAGTTACAAGGTGAACACCATTTCCAGTTAATGCGTTCAAGTATAAAGGAAGTGTAGCAACTAAGGTTTTACCTTCTCCTGTTTGCATCTCGGCAATTTTACCTTGATGTAACACCACACCACCAATTAACTGAACGTCATAATGAATCATGTCCCAAGTAATAGATTTACCAGCAGCATCCCATGAATTTGCCCAAACTGCATGATCTCCTTCAATTGTTATGTAAGGTTTTGTAGCAGATAATTCTAAATCTTTTGGAGTAGCTTTTACAGTAATAGAAGTATTGTCTTTAAAACGACGAGCTGTTTCTTTTACTACTGCGAAAGCTTCTGGTAAAATTTCATTTAATACTTTTTCAGATAATTCATAAGCTTCTGCTTCTAATTTATCAATTTCAGTATAAATGTCTTCACGAGCATCAATATCTGTAGTTTGTTCGGCTTTTTCTTTCAAAGAAGCTATTTGACTGTCTTTTTCAGCTCTTGCATCTTTAATTTTTTCTTTAAATTCTAAAGTTTTATTTCTCAACTCATCATGAGATAATGCTTGAAAAGCACCTTCAAAAGATTTAATCTTTTTGATAATAGGTTGAATGGCCTTAACATCTTTTTCAGATTTATCGCCTACAAATATTTTTAATATTGAATTTACAATACTCATGGTACTATTTTTTATGGTGTGCAAATTTACAAAAAAAAGCCTCGTGAAGAGACTTTTAAATGTTGTGTTTTTTATAGTTTTTTAATACTCATCCTCATTCCAAAGATAATCTTCGTCTGTAGGATAATCTGGCCAAATTTCTTCCATTGACTCGTAGATCTCACCTTCGTCTTCAATCGACTGCAGATTTTCTACAACTTCTAGAGGTGCTCCAGTACGAATAGCATAATCAATAAGCTCATCTTTAGTAGCTGGCCAAGGTGCATCACTTAAATAAGATGCTAATTCTAATGTCCAATACATCTTTTATCGATTTAATTTAATGCAAAAATAAATTTTTAACTTAAAAAGTCAAGTTTTTTTTTCTTTTTTTAATAAGTAAATGAACGTCTTTGCTGTTTACTATTTAATCTTTTCTTGGAATCCACTTCACTTCCTCAGCGTTCAGGTCATGAGACAACTTTCGTGCCAATACAAATAAGTAGTCAGAAAGTCGGTTTAAATAGGTTAAAACACGTTCATCTGTAGGTTCAATCTCATGTAAATGCACCGCTAAACGCTCTGCTCTACGACACACACAACGCGCAATATGACAATATGACACAGTAGTGTGGCCTCCTGGAAGTACAAAGTGGGTCATGGGTGGAAGTTCTGCATCCATTTTATCTATTTCTTGTTCAAGATATTGAATATCATTTTCTGAAATACGATTAATATTTAGTCGTTGTTGACCGTTTTTTAGAACTTCTTTTTCGGGTGGTGTAGCCAAAATGGCACCTACAGTAAAAAGACGGTCTTGAACTTCGATTAAAACAGCTTTATAAAGCGAGTTGATTTCTTGGTCGCGAATTAAGCCGATATGTGAGTTTAGTTCATCGACCGTTCCGTAGCTTTCAATACGAATGTGATGTTTAGGAACACGAGTTCCGCCGAATAGTGCAGTAGTTCCTTTATCTCCAGTTTTAGTATATACTTTCATTTTTTTTATGCTTTATGCCGAAAGCTTTTAGCTTTTAGCATTTTTTTTCAAAGATAGCAAAAAGTATATGGATTACAGTTTAGCCCTGATGGAAGTGAAAATCATTTTGTTTTGTCACGTTGAGCGAAGTCGAAACATTTAAATACAAAACAAAATATTGTAACGAACAGCAGGAAAATGGTTTACAAAAGTAACTGAAGAATCGCTTTTGATACTTAAAAAAGTTTTGGATAATAATTGTTATTTTTGACTGTAAATTATGACTGAGGATTATTTGTTTTTTACATCAGTTTCAATCATACCATCTCGTAAACGAATAATGCGATGAGCGTGAGCAGCAATATCTTCTTCGTGAGTTACTAGAATTACAGTATTTCCGTTAGCGTGAATTTCATCAAAAAGATTCATAATTTCAACAGAAGTTTTACTGTCAAGGTTTCCTGTTGGTTCATCGGCAAGAATCATTGCTGGATGATTGACTAATGCACGTGCTACTGCAACACGCTGACGTTGTCCACCAGATAATTGATTAGGTTTGTGATCCATACGGTCTTGAAGTCCAACTTGCGTTAAAACTTCTGTAGCTCTATTACTTCGATCTTCTTTATTTATTCCTGCATAAACCATAGGTAATGCAACATTGTCTAAAGCAGTTGTTCTTGGCATTAGATTAAATGTTTGAAAAACAAAACCAATTTCTTTATTTCTAATTTCGGCTAGCTCATCGTCATGCATTTCACTTACATGTTTTCCGTTTAGTACATAACTACCTGATGTAGGGGTGTCTAAGCAACCTAAAATATTCATTAAAGTCGATTTTCCTGAACCTGAAGGCCCCATTAAAGCAACATATTCTCCTTTGTTAATGGTTAAATCGATTCCTTTTAAAACATGAACAATTTCTTCTCCTAAGGGGAAATCTCTTGTAATTCCTTTAATTTCTATGATGGGTTTTGACATAATGATAGTAAATGTAAGATTAACCGAATCTAAGAATAAGTAGAGAAACTCGGTTTTTGTTACATCTTAATTTTAATTTTTTGAAAAATTAATGAAGATAGATTTTTCCTTGAATGTATAGTAAAATGTTCTTTTTTTTGTTCTTTTCTAAAGAAAACAATTCCCCACTGAAAAGTATCAATAGTAACCGTTACTTGTGGATGGTTTTTAATTTCCTCCCAAGCTTCTTCCATGTCTTGTGACCAATGAATATCGTCAAAAATCCAAACGGAATCATTGGTAACAGTAGGTAACAGTAATTTGAAATATTCTAAGGTCGCCTTTTTAGAATGATTGCCGTCGAAATATACCAAATCGAAGATTTGTTGTTTATTGTTTATTGTTTGTTGTTTAAAGTTGTTTAAATATGTTGAAAATTCAGTGTTAATGAATTCAATATTATTAAATCCAAACTTTTGACTTTCTTCTTTTGACTTTTGACTTGTGGAAGGACAACCTTCTAATGTTATGATTTTTGAATTTTTGTTTCCTAAAGAAAGAGCTGAAGTCGCTAATCCTAACGAAGTTCCTATTTCCAGGATTTTTTCAGGTTGAAAGTAACGAACGATTCGGAATAACAGTTCGGCGTTTTTAACTGAAATTCCAGCGTTTTTGGCAATAGCAGCAATTTCTCGCGTATTCGATTTGAAAACTCGTGAACCTGCGCCAAAATCAGTTACTTCAATCGTGTTCTTATTGTTTAAAAGCGAATTTCTATAGTTTTTTAAAACTTCATATTCGGGATAATTGGTTTTGTCGTAAAAGCATTTGGTAACCAAATCAAACACAAATGGCGAATGCACACCATGTTCGTTTTTGGCTCTAAAAAAGAATTTTATGTAAGCTTTTGCTATTTGTAACATATTTGGTCTCAGTTTTTAGTCTCAGTTAGTTTAAAATTCTGTAAACTGTGACTGTGACTTAAAATTACTCTTCCATTTTCGCACTTAAATCAAACCAACGTTCTTCTTTTTCTTCTAACGATTGAATGATTTTTTGCAATTCGTTGGCTTTTGTTTCAATCTTGTCATCAGTGACTTTGCCTTGAGCAAATTCAGCTTCAATATCTTTTTTCTTTTGTTCTAAATCTTTGATTTCGCGTTCAATTTTTTGAAACTCCTTTTGTTCGTTAAAAGTTAAACCAGATTTTACTTGTTTTTCTTTCCAAGATTTTGCATTAGCTGATTCCACTTTTTCCGCTTTAACAGGTTCTGCTGAATCTTCATACGTTCTGAAATCCGAGTAGTTTCCAGGGAAATCTTCAATTTCGCCTTGACCACGGAAGACAAATAAGTGATCCACGATTTTATCCATAAAATAACGATCGTGACTTACCACTAACAAACATCCGGGATAATCCAATAAGAAGTTTTCCAATACATTTAAAGTCACAATATCCAAATCATTTGTTGGCTCATCGAGAATCAAGAAATTTGGATTTTGAATTAAAACAGTACATAAATACAAACGTTTCAGTTCGCCACCGCTTAGTTTTTCAACGTAATCGTATTGTTTTTTGGCATCAAATAAAAAGCGTTCCAACAATTGTGAAGCCGAAATGATTTTTCCTTTGGTCAACGGAATATATTCGCCATACTCTTTAATAATGTCGATTACTTTTTGTTGCGGTTTCGGGTTGATTCCACTTTGAGTGTAATACCCAATTTTCATCGTGTCACCCACGATTACTTTTCCAGAATCAGGTTGAATGCTTCCAGTAATAATATTTAAAAAAGTAGATTTTCCGGTTCCGTTTTTACCAATGATGCCCACGCGTTCGCCACGTTGAAACGAGTAATTGAAATCTTTCATAATCACTCTGTCCTGGAAACTTTTATTGATTTTTGCCAATTCAATAATCTTGCTTCCCATTCGTTCCATGTTAATTTCCAGTTCCACCACATTTTCCTTACGGCGACTCATGGCTTTTTCTTTAATCACGTAAAAATCATCTTGACGCGATTTTGATTTTGTAGTACGCGCTTTGGGTTGGCGACGCATCCATTCTAATTCTTTGACAAATAAGTTTTTGGCTTTGTCAATGCTTGCATTTTCAGAAATTACTCGTTCTTCTTTTTTCTCTAAATAATAAGAATAGTTGCCTTTGTATTGGTATAATTTTCCGTTTTCTAATTCTAAAATTTCGTTACAAACACGTTCTAAAAAGAAACGATCGTGTGTTACGATGAATAAGGTTAAATTTTCTTTGGCAAAATAATCTTCTAACCATTCAATCATTTCTAAATCTAAATGGTTGGTTGGTTCATCTAAGATTAAAAAATCGGGTTTGTTGATTAAGATAATAGCTAATGACAATCGCTTTTTTTGTCCACCCGAAAGGTTTTTAACTTTCAGTTTTAAATCGTCCAATTTCAATTTGAACAAAATTTGCTTGTACTGTGTTTCAAAATCCCAAGCATTGTGACGGTCCATATTATCAAACGCTTTTTGATAAGCTTCTTCATCTTCAGGATTTTCAAGTGCTTTTTCGTATTGTTCGATTACTTTCAGAGTATCGTTATCACTAGCGAAAATACTTTCTTCAATGGTTAGTTCGGGTTGTAAATTATCAGTTTGCGATAAAAATGCCATTTTAATGTCTTTACGAACAATAACCTGACCGCTATCGGGTTCGTCCAAACCTGCTAACATGTTCATAATGGTTGTTTTTCCGGAACCATTTTTAGCAATAAAAGCAATTTTTTGGTCTTTGTTAATACCAAATGAAATGTTTTCAAACAAAACGCGTTCGCCGTAAGCTTTTGATATATTTTCGACTGAAAGGAAATTCATGTAATTAATGTGTCAATTAGACGATGAGGCAATGTGCCAATTTTTATTAGTGCAAAAATAAGGTTTTGTTTGTATTTGTAGCGATAAAATAATGATTGAAATATTGATGTGATTAAGTTTTTTAGTTTTTTGTAAGATGTTGATTTTTAAATGGAATAATACTTGAAATTATGTGTTCAGCTATTTTTTTGTAAGAAAAATAAAGTTTTTGGTAGGTTTGAAGTAATCAAAAATTATAATTATGAAAAAAATTAATTTGTTATTCTTCTTGCTTTTCTTTTTAAACTCATTTTCTCAAATTATCGAAGAAAAAAAAGAAGGAGATTTTATAGTTAAGAATTACTTAAATCAAGATTTGGATATTTTTAAGGTTGAAAGGTATAAAGACAACTCACTCTATGAAAGTATTGAATATATTCCTGGAGGTAAAATAAAAAACGGTAATTTTTTTCATAAACTATTTGGTTTCGGAACGTATTCAAATGGAAGATTGCAAGATGGAGAAATTCTTTACATTTTCAATAAATCTGAATTTAATACAAATTGGTATATTGATGAGAATAATAAAATATTTGTTTCACAGGAAAAGATAAAAACCAAATATGGGAAAAATAATCAACAAACCATTACATATGAATCTTCAAATGGTAATTGGTTAAATTTTCAAAATTATGATGAGAAGAAAATAATAAAAAACATCGTTGAATGTTTTTATGTTAAATTAAAAATATCGAATTTCAGATTGATAGGTTCTTTTCAAATAAAAAAAGGTTTGTTTGAATATAAGAATCAAAGGTTATATGAAAAAAGTAATGATTTAGAAGACTTAATTGCAGTATTAAATTTTAATGACAATGGAGTTTTAGATGGTGAACAGTTGTATTTTAAAATTGTAAATTATGGTTTTAAAGATGGTTTTGACAGAGATGATAGAAAAATTTTACATACCGCAATTTACAAAAATGGTACTCCTTTAAAATATAATAAGAGAATTTTACCTGTAAAAAATAATGAGACTCAAATTTATATTGATAGTATAACTTTTAATAAAGATGATTTGAAAAACTCAACTTTTTTATATGATAGCTTTATTGTTAATCATCCACAACCAACACTTGTTTTTAATCCTTTTAGTGGATTTGTTCAATTAACAGACCATTATTATTATAAGAATATTGAAATTGGCAATACAGATAATACAACGCCTGAAAATGCTAATTTGAAAAGTTTAGAAAATGTAAGAAAAACATATTTTACAAATGATTTGAAGAAAATAGTTTTTAGAAGAGCAGTTTCAGGAAATATTATGTCGGATGGTACAGAATTTAAGAATGATGATTTATTTTTTGATAGAGATTCTAGGTGTAGTCAAGACACTAAGCCAGATTCAGATTCTAATGAAAGAAAGATAACTTTTAAAGGAAATCCAAAAGTGTTTTATTTAAAAGAGCAAAATTTTATTGATAGAATTATTAAAAATGATTATTCGTTTATTCCTTATGCTTTTAATTGGCAAGAGCCAGGAATTAAAAATTCCAATGAAATTAGTAGTATTGAATTATTATATTGGTATGAATTTATGCTTAGAGGAGAATCAAAAATGCACCAAACTTATTTCAGTAAAGAGTTGAGTTCAATAGGAAATGAAGCGGTGTTTAATGGTTATGGAAATTCATCAAGATATGATTTTGTGTCTTATCTGAAAAAGGATTTGGATAATAATATTCTAGTTGATGAAATAGAATACAATGAAGAGTATAAGAATGATTTTAAGGAATCAGAAAGTATAAAAAGAAATGACGAACTTTATATTGGTAAAGAACACTTAGGGGGAATTATTTTTTATTTGGATGATAATAAAAAAGAAGGAAAAATTATTAGCAAACAAGATTTAGGTCAATTTAACTTAAATAAAGCAAAAGAAAAATGCAGTCTTTATGAAAATGAGGGAAAAGGATGGTTTTTACCATCAATTGAAGAATTAGAACAAGTTTATTTAAGCTTAAAAGAGAAAAACATACTTAATTTTTCAGATGGTTATTATTGGTCTTCTGATGAAGGTAGAAATGTTTATTTTGGAAACGCAGTTGATTTTACTGATGGTCAAAGAACATTTGGTGATATGGGAATAGATGCAGATTTATTTGTTAGAGCAATTAAAAAATTCTAAATTATGGCAAGAAAGCATTTTATGATTTATTACCAAAAAGGTTCGGGAACTTATGTTGTTACAGAACCTATGCCTTGGGCAAGAGAAAATAAAGAACTTTTTGTAGATTTTGATTTTAATTCAAAGAAACCCACATCAGAAGTAATTGAGAAGTTATTAATTGAAAAATTTAATTTTAAGATTATGGTAGATGATAATAAGGTTAAGTTGATTCAAAATTTAAATCCGAATTTATCTTTTAAATTGTAAATTTCAAAAATACCGAGGATTTAGCTGTATTTCTTTAATACGTTTGTCTTCGGTGTTTTTTTGAATTATAAATAAATCGTCTTCCTCAACTTCTAAAATAAAAGCTAACTTTTGTTTGAGTCCGCTTAAAACCAAATCTTTTTTCTTAGTCAAAGTGTTATAAGGTGTAGCGTCATTTTTAGAAAAGAAATCGACGACTTCATTCATTGGTAAAGCTTGGTGTTTATGCTTGAAGAAAAAATACAATAGCTCATTTTCTTCACTCAATAAATTACTTATTGCCTTATCTTTAAAATAAAAGTTAGAATCTTTTAAAATGATTTTGTTCTCATGTTGAGGTTTGCTTTTCTTTTTCAAGAAATAGAAAATTACTAATGAAATAGATAAAACAACTAAAACTAAAAGTATATTTTGTGTTGAATTATTCGATTCAAATAAATCTTCTTCATTAATAAAATCACTTTTATAGTCATCAAAGTTTTCTACAATAATCTCATACTTTCTGTTACTTTCATCAGAATTACTTAAAACATAAAATATTTCGTTTCTTTTAGAGTTGTATTGTTCTAATAAAGAAAAGGTATATTTACCCTTTGGTTCAGTAGATTTTAAAATCTCGTTTTTAAAATCTATCTGATATAATTTTCCATTGTCAAAAAACAAATTATTTTTAGAAGCTAAGTAGCCTAGTTTTTCAATTATGTGAAAATTTTTATTTTTCAAATTTCCTAAAAATGTCCATTTTTTAGTTGTAAGGTTTAATTTCCAAATATCATTTAAAGCTTTATTGGTTGTCGTGGTTAAATTAGTTTCGTAATTTTCAGTAAATCCACCAATTACATATAAATCATCATCAATTAAATAAGTTAAAGCATGGCTTCTTGGCTCAGGAATGTTGTTATGGTCACTATACTTTACTAATTCCCATTCGCGAGTTTTAAAATCGTATTTGGTTAAAATATTTTTAAAAGTGAACAAACCATATCCACCGAAATAATAAATTTCATCATGGTAAATGAAAGTGGATGCGTTAAATTGACTTTTGTGTTCAAATGAATTATCAATTCTTAATATGGAATCATTCTTGAATTCATAAACAGTTCCGCAACCTTTGTAAACAAAATAGTTTTTGTTTTTTATGTGAAAAAAATTATATGGAAAGTCTTTTGAAGTCGGAATTTGATTATAAAGTATATCTTTTTTATTCCAAGTATTAGAGTTAAAATCTTTGAAGTAATAAAATTCAGAATTATCAAAAACTAAATAATTTTCATTTTGATAATCAATTCCAGTTTGAATGTTTATGTTGTCAAAAACTAATTTTTCCTGACCAAATAGAATATTTGAAAATATTAAGAATAGAAAAATCCTTTTCATTAAGATGTCTAATGATTTATAACTTGTCGTAAAAATAATAATTTATCAGTAATAATCTTCAAATTTTCAAATTGGTAAATTTTCACATTATATTTGTGCATGCAATTATCAGTAATCATCCTTAATTATAATGTTCGCTATTTCTTAGAACAGTGTGTTTACAGCGTTCAAAAAGCGTTGCAAGGCATAGATGGCGAAATTATTGTGGTTGATAATGCTTCTTCTGATGATAGTTGTCAAATGATTAAGGAAAAATTTTCAAATGTTACTTTAATTGAAAATAAAGATAATTTAGGTTTTCCAAAAGGAAATAATATTGGTGTAGCTAAAGCTAAAGGCGAATACATTTGTATTTTAAATCCTGATACAGTAGTTGCTGAAGATACTTTTTCTAAAATACTAGACTTTGTTAATCGACTTCGACAAGCTCAGTCTGACAAAAGACAAAGTAAGGTTGAGCTTGTCGAAACCGACTTTGGTATAATAGGTTGTAAACTAATTGACGGTTCAGGAAAATTTCTTCCTGAATGTAAAAGAGGAGTGCCAACACCTTGGGTAGCATTTACTAAGATTTTTGGATTGTATAAGTTGTTTCCAAAATCAAGTTGGTTTAACCGATATTATGCCATGCATTTAACGGAATATCAATCAGGAGAAGTCGATATCTTGGTTGGCGCTTTTATGTTTATGCAACGCGATTTGTATTTAAAAGTTGGCGGATTTGATGAAAACTGTTTCATGTATTCTGATGATATTGATTTGAGTTATTTGGTTAAAAAAGCGGGTTATTCCAATCAATATTTTGCAGATACAACGGTGATACATTATAAAGGAGAAAGCACAGTAAGAGACGGATTGTATATGAAACGCTTTCGCGAAGCCATGCAATTTTTCTACAAAAAGCACTTTAAAAAATCGTGGTTTTTTGATGTCATGATGCAAATGGGAAGTTTTGCTTTTAGTTTAGTTAAGCGAAACCAACAAAAAAACATAAAACCAAATATTGATAAATTTTTTGTTTTTTCCGATAAAAAAATAAAGCTAAAAACGGATAAATCTGTTGAATATTTAACCGATTTAAATCAATTTCAAGTTGAAGAAAATAAGCATGTTGAAATCATCTTTGATATTGATTTTCTGGACTTTAAAGAAGTGATTTTCTTCATGGATAAATATAAAGACAGAAACATTAGTTTTAAAAACTATATCTCAAAATCCAATTATCTAATAGGAAGTTATAATTCTAATGATAAAGGAGAAGTATTACAATTAGAATCCGACCTACTATAAAAGTATTGAAAATCAAGGAAGCAGAATTGGGATGAGATAAAAATCTGTTTGACTCCGATTTGTCGGAGGAGTTATTTTTATCTGTGGTTGGTGTTTCCGTAGTATTTTCTTATACTTTTATAGTCAGTCTTGACTTTTTTGGTTCGTTTTTGTGTCAAGACAAAAATGAACATATAGTAAGAAACTAATCAGTTATTTTATAAGCAAAAAAAATATATAATTCTTTACAAACACATCTAAAAATTAGTATTTTTGCAATCCAAACAAGTGAAACACAACTTTAGTTAAAAATATGGCAAAGTTCGAATTAAAATTACCTAAAATGGGTGAGAGTGTAGCGGAAGCTACGGTTACTAACTGGTTGAAGAAAGTTGGTGATAAAATTGAACAAGATGAAGCAGTTCTTGAAATTGCTACCGATAAAGTAGACAGTGAAGTTCCAAGTGAAGTTTCGGGGACTTTAGTTGAAATTTTATTTAATGTTGATGATGTTGTTCAAGTTGGACAAACTATTGCTATTATTGAAACTGAAGGTGGTGCTGTTGCAGTTGCTCAAGTTGAATCAAATGATGTCACTTCGAGCGGAGTCGAGAAGCAAGTAGCTGAGGTTACTAAAGCAGTTGAAGCTGCGAAGGAAACTGTTACTGCTCCAGATTTTTCAAATTCAGATAAATTCTATTCTCCATTAGTAAAAAACATTGCTAAAGAAGAAGGAATTTCTATCGCTGAATTAGATGGAATTAACGGAACAGGAAAAGATGGAAGAGTAACTAAAGAAGATATTTTAGGATATATTAAAACTAGAGGAAGTCAAACTAGTGTTCAGTCTCAGTCGTCAGTTGCAAGTACTCAATCTGTAGTTGAAACTAAAACAACTTCAAACGTGAAACCTGAAACAACTTCAGTTCCAACATCTGTTAATGGAGAAGATGAAATCGTGGAAATGGACAGAATGCGTAAGTTGATTTCTAAGTATATGGTGGAGTCTAAACAAACTTCTGCTCACGTACAATCTTTCATCGAAGTTGATGTTACAAATATTGTAAAATGGAGAGATAAGGTTAAGAACTCTTTCGAAAAACGTGAAGGTGAAAAATTAACGTTTACACCAATTTTCATGGAAGTTGTGGCAAAAGCGTTAAAAGATTTCCCTGGAATGAACATTCAAGTTGATGGTGAATACATCATCAAAAAGAAAAATATTAATTTAGGTATGGCTGCTGCTTTACCAAACGGAAACTTAATTGTTCCAGTAATTAAAAATGCAGACCAATTAAACTTAGTTGGTATGGCTAAACAAGTGAATGATTTAGCTAATCGTGCAAGAACTGGAAAATTAAAACCAGACGATACACAAGGTGGAACTTACACGGTAACGAATGTAGGTACTTTTGGTTCTGTTTTCGGAACGCCAATTATCAACCAACCACAAGTAGGTATTTTAGCTTTAGGTGCTATTCGTAAAGTTCCTGCGGTAATCGAAACTCCAGAAGGTGATTTCATCGGAATCCGTCAAAAAATGTTCTTATCACACTCTTACGATCATAGAGTTGTGGATGGAGCTTTAGGAGGAAGCTTCGTAAAACGAGTGGCTGATTATTTAGAAGCTTGGGATATTAATAGAGAAGTTTAAAACATTATAAAACTGAGCTGTCACTTCGAGCGGAGTCGAGAAGCGAAGTGTCTCAAAATACAAACCGATAGTTTTTTGCTATCGGTTTTTTTATGCAGCAAAAAATCAGTCTTTCAGTTCAATAAATTTCCCGCTTTACACTTTATTTTTTGTTGTCAGTTCGAGCGGAGTCGAGAACAACAAAAAGATATCGTTTCAATCGGGGCTGTATTCACTTTTTTACTTTCAAAAACACTTTTTAAACTTTATATTTGTAATCAAATACAATAAAATGGAATTAAAATTAAACCGACCAATTTGCTTTTTCGATTTAGAAACTACAGGAATTGATGTAGCTAAAGATAGAATTGTAGAAATTTCAATTTTAAAAGTATTTCCAAACGGAAACAAAGAAAGTAAAACGTGGTTAGTAAATCCAACCATTCCTATTCCTGCTTTTGCAACTGCAGTGCACGGAATTACAAATGAAAAAGTAGCAAACGAACCAACATTTGCTGAATTAGCGCCTCATGTTTATAATATGATAAAAGATTCTGATTTGGCTGGTTTTAATTCGGATAGATTTGACATTCCTTTATTGGCAGAAGAGTTATTACGTGCTGAGGTTGATTTTGATATGAAAAATAGAGTAACTGTTGATGTGCAAACTATTTTTCACAAAAAAGAAGAACGAACTTTAAGTGCAGCATATCGTTTTTATTGTAACGAAAGTCTAGAAAATGCCCATAGTGCAGAAGCTGATACCAATGCTACTTACGAGATTTTAAAAGCACAATTGGATCGTTATGAAGATTTAGAAAACGATATGAAAAAACTTTCTGAATTCACCACTCGTAAAAAGTCGGTAGATTTTGCTGGATTTATTGCTTTAAATGAAGATGGACAAGAAATTTTTACTTTTGGTAAGCATAAAGGAGCATTAGTTGATGAAGTTTTAGATAAAGAACCGGGTTATTTCGGTTGGATTCAAAATGCTGATTTCCCTTTATATACTAAGAAAGTTTTAACAGGAATTAAGTTAAGAAAGTTAAATACGAAGTTATAAATTAGGTAAATGGAGAAAGGTAAAAGGTAAAAGGAAATTTTACCGTTAACCGTTAACCGTTGACCGTTAACCTAAAACATAATGAAAATAATCTGTATAGGAAGAAATTACGCTGATCATATTTCGGAATTAAATAACGAAAGACCAACAGAGCCAGTTATATTTATGAAACCAGATACGGCAATTTTGCCTAAACAATTTCCTTTTGTTAAACCAGAGTTTAGCAATGATGTACATCATGAAGTGGAGGTTTTAGTAAAAATCAACAAAGTAGGGAAATATATCGATGCAAAATTTGCTCATAAATATTATGATGAAATTGGTTTGGGAATCGATTTTACTGCTCGCGATTTGCAAAGTAAGTTAAAAGATAAAGGGTTGCCATGGGAAAAAGCAAAAGCTTTTGACGGTTCAGCGATTATTGGCGACTTTTTACCGAAAAATTCATTTACTTCATTAGAAAATATTAACTTTGAATTAAAGAGTAATGATCAATTGGTTCAACAAGGTAATACTTCAATGATGCTTTGGAAAATTGATGAAATTATTGCTTATGTATCGCAGTTTTTTACCTTAAAAACAGGCGATATTATTTTTACAGGTACACCCAAAGGCGTTGCTCCAGTCAAAGAAGGTGATGTGTTAGAAGGCTTCCTAGAGGGAAAACAAATGTTTAAAGTACAAGTTAAGTAAATAGTTATGGCTTTACAATATAATTTACCAAAAGTGTACGAAATTTCAGAAAATGATATCGATTTTGCGTACCAAATTGTAAATCTTTTTTTAGAGGAAGTTCCTGCTGAAATTAAATCTATGAAAGTTGGAATTGAAGAAAAAGATTTTACCCGTGTTTATACTTCTGCTCATAAAATAAAACCATCATTAGATTTATTAGGGATGGATTTGGCTTATGATGAAAATATAGAAATTATGTCTTGGGCAAAATCACAAGGTAAAAGAAAAGAAATAAAAGATACTTACAAATCTTTAAGAGAAAGAATCAATTTAGCTATTAAAGAGTTAAAAAAAGATTTTAAATTAGCGTAATCCCAAATTACTTAACTTATTGTGCAATATCTTAATATAAGCTTGTATTATAATAGGTATTACATCTAACTAATTTTACTATTAGATGAAAGCTTCAATCGTAACCATAGGCGATGAAATTCTTATTGGTCAAATAGTCGATACAAATTCGGCATTTATTGCAAAACAATTAGATAAAGTTGGTGTCTCCGTTGTAGAGATGAAATCTATTTCCGATGATAAAAACGACATATTAAGTACTTTAAATGAGTATTTAAATAATGTTGACGTAGTTATTGTGACGGGCGGTTTGGGACCAACAAAAGACGATATTACTAAAAAAACTTTTTGCGAATTTTTTGATGATTCTTTGATAGAAAATACCGAAGTATTAACACATGTAAAGGAATTGATTGAAGGATTCTATAAAAGGCCAATTACTCAAATTAATAAAGAACAAGCATTAGTTCCTTCAAAAGCACATGTTTTATTTAATAAAGTGGGTACAGCACCGGGAATGTGGCTTCAAAAAGAAAATACAGTCTATATTTCTTTACCAGGAGTTCCATATGAAATGAAATATTTGATTGAAAATGAAGTAATACCTAAAATTGTTAAAGATTACAAAAGACCTTATATTCTTCATAAAACAATTTTAACTTATGGTGTGGGTGAAAGTTTGTTGGCCGAGCAAATAGAAGATTGGGAAAATAATTTACCTAACTTTATAAAGTTGGCTTATTTGCCTAGCCCAGGAAGAGTTCGTTTGCGTTTATCAGCAAGAGGAACAAATGAAGGAGTTTTGAAAAATGCAATCGACAACGAAGTTATAAAACTTAAAGTTTTAATTGGTGATGTAATAGTTGGTTATGATGATGATGAGCCAATAGAAGTGGTTTTAGGAAGAATGCTTTCAGAAAAAGGGCTTACTTTAGCAACTGCTGAGAGTTGTACTGGTGGTAAAATTGCACAAACTATTGCTTCTGTCTCAGGCGCTTCATCTTATTTTAAAGGAAGCGTTGTGAGTTATGCAACTGAGGTAAAAGCAAAAGTTTTGAATGTTTCACAAGAATTAATAAATAAACACTCTGTTGTTAGTGCTGAAGTAGCAGAGGCAATGGTGAAATCTGTACAAGATTTATTAAAAACTGATATCGCAATTTCAACAACAGGAAATGCTGGACCACTAAAAGGAGATTCAGACGCAGAAATAGGAACAGTTTTCATTGGTATAGCTATAAAAAATAATGTTTTTGTCGAGGAATTTAACTTTGGTCAACCTAGGGAAAAAGTCGTTGATAGAGCGGTAAATAAAGCCTTGGAAATGGTTTATAAAGAAATTTTAAAAAAATAATAAAAGATTGTTGTGTAATTCATTACAATTTTGTTTCTTTGCACCCTGATTTTGAATAACGAAATAAAAGATTAGAAATAATGTCAAGAGTTTGTGAACTTACAGGTAAGAAAGCAATGGTAGGAAACAATGTTTCTCATGCTAATAATAAAACTAAGAGAAAATTTTCTGTTAACTTAGTAAAGAAACGTTTTTACATTGCTGAAGAAGATAGATGGGTAACATTGAAAATTTCAACTGCTGCTTTAAAAACTATCAACAAAATTGGTATTTCTGCAGCGTTAAAAAAAGCACAAAAATAATTATTAAGTAATTTACTTAATTCTAAATAAAAGTAACAATGGCAAAGAAAGGTAATAGAATTCAAGTTATTTTAGAGTGTACAGAGCACAAAGCAACTGGTATGCCAGGTACTTCTCGTTACATCACTACTAAAAATAAAAAGAATACTCCAGATAGATTAGAGATTAAAAAATTTAATCCTGTATTAAAAAGAGTAACAGTTCACAAAGAAATTAAATAATTAGAAATTTACATTTAGTAAACTTTCGATTTAAAATAGTGTAATCATGGCAAAGAAAACAGTAGCAACGTTACAAACAGCATCAAAGAGATTAACTAAAGCTATAAAAATGGTTAAGTCTCCAAAAACAGGAGCTTACACTTTTGTAGAATCTGTTATGGCTCCAGAACTAGTTGACGATTTCTTACAAAAGAAATAATTCAGTATTCAAATATATAGGAAAGCTACTTTCGTTTGAAAGTAGCTTTTTTATTTATACTTTTGTTTCAAAATAACGAACTATATGAGTTTTTTTAAGCGCTTATTTTCATCAGAAAAAAATGACTCGAGCCTCAGCGAACAGGCGAAGCAAACTTTAGATAGAGGTTTAGAAAAATCGAAATCTTCTTTTTTTGAAAAACTTTCAAAAGCTGTTGCGGGAAAGTCTAAAGTAGACGATGATGTATTAGATAATTTAGAAGAAGTATTGGTTTCTTCCGATGTGGGAGTTAATACTACTTTAAAAATTATCGAAAGAATTGAAGAACGTGTTGAACGCGATAAATATCTTGGAACCGAAGAGTTGAATAAAATTCTTCGTGAAGAAATAGCTGGATTATTATCTGAAAATAATCATGGTGATGCAACTGAATTTGAAGTTCCAAAAGATAAAAAGCCTTATGTTTTAATGGTTGTTGGAGTAAATGGTGTTGGAAAAACAACTACTATAGGTAAATTAGCCTACCAATTTAAAAAGGCAGGACATAAAGTGGTTTTAGGAGCTGCCGATACATTTAGAGCTGCGGCTATAGATCAATTACAAATTTGGGCAGATAGAGTAGATGTTCCTATCGTGCGTCAGCAAATGGGAAGCGATCCAGCTTCAGTTGCTTTCGATACTTTGCAGTCTGCTGTTTCTCAAGATGCAGATGTTGTAATCATTGATACTGCTGGTCGTTTACACAATAAAGTGAATTTAATGAATGAGCTTTCTAAAGTAAAGCGTGTCATGCAAAAGGTTGTTGGTGATGCACCACATGATGTATTATTGGTTCTAGATGGTTCTACTGGTCAAAATGCATTTGAACAAGCAAAACAATTTACTGCTGCAACTGAAGTAACTTCTTTAGCGGTTACCAAATTAGACGGAACTGCAAAAGGAGGAGTTGTAATCGGTATTTCAGATCAGTTTAAAATTCCTGTTAAGTATATTGGAGTAGGAGAAGGAATTGAAGACTTACAAGTATTTAATAAATTTGAATTCGTAGATTCATTTTTCAAATAAAAAAATCCCGATTTATCGGGATTTTTTAGTTTATAACTGCATTTATCTTTTGCCATAATTCATTATCAAAGTTTGAACTAGCGAAAGTAGGATTGTCTGGATCAGAAACATTTCCCATTCTAATAATTACTAATCCTTTACTTGGAATAACATATATTTTTTGGTCATTTTTTCCTAAAGCTGCATACATATCGTCAGGAGCACTTGGAATTAATTTACCTGAAAATTGATATTGAGTTTGTGGTAGATGATAAGTCGATTTTCCATTTAACCACCACAAATAACCATAAGCTAAATTTATGTTTTGAGAAGTATTTGTAGCTTCATTCATGTAATTAGAGTTGATAATTTGTGTGCCATTCCATTTTCCATTATTTAAAGCTAATAATCCAAATCGCGCCATACTTCTAGAATTACTCCAATAAACACTTAAATCTCCAGAATCGTACCAAATTCCTGTCATGCCTATTTTATCTCTTAATTTGGTATTGAAATAGTTAGACCATGTTTGTCCAGTTGCTGTTGCTACAACATCTTGTAATTTTACATAAACATTATGGTAAGCCCAACGATTTCCTGCATCTGCAATGTATTGAAGATTGCTTGGGGAAACATCATCACCTAAACTATCGTCTAAGCCAGAGGTCATACTTAGTAAGTTTTTACAAGTAATTAGGTTTTCTTGAGCTAAAGTAGCGCTTGTCCAGCCTGTTCCTAAATAATCAGAAACTTTATTGTTAATATTTATAAAACCTTCTTGGGCTGCTATTCCAGTAACTGTTGATGTCAAGGTTTTTCCTGCACTAGCCCAATACCATGCGGTGCTTGCAGAATGTCCATTAAAATATTCTTCAATTACAATCTTTCCATTGTGAAGTACAATAAAACTTTTAGAGTTTTTTAGAATTAAATAATCATACAATTCTTGTAAGTTGTTTTCGTTCCAATTTAATGATTGCAAGGTTTCTGTTTCCCAAACATCAGAATTATTTGGAGGAAAATACATTTCGTTTTCGTTTGAATCAGAATCTGAAGAGCAACTAAAACAAAATGGAAGTAAGAAAAGTAGTAGCATATTTTTTTTCATCTCGTTGTTTTTTCTCATTAGATATTAAAAATACAAATTAGTTTAATGTTTAACCTGATTTAATTCTTAATTTAGTTTCAAATTTATAACAATGAAAAAAATAGTCTTATTATTTGCACTTGCATTGGTTTCATGTGTATCAAAAGTTAAAAAAGAAGAGTTGCAGTTGTTAAATGGTTATTGGGAAATTGAAGAGGTTAAAACACAAGATGGAGATAAGAAAACTTATAAGATTAATGAAGCTTTGGATTATTTTTTTATAAACGACAGTTTAAAAGGTTTTAGAAAAAAGTAGTGCCACAATATGATGGAAAATTAATAACAAATGATGTGGAAGAAAAATTAGAAATTGAGGAAAAAGAATCTAATTTTTATATTCATTACAAAACAGATTTTTCTAGTTGGGAAGAAGAAATTTTAGAACTTTCTAACACAAGTTTGGTTGTAAAAAATACAGAAGGGATAGAATATCATTATAAAAGAAAACAAAAAGATGAGTAAACGTAATTTTGAAGAACATTCTATTGCTGATGCTTTAAAAGGTTTTATAGAGGCCAATAAACTTCAGGCTGGTTTAGATGTAATAAATGTAAAAGAAGCTTGGAAAAATGTTATGGGAAATGGGGTAAATAATTATACCGTAGATGTTGTTTTAAAAAGAGATGTTTTACATGTAATTTTAAATTCATCGGTTGTAAGAGAAGAACTTTCTTATGGAAAAGAAAAAATCATAAGAATGCTAAATGAAGAATTAAGACGAGATATCATTAAAGACATCTATTTAAAATAAAAAAAATGCTTCAGAAATGAAGCATTTTTAACAAACAAACTAAACCTAAATTTAAGGTCAAAACTTAAAAGTAGTATTTTAAAACTGAGCTGTCTCAGTTGAATCTTTCATAGCAACTGTAGAAGCTAAACCTGAAGTTACAGCATTTTGTACTTCATCAAAATAGGATGTTCCTACAAAGTTTTGATGTTTTACAGCTCTAAAACCTTCCGCTTGTAAAGCAAATTCTCTTTCTTGTAATTCAGAATATCCAGCCATGCCTTTTTTCTTATAAGCTAATGCTAATTCAAACATTGAAGTGTTTAAAGCGTGGAAACCAGCTAATGTAATAAATTGGAATTTATAGCCCATTTTTGCTAATTCTTCACGGAATGTTTCCATTTCGGCTACTGATAATTTTGCTGCCCAATTAAATGAAGGTGAACAATTGTATGCTAATAATTTACCAGGATATTGAGCATGAATAGCTTCAGCAAATTGTCTTGCTTGTTCTAAATCAGGAGTTGAAGTTTCTAACCAAATTAAATCTGCATAAGGAGCGTATGATAATCCTCTATCAATTCCTTGTTCTAAACCAGCTTTTACGTAGTAAAACCCTTCAGTAGAACGTTCTCCAGTAACAAATTTTTTATCTCTATCGTCAATATCACTCGTTAATAAGTTGGCAGCATCTGCGTCAGTTCTTGCTACAATAAGTGTTGGAACTCCCATTACGTCAGCTGCTAAACGTGCTGCAATTAATTTATTGATAGCTTCTTGTGTTGGAACCAAAACTTTTCCGCCTAAGTGTCCACATTTTTTTGCAGATGATAATTGATCTTCAAAATGAACTCCAGCCGCACCAGCTTCAATCATGGCTTTCATTAATTCGAAAGCATTTAAATTTCCGCCAAAGCCTGCTTCAGCATCGGCTACAATGGGTACTAAATAATCTTTTTTATTTTCAATTTTATTAACTGATTGTATTTGATCGGCACGTAACAAGGCGTTGTTAATGCGTTTTACCACCATTGGCACGCTATTTACAGGATATAAAGATTGATCTGGATACATTTCTCCAGCAACATTTGCATCAGCTGCGACTTGCCAACCGCTCAAATATATAGCTTCTAAACCTGCTTCAACTTCCTGAATAGCTTGATTTCCTGTTAAGGCGCCTAAACCAGCAACCCATTCTTGATTGTTTAATTTGTGCCATAAAATTTCAGCACCTCTTTTCGCAATGCTGTATTCAATTTGGTAAGAGCCTTGTAATTCAATTACTTTTTCTGCCGTGTAAGTTCTTTCGATGCCTTTCCATCTTGGATTTGTTGACCAATCTGTAACCAATGCTTGAATTCTTTCTTGTGTTTTCATAATTTTGTATCCTTGTTTAATAGTTATGTGAGTAATTATTGAATGTTAAGCTGTCGGATGTTGCCGCATCCGGCAGTTTTTTTATTGTATATGTTTGTATGCTTTTAAGGTTAAAAATTCGTCTAAAGTTTCGTTTAATATCATTTCTGTAAATAGTTCGGTAGCCAATTCAAATTTTCCATTTGTAAATCTTTCTGTTCCAACATATTCTTTTATTTTGGCTAATTCTTCAGGAATATATTTTCTATATAAATCCGCTGAACAAGCAGTTCCATTGTCTAGCGTAACTTTTTTATTTAACCAATGCCATAATTGAGCTCTTGAAATTTCTGCTGTTGCTGCATCTTCCATTAAGTTATACAAAGCAGCTGCGCCTACACCCATTAACCAAGATTCTATGTAAAGTATTCCGACATTAATATTTTTTCGAACACCATTTTCGGTTACAATTCCAACAGGTAATTCTAATAATTGTGCTTCGGTGATGTTTAATTCATTTCGCTTTACATGAATTTGATTTTTTGTGGGCATGTTTTCATTAAAAACTTTCATCGCAACTGGTACTAAAGCGGGATGCGCTACCCAAGTGCCATCGTGACCATTTTTTACTTCACGTTCTTTATCAGCGATAACTTTATTGAAAGCAATTTTATTTGCTTCTTCATCATTTTTAATTGGAATTTGAGCAGCCATTCCGCCAATTGCCAATACATTTCGTTTGTGACAAACTTGAATAACTCTAAGTGAATAAGCACTCATAAACGGACTTGTCATCGTGACTTGATCTCTATCCGGAACTAAAAAGTTGGGATGTTGATTCAACTTTTTGATGTACGAAAAAATGTAATCCCAACGACCACAATTTAATCCAGCCATATGATCTTTTAACACATATATTATTTCATCTAATTGAAAACTTGCTGTAATCGTTTCTATTAAAACAGTTGCTTTAATTGTTTTTTGAGGAATTTTTAGATAATCTTGAGCAAATACAAATACTTCATTCCACCAGCGCGCTTCTTCATAATGTTCTAATTTTGGTAAATAAAAAAATGTAGCTAAACCTTGTTCTAATAAATTGTGTGCATTATGAAAAAAGTATAATCCAAAATCTACTAATGAGCCTGATAATTTTTCACCATTAATCTCTAAATTCTTTTCATCTAAATGTAAACCACGTGGTCTAACCAATAAAGTCGCAATAGTTTCATTTAATCGATATGTTTTTCCATTTTGCTCTAAACTAATAGTTTTAGAAACTGCATCTCTTAAGTTTTGTTGCCCTTCCATTAAGTTTTCCCAGGTAGGCGAGCAACTGTCTTCAAAATCGGCCATAAAAACTTTTGCTCCTGAGTTAAGTGCGTTAATAACCATTTTACGATCAACAGGTCCTGTAATTTCAACTCTTCGGTCTAATAATATTTCTGGAATTGGAGCTGCTGTCCATTCACTTTCTCTTATAGCTCTAGTTTCTTTTAAGAAAGAAGGTAATTCTCCTGAATTGAATTTTTTCTGTTGTTCATTTCGTTTGTGTAATAATTCTAAACGTCTTTCATTAAATTTTAGATGAAGAGCTTCAACAAAAGCCAACGCTTCTTCAGTTAGAATATTTACATATTTAGTATTAGCGATAATTTGAATGTTATGAACTGATGTTTCCATAAGTATTTTTTTTTTGATTCCGATACAATATTATAAAATAAAAAAATACAAAACAAGCGAACGTTCGCAAAAATATAAAAAACAAATAAAAATTGTTTTTCGCAAAAATATATTATCTTTGTTTAGCTAAGTAAAATAAGGTGTTTTCCAAATTTTAAAAGCAAGTAAAAAATTTTATAAAATGATTGAAGAAGAATATATCCGATTGATTTTTGGTTTAAAAATGAAGCAAATTCGTACCGATAAAAATTTGTCTTTATTTGGTTTGGCTAAACTTACAGGTTTGTCTAAATCGTATTTAAATGAAATTGAAAAAGGAAAAAAATATCCTAAACGCGATAAAATTGTACTCTTAGCAGATGCTTTGGAAACCAATTATGACAATATGGTTTCTTTAAAATTAGATAAAAATTTAGCGCCAATTGGAGAAATTCTTCAATCAAGAATTTTGAAAGAAATTCCTTTGGATATTTTCGGAATTAAGGAAAGCGATTTAATTGATATAATTGCTGAAGCGCCTTTAAAAGTAAACGCCTTTATTAGTACGCTTTTTGAAATTGCAAAACATTATAATTTAACTCGTGAAAGTTTCTTTTTAGCAGCATTGCGTTCTTACCAGGAAGCGCACAATAATTATTTTGAGGAAATTGAAAATCAGGTAGAAAAGTTTGCAAAAGCCTATTCTATTGATTTATCAAAACGTTTAAAAGTTTCTGATTTAGAAGAAATTCTAATAGAAGAATATAGTTATACAATTAATAATCAAGAACTCACACAACATAAAGAATTGAATAATTTGCGTTCAGTTTTTGTTCCGAGTTCAAAAACTTTATTCGTTTCATCTGAAACTGATGATTCCCAGCGATTGTTTATTTATGCAAAAGAGATTGCGTATAATTTTTTAAATATTTCAGATAGGTTATTTACTTTTTCTTGGATAAAATTTGAAAGTTTTGATCAGGTTTTAAATAATTTTTTAGCTTCTTATTTTGCAGGTGCATTATTAATTCCGAGAAAAGGTTTAGTTGTAGCGCTGAAAGAATTTTTTGAACAGGAACAATTTGATAATGAATCTTTTCAAAAATTGATGTATAATTTTACTGATTCACCAGAAACTTTTTTTCAAAGATTAACTAATATTTTACCTAAAGAATTCAATTTAAAGAATTTATTTTTTTTAAGATTTGCATATAAACCACAAAGAGAATTTCAGTTAACCAAAGAACTACATATTACTAATTTATTAGAACCTCATGCTAACGAAAGAAATGAGCATTATTGTAGAAGATGGGTTTCCATTCGTACATTAGGAGAAATAGCTAATGAAAATTCTGATTTTGAAGTTTTTGATGCTCAAGTTTCGTCTTATGTTCATACAGATAATGAATATTTCGTACTTTCTTCTGCTACAAGAGATCCATTTAGAAGTGGTTATTATAGGAGTATTGCCTTAGGAATTATGATTTCAGCACATTCTACAAGCAAAATTTCATTTTTAGGTAGCGAAAAGTTAAAACGAAATAAAGTTGGAGTTACATGTGAGACTTGTGCAATTTTAGATTGTAATGAAAGAGTAGCACCGCCAAGAACTTTAGAGCGTAAAGAGCGTTTTTCAAAAACTGATCAGGTTGTGCAAGACATTATGGAAAAGTATAAATAAAAAAAATCCGCCTAAAAAGCGGATTTTTTATTAATGTTTTATTTTTCTTAGAACATTTCTCTTCCTGCGAAATGGAAAGCTCCTTCGATAGCAGCATTTTCATCAGAATCTGAACCGTGAACTGCATTTTCTCCAATTGAAGTAGCATATTTTTTACGGATAGTTCCTTCAGCAGCGTCAGCTGGGTTTGTAGCACCAATTAAAGTTCTGAAATCTTCAACTGCATTGTCTTTTTCTAAGATAGCAGCAACAATTGGACCTCTAGTCATAAATTCTACTAACTCACCAAAGAAAGGTCTTTCTGCGTGAACTGCGTAAAATTTTTGAGCATCAGCTACAGTTAATTGCGTTAATTTCATTGCTACAATTCTGAAACCACCTTCAGTAATCATATTTAAAATTCCACCGATGTGTCCGTTTTCAACAGCATCTGGTTTAATCATAGTAAAAGTTCTATTACTTGCCATTATTTTAAATTTTTTGCAAAGGTAGTGTTTTACAATCTAATAACAAATCTTGTGTAAAATTATTCTGAAATTGTTCGAGCTACTCTAAAACCGTAAAACTCATGTGTTTTATTTTGAGGAGTAGAAATTCTGTTTGCTGGTCTTAAATAATTAACATTACTATCCCAAGAACCTCCACGTACACTTCTTCTTTCTCCCATTTCTGGACCTTTAGGATTGTTACCAGCTTCTATTTTATAATAGTCTTTATTGTACCAATCCCAACACCATTCCCAAACATTTCCACTCATGTCATACAATCCAAGTTCATTGGGAAGTTTTGTACCAACTGTATGAGGTGTATTTTTACTTATTTGTTTGTGCCAAGCTACATCATCTGCGTTATCACTTCCACTAAACTTTGTGTCTTTAGCTTTTTCCCTCCTTTTGCGGCATATTCCCATTCTGCCTCAGTAGGTAATCTATAGCCATTCGCATTAAAATTACAAATGTAATTAGGACCTCTTTTAGAATAAACAGGTTGTAGTTTTTCTTTTTTACTTAACCAATTACAAAAAGAAATTGCTTCTTCCCAAGTAATATTGTTCATTGGATAGTTATCTTTCCAACCCCAAGATGGTGTTTCAGGCATTTTTAATTTGTTAGCTTTTGTGTATTGTTTCCATTCCCATACTGTAACTTCAAATTTGCTAAGTTCAAATGATTTTACAGTAACATCATGTTCTTTTTGTTCATCATTATCGGCTGCCACATCTTTTTCCTTAGAACCCATTTTAAAAGTTCCTCCTTCAATCTTAACCATATTGTGAATTAACGGCAGTTTGCTAAAAGCTGATAAAAAAACTACCAAAGCACATGTTAATCCGAAAAAAAGTATTGTCTTTCTCATGTTTAGGTGATTAAATTTCGGTTGCAAAAGTAACGGAAATTTAACATTGATCATAACTTTTGTGATATTTCTAAAAAATATATCTAAATATTGAAAGAATGATAAAAACCATTGTTTTTAATCGGGTAAAAGTGCTTTTTGTCGATTTAAAGAATTATTACGTTAAATTGATTTGATGAAAATTCAAACGATTTTTTTAATAAAAATAAGAAATCTCTTACATTTATATTTGTCATAATATCCGAAGCGTTTATTTTTCGTTCTTGTAATGAACCATTTGGAAATAATTCATCTTGAATTTGAATAATTCGTGATAGTTTAAGTTGATGATTTCTTTTTTCCGCTTTTAGTAATCTTTTTTCTAAATTTTCTAATCCTTTAATTTGCTTTTTTTCTTGCGCTTTAACCGCCCCAATAAAAGATTTATCAGTTTTAGCCGCAATTTTTTCTAATTCGCTAAATTGATTTTTAAGAAATTCTTTTTGTTTTGTAAAATCAATTTCAAAGTTTGAAAATGCTTTAGTTTTTTCGTTAATTAAATCTCTTTGATTTTTGAATAAATCGTTCCAATTTAAATGAAGTTTTTTAATTTTATCTTGTTGTTTTTGAGTAGCAATTACTGCAGAATTTCTAAGTTTTAAAATAGGAAATGCAACATTGAAGTTTTGAAACATCTCTTTTAATTGTAACCAATAGGCAATTTCACCACCTCCGCCAATATAACATAAATTTGGTAAAACAACTTCTTGATATAGTGGTCTTAAAATTACATTTGGACTGAATCTTTCAGGATTATTCTCGAGTTCAACAAATATTTCACTTTCTGTAAAACTTAAAAGTGTATTGTTAATTTTATAATGATTATCTTCAAAAATAATTCGTTCGCGTAAAGTATCATTTATATAAAATAAGTTTATTTCTCTTGGGTTTACTTGAACCGAATAATTTTCTTTTAAATCGTTGAGTATATTTTGAACTGATTTGTACGAAGTGTTGTGTAGTAATTCATCTTTAAAAAACGGAATCATTTCTTTTTTAATTCTTTATTATCTCCATCGATAATTACCAAACCAGTATTTTGAAATAATTCGTTTACCAAATAACGCGTTGCATCAGTTAGATTTTGATGTTCTAAGTACGCTTTTTTAAATAATTCGCGTAAGTAATTTGAATTTTCTCCGCCATTTAATAGGTTTGAAAAGTTATTGTAAACTGTTTCAATTCCTTCTGTAGATAAACGTCCAACTGGTCCCGTTGATTTTTTATCCCAAGAAATTTTAGTTCCGTTGTAGAAAAAATGATTAATTTCTTCAAAATCGTGGTCTTCTGTTGCCATCCAATAAATTGGAACAAAATTGTATTGTGGATATTTTACTTTTAATTCGTTAGCTAAATTTATAGTTGCTACAATTTTGTAAATAAAATAAATAGGTCCAGTAAATAAGTTCAACTGATGCCCAGTTGTTACAGTAAAAGTAGTGTTGTCTTTAAGTAATTCAATATTGTTAAAAGTTAATTCATCTACAGAAAATCCTTCGTATTGTTTTGTTAATTGAGCTGTTAGAATTTGTCTTTTAGTAGAATTAAATTCATTTTTTTTCTCATTAATTTGAGCCGAAAAATTCTCTATTGATGGAAACCGATTGTATAATTTTTGAGTCTTTTCGTCTTGGTTTAAATAGTCTACGATAAGTTTAGAAAAATATCCAGAATTTTGAAAAGTTATACAGTCGTTAGGCATAGTTATTTTTTTTGCTAAATTACTAAAAATGCTTGGAACAAAATTGGCTTTAACAAAGGGTTAATAATTCTGAAAGTATAATGAGAATAAAAATTAACTTTGCAAAAAAATAATTTTGAAAAACATTTTCCTAATAACGCCACCTTTTACCCAACTGAATACACCGTATCCGGCTACTGCTTATTTGAAAGGTTTTTTGAATACCAAAGGTATTTCTTCGTTCCAAATGGATTTAGGAATTGAAGTGATCTTAGTGCTGTTTTCAAAGAAAGGTTTAGAAAATGTTTTTCAATTTGTCACATCGAGCGAATTTGAGATGTCTGAAAACTCACTACGCATTTATACTTTACAAACAGAATACATCAAAACTATTGATGCTGTAATTGCTTTTCTTCAAGATAAAAATCCTTCGTTAGCGCGACAAATTTGCAGTGGAAATTTTCTTCCTGAAGCTTCTCGTTTCTCCCAACTCGATGATATGGAATTGGCTTTTGGAAACATGGGAATGCAGGATAAAGCGAAACATTTAGCGACTTTGTATCTTGAAGATTTATCTGATTTTATAGTGGAATGTGTCGATGAAAATTTTGGTTTTAGTCGCTATGCCGAACGATTGGGGAGAAGTGCCAATTCATTTGACGAATTGTATGAAGTTTTAAATACAATACCAACGTATATCGACGAAATAACGCTTTCTATTTTTAAAGAGAGAATTGAAGAAATTAAACCAAAATTAGTTTGTTTCTCGGTCCCTTTTCCAGGAAATTTATACAGCGCTTTTCGTTGTGCACAATTTTTGAAAGCCAATTTTCCCGAAACAAAAATTGCAATGGGAGGCGGTTTTCCCAATACAGAACTTCGCGATTTAAAAGATGTCCGAGTTTTTGAATTCTTCGACTTTATTACTTTAGACGATGGCGAATTACCAATAGAATTATTAAATCAAAACATTTGTCAGACTGAGCCTGTCGATTGTCAGACTGAGCCTGTCGAAGTCCAATTTAAAAGAACTTTGTTACTCGAAAACAACCAAGTAGTTTACAAAAACAACACAAGCTTGCACGATTACAAACAAAGTGAAGTTGGTACGCCAGATTATTCCGATTTGTTACTAGATAAATACATTTCAGTTATAGAAGTTGCAAATCCTATGCACAGTTTGTGGAGCGACGGTCGTTGGAATAAGCTCACTATGGCACACGGTTGTTATTGGGGAAAATGTACGTTTTGCGATATTTCGCTAGATTATATTAAAGTTTACGAACCCATTCATGCTAAGATTTTAGTAGATCGAATGGAGGAAATCATAGCTCAAACAGGCGAAACCGGATTTCATTTTGTGGACGAAGCGGCGCCACCGGCTTTAATGCGTGAATTGGCTTTGGAAATTTTGCGTCGAAATCTAGTGGTGACGTGGTGGACCAATATTCGTTTTGAAAAAAGTTTCACGCGTGATTTGTGTTTTTTATTGAAAGAATCGGGTTGTATTGCAGTTTCTGGCGGACTAGAAGTGGCGTCAGATCGTTTGTTGGAATTGATTAAAAAAGGTGTTACGGTAGAACAAGTCGCTCAAGTTACTCGCAATTTTACCGAAAGTGGCATTATGGTGCACGCCTATTTGATGTACGGTTATCCTACGCAAACCATTCAAGAAACCGTTGATAGTTTAGAAATGGTGCGCCAAATGTTTGAACTCGGTATTTTGCAAAGCGGATTTTGGCACCAATTTGCCATGACAGCGCATAGTCCGGTTGGTTTGAATCCAGAAGAATTTGGCGTAATTCCCGATGTGAAAGAGATTTCGTTTGCCAATAATGATATCCAATTCAAAGATAAAACCGGAATCCATCACGATAAATTCAGTTTCGGGCTGAAGAAATCGCTGTTTAATTATATGCACGGTATTTGTTTTGATTACGATTTACAAGATTGGTTCGACTTTAAAATTCCACGAACAAAAATTTCTCCAGATTATATTCACGATTGCATTTCAAAAGAAGAAGATTTTAAAATCAAATCCAATGCACGACTGATTTTTATGGGCAATTTGCCAAAAGTAGAACACATTCAAAAACAGAAAAAAGGACGAGTTTTTGATAATTTACTTTTGCATTTTCAAACTAAAAGTAGTTCGTTTTCCATTACCTTAGAAAAAGCGCAAGGCGATTGGCTATTAGAACAATTAGCTTTAATTACCACTTCATCTGATCAAAAAGTGTTACTTTCTGCATGGAAAAATAGTTTTGACGAACAATTTGACGATTTCGAGTTATTTTGGCACTCAAAAAATATCCAAAAATTAAAACAAAATGCATTGCTGGTACTTTAGTTAATGTGAAAAAAACATTAATTTAATAAAAATGTTGTGTTTTTTTAATCAAATTAAGAAAATATAATTATATTTAGTCGTGATTAAATTATATGTTTTTGTTTTTAAAAAATAGGAAAGATTCCACATATGCAAAAGTTATAGGGCTACTGTCTTCAGTTTCAGTTTGCTTACTGCTACTTGTAGTGGTGCTTTATTTTTATATGAGAATTCAGGAAAAAGAAATTTTTAAGTCAAGCAATCAAATATATAATAATGAAATTCACACACTTTTAAATTTAAATTCCGAATCTTTTACTTCCATTTCAATTGATGTTACTTATTGGGACGAATTTGTAGATTTTACAAAAACAAGAAACCTTGAATGGTTTAATGTTTCAGTAGCTAATTTACTTGATGCTTATAAACTAGAATATGTAAGTGTTTATACCAATGAAGGAGAATTAATTACGAAAGTCTCCACGGCAAAAATTAAAACCAAAGATTTAATTCCAAAAGCTGCAATAGACGAATTACTTAAAAAGAAAATAGATCATTTTTATTTAAAAATTCCTGAAGGTGTAGTTGAAATTTTTGGAGCAACTATCCATCCTTCAAACGATCCTTTTAAAAATAAAACCAATCCATCAGGTTGTTTTTTTATGGCTCGTTTACTCGATAACGAGTATTTTGCCGATATTGAAAAAATAAGTACTTCAAATATTAAATTTTATGAAGGAAATGAGAAAGCTGTAAAAACCGTTTATACTATTGTTCCCTTAAAAGATTATAACGATAAATTAGTCTCTGAACTGTACTTTAAAAGAGCTTATAATATTGATTTCTGGATAACGAAAACTATATTGTTTATAATGGGAATTGCCATAGTATTCTCATGGATTATTTATTACACTTATGCAAAAAAATGGTCTAAATTACCTTTGAGTTTTATAAAAAGAATTTTACGTGACGGAGATCAATCTTCAATTAATTCATTGAAAAACATTAAAGGAGAGTTTCGTTATATAGGTAAGCTTTTTGAAGAAAATCAAATAAAAACAAAAGAACTTCAAATTGCAAAAGATAAAGCAGAGGAAAGTGATAAATTAAAATCAGCTTTTTTAATGAACTTATCTCATGAAGTGAGAACACCCATGAATGCAATTTTAGGTTTTTCCGATTTATTATCAAATACCGACTTAAGCCCAGAAGACAAAGAAAAATATATTAGAATAATAAAAGAAAGTGGGAAAAATTTGATTGAAATTATAGACGATTTAGTTGAAATGTCTAAAATTGATTCTAATATTATCAAACCAAATTTAACGCCAATTGACTTAAATAAAGTTCTTGATGATATCGAAGAATCTTACAAAGTCGTTCAGAAAAATTCTAATATCGAATTTAAGTTTTCTAGAGAAAATATTGATAAAAAGATTATTACTGATAAAACAAAGTTGACTGAAATAATTATCAATTTGCTAAATAATGCATTTAAGTTTACCAATGAAGGTTTTGTTATTTTCGATTGTAAAGTAAAAGAAAGTAAAAACGAAATTTGTTTTACTGTCAAAGATTCGGGTATTGGTATTCCAGATGATCTTCAAAAAAATGTATTTAAAAGATTTAGTAAGTTGTCGGATTCTGAAGTTTCAGCTAATGATGGTTTAGGTTTAGGATTGGCCATTTCAAAAGCCTATGTTGATATGTTAGGTGGATCAATTTCTTTTCAATCTCAAGTTAATGTAGGTACAATTTTCAATTTTTCAATTCCATTGCAATATATAAATGAAGATTTAGAAAATTCATTAACAACTATTGTAAAGCAACCTTTACCAAAAGATTTGGGTAACGAAAAACTAATTTTGGTTGCAGAAGACGATAATATTAACTACCTATTAATAGAAAAAATTTTAAAAGATATTAATTTCAATATCTTGAGAGCTCATGATGGAGTAGAAGCAGTAAATATTTGTAAAACTAACAACGAAATAGATTTAGTTTTAATGGATATTAAAATGCCAAATTTAGATGGATATGAAGCTTTTAAACAAATTAGAGAATTTAATACAGATATTCCAATTATAGCTCAAACCTCTTATTCTTTTCAAGAAGAATTGGATAAAATTGAAGCTTTAGGCTTTACTGATTTTATTTCTAAACCAATTCAAAAGGATAAATTGTATGCTATGATTCAAAACTATTTAAAAGAATAGTTAGCTATATTATTTTACCAATATTTTCTCTTTTTAATCACGAAAACGTTTTCTTTTACTTAATTTTACAATTCTTTTAAAAAAGTAAAATATGAGTAACCATTATAAGTTAAACGTAAACAATTCTTTTCAGTTCGATGCCGATCAAGAGAAAGTTTCTCATTTAGATGCGGTTAGTGTTGAAGAGAACAAATATCACATTCTTAAAGACAGCAAACCTTACCAAGCTGAAATCGTAGAAGCCGATTTTATCCAAAAAAACTATACTGTTAAAGTAAACAACAACAGTTATACTGTAAAAATTGGTAACGAATTAGATGCTCTTATTAAAGAAATGGGCTTCGAAGTTGGAAAAGCAAAACAAGTCAATGCTATTAAAGCGCCAATGCCAGGTTTAATTCTAGAAATTTCTGTTACGGTAGGTCAAGAAGTAAAAGAAAACGACCAATTATTGATTTTGGAAGCCATGAAAATGGAAAATAGTATTGCTTCACCAAGAGATGGAGTTATCAAATCTATTTCAGCCGAAAAAGGAAATGCTGTTGAAAAAGGACAATTATTAATTGAATTCGAATAAAAATAGAAACAAGATGCAAGAACAAAGAAATGAGAAAGGGTTGTTCAAACAGAAGTCTTTTTTCTTTCAATGTAATGGTCTTTCATCTTTTATCTGAATAAATATGAAAAAAATATTAGTTGCCAATAGAGGGGAAATTGCCCTTCGAGTTATGAAAACGGCAAAGAAAATGGGAATTAAAACCGTAGCGGTTTATTCAGTTGCAGATAGAAATGCGCCTCATGTAAAATTTGCTGATGAAGCAGTTTGTATTGGAGAAGCACCTTCAAACCAATCGTATTTAAGAGGAGATAAAATCATCGAAGTTTGTAAAGAACTTAATGTGGACGGAATTCACCCAGGATACGGATTTTTAAGTGAAAACTCAGATTTTGCTGAATTAGCAGAAAAAAATAATATCACATTCATTGGTCCTAAATCGAAGGCAATGAAAATCATGGGAAGTAAATTAGCCGCTAAAGATGCAGTTAAAGAATTTGATATTCCTATGGTTCCTGGTTTAGACGAAGCCATTACTGATGTAGCTAAAGCGAAAGAAGTAGCCAAACAAATTGGTTTTCCTATTTTGATTAAAGCTTCTGCCGGTGGTGGTGGAAAAGGAATGCGTGTGGTAGAAAATGAAAACGAATTCGAATCGCAAATGAATCGTGCTATTTCTGAAGCAACTTCTGCTTTCGGAGATGGTTCTGTTTTTATCGAAAAATTTGTTACTTCTCCGCGTCACATCGAAATTCAAGTAATGGCCGATAGTCACGGAAATATTTTATATCTTTTCGAAAGAGAATGTTCTATTCAACGTCGTCACCAAAAAGTAGTTGAAGAAGCGCCTTCATCTGTTTTAACACCAGAAATTCGTAAAGCAATGGGTGAAGCTGCAGTTAAAGTGGCGCAATCTTGTGATTATTTAGGAGCAGGAACCGTTGAGTTTTTATTGGATGAAAATAAAAATTTCTATTTCTTGGAAATGAATACGCGTTTGCAAGTGGAGCATCCGGTAACCGAAATGATTACAGGAATGGATTTGGTAGAAATGCAAATTCGTGTTGCTCGTGGCGAAGCACTTCAAGTAAAACAAGAAGATTTACAAATTAAAGGTCATGCTATGGAACTTCGTGTGTATGCAGAAGATCCGTTAAATGAATTCTTGCCAAGTGTTGGAAATTTAGCAACATACCAAATTCCGGTGGGCAATGGTATTCGTGTAGATAATGGTTTTGAACAAGGAATGGAAGTGCCTATTTATTACGATCCAATGTTGGCTAAGTTAATTACCTACGGAAAAACTCGTGAAGAAGCAATTCAAAGAATGATTGAAGCTATCGAAATGTATCATGTAGATGGTGTAAGTACAACTTTGCCTTTCGGAACATTCGTAATGGAACACGAAGCATTTAGAAGCGGAAACTTTGATACTAATTTCGTGAAGAAATATTACGATAGCGAAGTATTAAAAGCTCAAGCCGAAAAAGAAGCCGAAGTTGCTGCTTTAGTTGCTTTAAAACAATATTTAGAAGATCAAAAAATAGTTCGTTTACCCAATTAAGAATATAGAAAACAGAACATAGAAAATAGATAGTTCAGAGTTTAAAAGTCTATATTCTATGATCTATTCTCTTTAATCTAAAAGAAAATGGAAGATAAAATTAAATCATTACAAGATAAAATAGCTTTAGCTAAATTAGGCGGAGGCGAAAAGAGAATTGCATCACATCATGCGAAAAAGAAATTAACCGCTCGCGAACGTGTAGCGTATTTGTTAGACGAAGGTTCTTTTGAAGAAATCGGGATGCTGGTAACACATCGTACGACTGATTTCGGTATGGAAAAAGAAACGTATTATGGAGATGGCGTAGTAACGGGTTACGGAACAATTAACGGCCGACCGGTTTATGTTTTCGCACAAGATTTTACAGTTTTCGGTGGTTCATTATCAGAAACACACGCTGAGAAAATTTGTAAAGTAATGGATATGGCATTGAAAACTGGAACACCAATGATTGGTTTAAACGATTCGGGTGGAGCGCGTATTCAAGAAGGGGTTCGTTCGTTAGGTGGTTATGCTGATATTTTCTTTAGAAATGTACAAGCGTCCGGAGTAATTCCACAAATTTCAGCAATTATGGGACCATGCGCCGGTGGAGCAGTATATTCGCCAGCAATGACCGATTTTACCATTATGGTGGAAAACAACAGTTATATGTTCGTAACTGGACCAAATGTTGTTAAAACAGTAACCAATGAAGAAGTAACTTCAGAAGAATTAGGTGGGGCAAGTACGCATTCAACTAAATCGGGTGTGGCGCATATTACATCACCAAATGGTGTAGAATGTTTAGAAGATATCAAACGTTTATTGAGCTATGTTCCGCAAAATAACAGAGAAACAACGCCTAAATTACCATATACTTTAGGAGAAGAAATTCGTGAGCAATTGGATACTATTGTACCTGATAATGCAAACAAACCGTATGATATGCACGATGTAATCAAAGGAATTATTGATGAAGATAGTTTCTATGAAGTGCATAAAAACTTTGCAGAAAACATCATTGTTGGTTTTGCACGTTTAGGTGGAAGAAGTATTGGGGTTGTAGCCAACCAACCTATGGTTTTAGCAGGATGTTTAGATGTAAACAGTTCTATTAAAGGAGCGCGTTTTGTGCGTTTTTGTGATGCTTTCAACATTCCGTTGTTAGTGTTAGAAGATGTTCCAGGATTCTTACCAGGAACTGATCAAGAGTGGAACGGAATTATCACGCACGGAGCTAAGTTATTATATGCATTTAGTGAAGCTACTGTGCCAAGAGTAACTGTAATTACACGTAAAGCGTATGGTGGAGCGTATGATGTAATGAACTCTAAACACATTGGTGCTGATTTTAACTTTGCTTGGCCAACAGCCGAAATTGCAGTAATGGGAGCAAAAGGAGCTTCGGAAATTATCTTCAAAAAGGAAATTAGTGAAGCAGCAGATCCAGCGGCTAAATTGTCAGAAAAAGAAGCAGAATATGCAGAGTTATTTGCTAATCCATATAGTGCAGCTAAACGCGGATTTATTGATGAAGTAATTTTACCAAATCAAACCCGTAGAAAATTATTAAAAGCATTCAGTATTTTAGAAAATAAAGTAGTGGATACACCAAAACGTAAACACGGAAATATTCCGTTGTAATGTAGAGAAACCGCCGAATGGCGGTTTTTTATTAATTAAAACTTAAATTTTTTTCAAAGACTAATTTTTAGAAGAACAATACTTATATTGCACTCGTTTTTAAGAAAGGGAATATTATGGGGAAATTGAAGTTTTTATTTTTCATTTTAATAATTAGTTTTTATTCTGTAAGTGCTCAAAATTTTAAGAAGCACAAAGTTGAAAAAGGTGAAACTATATATTCTATTGCAAAAAAATATAATGTTGCAGAATCTGATATTTTCAAATTAAACCCAAAAGTTAAGGATAAAGCACTGCAAATTAATGCTATACTAAAGATTCCAAACGGTAAATCTACGACTTCAAAAGATAATCCTGAAAGTTATGAAGTTCAAAAAGGAGATACATTTTATGGAATAGCAAAGAAATTTAATATATCTGTAAATAACATAAAAAAGTTTAACAGCAATTTAGATCCAAATGATTTAAAAGTTGGGCAGAAAATCTTTTTAAAAGAACAAAAGAAAGAAACTCCAACTAAAGTTATTGTAGTTGAAGAAACAGCGAATGAGGAAGAGGATGATACACAAGCTGAAGATTTGATTCACGTTGTAAAAAAAGGAGAAACGCTTTACAAAATTGCTCATAAATACCAAACTACAATTCAGAACATAAAAGACTTAAATCCTTCGATGGGGAAAACTTTGCCAGCAAATTATCAATTGGTAATAAAGAAAGGAATTGCTGTAGATAATGAAGTTGTTGAGGTTGTTGCAGTGAATGAAGATGAAATTTCAGATATTAAAGAAATAAGTTCTTCTGCCTTATCAAAAGCCGATTTGTTAATTGAAAAAGCTTCAGAATATTTAGGAACTCGTTATAGAAGTGGTGGTACAACTACAGCAGGTTTCGATTGTTCAGGTTTAATGTGTACAACTTTTAGAGAAATAGATTTTACTTTGCCAAGAACTTCTGGAAGTCAGGCAACTATTGGTTCTAAAGTTAAAAAAAGACAAGCTCAAAAAGGAGATTTAATATTTTTTGCTACAAACAGAAGGAAAACAATTAGTCACGTAGGCATGATTACTGAAGTAGATGGTGATGAAATTAAATTTATACATTCTTCAACTTCATCTGGTGTAATTATTTCGTCAATAAAAGAGCCTTATTACGCCAAAAGATTTGTACAAATAAATAGAGTATTAGATTAATTTTATTTTATTGGTATCCAAATTTCTTCTTGAGAATTCGGGTTTTCATGGCCAAAGTATAAATCTCCCATTACTGCTAAATGAGGTCTGTCATCTAATTCAAACTCACTATTTGGTAACCATTCTGCAAATATATATTGAGAAGTTTTTGCAAAATCTTGAGATGTTCCTTTGTGTAGAAAAACAGCGTATTTTCCAGTTTCCAAAGTAAACTCTTCAAATTCGTTTGGAACAAAATCAAAGGTTTTAACTTCCACAAATGCACATTTAGTAAATTCAGTTGTTGGACTAAAATTTTTAAAGGAATCAAAATTGTAAACTTGAACCGAAAATAAATCTGACGAAACTAAATTTTTTACTTCTTTCAATCTTGGCATTAGTTTGTTCCAAATGAAAAAAGTTTTGTCGTTTGCTAAAGATGTTTTAGTAGAAAATCCTAAAAGCTTTTTGGTTTTGATAATTTCAGTTCGAAGAAACATAGGTTCAATTTTTATCAAAATAAAAAAATCCTCACTTAAAAAGCAAGGATTTTCGATTGAAAACTATGAACCGCTTTTCCTATAGAAAAGCAACTATGAAAAAGAACTAATTTTGAGATAAGAATTGGAATATTTCATCTTTTAAACGAACGCGTTCCATGCGCAATTCATTTAGAACATCATCGCTAGCAGGTGCTGCATCGCTTTCTATTCTATAGATTTCATGATCCAACTCATCGTAAGTTTCAAACATTTTTTTAAAATGCGCACTTTCAGTCTTTAAGGTATTAATTTTTGTTTCAAACTCTGGAAATTCTTCCGTTAATTGGTGCTTTGTAATCATATTTGCTGTTTTAACTTATTCAAAGTTACAGCTATATAAATTATAAAAACATGATAATTGTCATCAAAAAAAATATCCTTACAATAGCTCGTAAGGATATTTTTAAAATTTATTGTTATGATCTATTGAACAGGTTCTGCGTATAAATCAAATTCTGTAGCATCAGTTACTTTTAAAGTTACAAAATCGCCTGTTTTTAAGTAGAATTTTGAAGCATCAACTAAAACTTCATTGTCTACATCTGGACTGTCAAATTCGGTTCTTCCAATAAAATATTGACCTTCTTTTCTATCGATTACACAACGAAATGTTTGTCCAATTTTCTCTTGGTTCAATTCCCAAGAAATTTGAGCTTGAATATCCATAATTTCATTAGCACGTTCACGCTTTACTTCTTCAGGAACATCGTCAACTAATGAATAGGCATGCGTGTTTTCTTCGTGAGAATAGGTAAAACAACCCAAACGCTCAAAACGCATTTCTTGAACCCAATTTTTTAGAATTTCAAAATCTTCTTCAGTTTCTCCTGGATAACCCACAATTAAAGTGGTACGAATAGCCATTCCAGGAACTGCTTTTCTAAACTCTTTTAATAAGTTAGTTGTTTTTTCATACGTGGTTCCACGTCGCATTGATTTCAGAATATTATCAGAAATATGCTGTAAAGGAATATCTAAATAATTACAGATTTTTGGTTCGCGTTTCATTAATTCTAAAACGTCCATAGGGAAACCTGTAGGGAAAGCATAATGTAAACGAATCCATTCGATTCCTTCAACTTTAACTAAAGCTTCCAAAAGCTCGGCTAAGTTTCTTTTTTTGTATAAATCTAAACCGTAATAGGTTAAATCTTGTGCAATTAAGATTAATTCTTTTACGCCGTTTTTAGCTAATTTTTCAGCTTCAATCACTAAGTTTTCGATAGGAGTAGAAACGTGTTTTCCGCGCATTAGTGGAATAGCACAAAAACTACACGGTCTGTCACAGCCTTCGGCAATTTTTAAATACGCATAATTTTTTGGAGTTGTAGTTAAACGTTCTCCGATTAATTCGTGTTTATAATCTGCACCCAATGCTTTTAGTAATAAAGGTAATTCTGTTGTTCCAAAAAACTGGTCTACATTTGGAATTTCTTTTTCTAAATCGGGTTTGTAACGTTCTGATAAACATCCGGTAACAAATACTTTATCTACCAAACCTTGTTCTTTTTCTCGGCATATTCTAAAATCATGTTTACCGATTCTTCCTTTGCATTGTCAATAAAACCACAAGTATTGATTACAATAATGTTTCCTTCGTCATTAACCGCTTCATGGGTTACTTCTTTGCCATTAGCCTTTAATTGTCCCATTAAAACTTCACTGTCGTAAACATTTTTAGAACAACCTAATGTAACTACGTTGATTTTATTTTTCTTTAACGATTTGGTTCTCATATATTTAAAAATTAAATTCAATCTTTTGACCAATGGTCTCGATTGGGGTGCAAAATTACATAAAAAAGTTTGAGTATGAGTAGCTCAATTAAAAAACCCGATAATTATTCATCGGGTTTAGTTGTTTTATGTTTTATAAACCTTAAAAGTTTATAGAGTATGTTAGAGTAACATTGTTTTGAGTGGTTCTAATTCTTGCAGTATCGTTCATTCCAGATGAAATTAAATACTGATTGTAATTTCTATGTGCATTTGTATAAGCTAAATCTAATCTGTTGTGGCCAAAATTATAACCAATACCGCCGCTATAACCTGTTAAATCTCCCATTGCATAATCTACTTTATATGGACTTTCTTCAAAACGATATCCTGCTCTAAAACTGAATTGTTTGTATTTGTATTCGCCACCTAATCTAATTTCTAAAGCATTGTCTTTTAAGTAATCACTATAAAATGTATTAATATTACTAAAAGTATTATCTGTTTTAGGTTTAAATTCAATGCTACTATAATCTTTACGAGAAATATCAAAACTTACTAATCCTATGTTTTTGAAAATATAAGCAATACTTCCAGTTGATTTTGCAGGCGTTTGTAATTTATAAGTTGGGAAAATCATAACAGGACTTTGATAATAAGGATATTGAATTCCATCTGGGTTGTTAACACTAGCTGTATATAAGTCCTGAGTTAGTTCATCATTTAATCTATACCAAGTTGGTGACTCATAAGATAATCCTAATCTTAAAAATTCTATTGGTTTAACGATAGCTCCTATGTTAAAAGAAAAACCTGTTCCGTAGGTATAAACTTCATTATCAAATCTAATTTCTCTAATAGTAGATTGAGGTAATGTGTTTTCAGGATTGGAATTACTTTCGTACAAGCTTGAAGATCTTACATAATCGGTAAGGTGTAAATTTAAATTCAATCCAAGAGAAAGAAAGTCTCTATAACTGGCTGCAACGTTAGCTGTCATTTTTCCATTAAAGCCTGTCGTAGATATAGCATTTGCTTGGTAATAATTGCCTCCAACAGGTACATTGCTTACAAAAATATCAGGGTTACTTGTTGGATCAATGATATAAGAGTCGTAACCCATTTGTGCTTGATCGTACGCAAAATCACTCGAATTGTCATATAAGTTGGCATAATCTACAAAGTATTGTCCTATTGAATTGTTTGGATTGATTCCTCTAACATAAATATCATTATCAAAATCTTTCATGTTTTCATAATTGAAACCAAGAGCAATTTTATTCCAATTTTTCTCATCAGATTTAAAAACAAAAACTGCACCTAATTGGTTTAAATCTAAAGTTGAATTATTTTCTTTAGTTCTACTTCCAAAATAATTCGCTTCATTTTTTGAATTTAAATTAGACGCTGAAATACTAGCAAAATTGTTTTTAAAAAATACTGATCCAGCAGGGTTAACATTTAATGAAGATAAATCTCCACCAAGTGCTCCAAATGCGCCACTCATAGCTCTAAATCTCGCGGTTCCGTTTATGTCTTGTAAAGAATAACGCAAACCGTCTTCAGGTCTTACTTCTTGTGCATTTATGAGTCCAATAGTTAAAAGGCTTAAGTATAATAATGTTTTTTTCATATCAATTGTTGTAAATATTATCTTCTACCGCCACCAAAACTACCCCCACTTCTTCCGCCTCCGCCAAAGCTTCCACCGCCTCTGCTACCACCAAAACTGCCACTTGAACTTCTAGGAGTTGAATAACTTCCGCTATTTGATCTTGGAGTAGAGTAACTGTTGTTATTGTTTGGAGAATAAGTTCTTGGAGTAGAATTTGTATTTCTTGGTTGACTTGTATTTGTTCTTGGTTGTGTACTATTGTAACTTCTAGGTTGACTTGTGTTTGTTCTAGGTTGTGTACTATTGTAGTTTCTAGGTTGATTAGTGTTATTTCTTGAAGTATTAAAAGAACCTCTAGAACGAGTACCGTTTACATAAGAACTTCTTCCGTTGTTGTAATTACCAACTCTAGCGCCTCTTGTGCCGCCATAATAAGATACATTTCTACCACCTCCATAATAATAATTACCATAATAAGGATAATAACCGCCACCGTACCAGTAAGGACTATACCAAGAATTCCATCCCCAGCCCCAAGTAGGTCCGTACCAAGAATTCCATCCCCAACCCCAACTAGGGCCATACCAAGAGTTCCAACCACCCCAATAAGGAGAGTTATAATAACCCCAGTAAGGAGAATACCAATTGTTCCAACCGCTGTTGTAGTAATTAACGGTTACATTCCCGTTTGAATTACTTCCCCAACCTGCATATCGGCTATTGTCGTTATATTGATTGTTGTAAACAGTTACAACTGTGTCATTTTGAGTTTCCGATGAATAAGTGTCTACATCAGTAAAATACTCCATATCTTCACGCATCATTCTGAATTTTTGAGCATAAGCTTCACCGTTTTGTAGGTTTTCTTCAGAATATTTATTTTGAACAGGTGTATTGGATCTTTCGTAGTCACCGTAGATTCCGTCGTTATCATAATAAGATGAATTTTGATAGGAACCACAAGAAACTACAAGTAAACCAGCAAATCCTGTTAGTAGTATAACAGAAAATTTGCTAAAAAATGGTAGTTTAGTTTTCATAACGCTTTTTTTTATTGTCGGACATTACAAATTTAATTAGTTTTGTCGAATAATTCACTTAAGATAAAGTTAAACAAAATTTATGCCAAAACATTAATAATGAGCAAGAACTTAACAACAAGAGCAGAGGACTATTCAAAATGGTATAACGAGTTGGTGGTTAAAGCAGATTTAGCCGAAAATTCAGGAGTAAGAGGATGTATGGTTATTAAACCATATGGCTATGCAATTTGGGAAAAAATGCAAGCCGAATTAGATAGAATGTTCAAAGAAACAGGACATCAAAACGCTTATTTTCCCTTGTTTATACCCAAGTCTTACTTTAGTAAAGAAGCTAGTCATGTTGATGGTTTTGCTAAAGAATGTGCAGTTGTTACTCATTATCGTTTAAAAACAAGTGAAGATGGAAAATCTATTGAGGTAGATCCGGATGCAAAATTAGAAGAAGAACTAATTGTACGTCCAACTTCTGAAACAATCATTTGGGATACCTATAGAAAATGGATTGAATCCTACAGAGATTTACCTATTTTGGTAAACCAATGGGCAAACGTAGTACGTTGGGAAATGCGTACGCGTTTATTTTTACGTACTGCAGAGTTTTTGTGGCAAGAAGGGCATACAGCTCATGCAACAAAAGACGAAGCTATTGCTGAAGCTGAACAAATGATGAATGTTTATGCTGATTTTGCAGAAAACTTCATGGCAATTCCAGTAGTTAAAGGATTTAAAACAGCAAATGAGCGTTTTGCAGGTGCTGAAGAAACGTATTGTATTGAAGCATTAATGCAAGATGGAAAAGCTTTACAAGCAGGTACTTCTCACTTTTTAGGACAAAATTTTGCAAAAGCTTTTGATGTTAAGTTTGCTAATAAAGAAGGGAAGCAAGAATATGTTTGGGCTACATCATGGGGGTTTCTACTCGTTTAATGGGAGCGTTAGTAATGACTCATTCTGATGATAACGGATTAGTCTTGCCTCCAAATTTAGCACCAATTCAAGTGGTTATAGTGCCTATTCATAGAACAGAAGAACAGTTAGAAGCAATTTCAAATCAAGTTGGAGAGTTGGTTAAGCAATTACGTAAATTAGGTATTTCTGTTAAATATGATGATAGAGTTACACAACGTCCAGGATTTAAATTTGCTGAATATGAATTGAAAGGAGTGCCAGTTCGTTTAGCAATTGGTCCAAAAGATTTTGAAAACGGAACTTATGAAGTTGCTAGGAGAGATACCTTATCAAAAGAAATAGTTTCTAAAGAAGGAATTGTTGAGTATATTCAAAATTTATTAGAAGAGATTCAAACTAATTTATTTCAAAAAGCATTAGATTACAGAAATACACATATTACTGAAGTGAATTCTTTTGATGAATTTAAAGAGGTTTTGGATAGTAAAGGAGGTTTTGTATCAGCGCATTGGGATGGTACTACAGAAACTGAAGAAAAGATAAAAGAATTGACAAAAGCAACTATTCGTTGTATCCCTTTAGATCGTATTGAAGAGGCGGGAAGTTGTGTATTTACTGGAGCTCCATCAAAAGGAAGAGTGTATTTTGCAAAAGCATATTAAAATTTTTTAATTTTTTTTGATGCGCCTATTGCAGGAATAAAAAATAGGTGTATCTTTGCAACCGCAAATGAGAATAATGGTCCGTTCGTCTAGGGGTTAGGACGCCAGGTTTTCATCCTGGTAACACGGGTTCGATTCCCGTACGGACTACAAAATATCTCTCTGGCCCGTTCGTCTATCGGTTAGGACGCCAGGTTTTCATCCTGGTAAGAGGGGTTCGATTCCCCTACGGGCTACTAGAATTAGTTGTGAATAGTTTTATAAAACAAATATTAAGTGTCTCTAAGGTTTGTTTTATTAGTTAAAACTGAAGTGATTGTTTAACAATTGTGGGAGGTTTTTCTTTTTTTAAACTAATAGTTTATTAATAATTATTACAATTAAAAAGAATTAAAAATGGCAAATCATAAGTCAGCTTTAAAAAGAATTAGAAGTAACGAAAAGAAAAGAGTATTAAACAGATATCAGCACAAAACAACTCGTAATGCTATTAAAGCTATTCGTGTTGCAACTGATAAAGCTGAAGCTACTGCTAAATTACCAACAGTTATTTCAATGATTGACAAATTAGCAAAGAAAAACATTATTCATGCTAATAAGGCTTCAAACTTAAAATCTAAGTTAACGAAACATGTAGCTTCTTTATAAGAAGTTTTAAGTTAAGAAATACAAAGCTCTCCAATTGGAGAGCTTTTTTTATATGTTATTTTTTCATTATCTATTTAATTTATAGCTAATTATTGAAAAAAATACAGTACTTTTGCACCTTCAAAAAATCATCGAATGAATTCTATTAGAAACATTGCTATTATTGCACACGTTGACCACGGTAAAACTACTTTGGTTGATAAAATTATGTACCATTGCCAACTTTTTAGAGATAATGAAAGTACTGGTGAATTAATTTTGGATAACAATGACCTTGAGCGTGAAAGAGGTATTACAATTGTTTCTAAAAACGTTTCAGTAAATTACAAAGGAACAAAAATCAACATTATTGATACTCCAGGCCACGCCGATTTTGGTGGGGAAGTAGAGCGTGTATTAAATATGGCAGATGGTGTTTTGTTATTAGTTGACGCTTTTGAAGGTCCTATGCCTCAAACACGTTTCGTATTACAAAAAGCAATTAGCTTAGGATTAAAACCTTGTGTTGTAATTAATAAAGTTGATAAAGAAAACTGTACTCCAGAAGAGGTACATGAAAAAGTTTTTGACTTAATGTTTGAATTAGGTGCAGAAGAATGGCAGTTAGATTTTCCAACAGTTTATGGTTCGGCAAAAAATAACTGGATGAGTGATGATTGGAAAAATCAAACTGAAAACATTGAACCTTTATTAGATATGGTTTTAGAGCACATTCCAGCTCCAAAAGTTTCAGAAGGTACTCCACAATTATTAATCACATCTTTAGATTACTCTTCATTTACAGGTCGTATCGCAATTGGTCGTTTACAACGTGGTGAATTAAAAGAAAATCAACAAGTTTCTTTAGTAAAACGCGATGGTAAAGTTATTAAAGCAAGAATTAAAGAATTACATACATTTGATGGTTTAGGTCGTGTAAAAGTTGAATCGGTTAAAGCTGGAGATATTTGTGCATTAGTAGGTTTAGATGGTTTTGATATTGGAGATACTGTTGCTGATTTTGAAAATCCAGAAGCATTACAAACAATTGCTATCGATGAGCCAACAATGAGTATGTTATTTACCATTAACGATTCGCCTTTCTTTGGTAAAGAAGGTAAATTTGTTACTTCTCGTCATATTAAAGATCGTTTAACAAAAGAGTTAGAGAAAAACTTAGCATTACGTGTTAATGAAACTGATTCTGCTGATAAATTCATGGTATTTGGTCGTGGTGTATTACACTTATCAGTTTTAATTGAAACGATGCGTCGTGAAGGTTACGAACTTCAAATTGGTCAGCCTCAAGTTATTATTAAAGAAATTGACGGTATTAAATGTGAGCCGGTTGAAGAATTAACTATCGATTTACCAGAAAATGTTTCAGGTAGAGCAGTTGAATTTGTAACAGTTCGTAAAGGTGAAATGTTAAGCATGGAGCCAAAAGGTGAGCGTATGATTATTAAATTCAATATTCCTTCACGTGGTATTATTGGTTTACGTAATCAATTGTTAACTGCTACTGCTGGTGAAGCAATTATGACACACCGTTTTATTGAATATCAACCATACAAAGGAGAAATTCCTGGACGTATTAACGGTTCATTAATTTGTATGGAAAATGGTAAGGCAATTCCTTATTCAATCAATAAATTACAAGAAAGAGGTAAGTTCTTTGTAGACCCAAATGAAGATGTTTACGAAGGTCAGGTAGTAGGAGAGAATTCTCGTGGTGATGATATGGTTGTAAATATTACAAAAACTAAACAGTTAACAAACTTCCGTTCTGCTGGTGCTGATGATAAAACTAGAATTGTTCCTGCAATTAAGTTTACATTAGAAGAAGCATTAGAATATATTCAAAAAGATGAGTATGTAGAGGTTACACCAAAATCTATTCGTCTTCGTAAAATATATTTGAACGAAAATGATCGTAAACGTTTCAAAATAGACTAATTAAAAGTCAGTATAAAATCGGAAACCACAATGTAAAAGTTGTGGTTTTCTTTTTTAACGAAAAGTTTAAAATAGAATAATTACCTTTATTAAAAATTTAAAAATGGAAGTAAGATTAAAATTTGGATTAGATCAATTGCTATACGGAATGAAACAAAACAACGTAGAGCAAATTTATGGCAAAGCTGATTTTCAGTTTTTTGATGAAGATGAAAATGTAGTTTTGGTTTACAATAAATTAAAAGCGAAGCTTACTTTTTATGCAGATGAAGATTTTAAATTAGGTTATATTACCACTTCAAATAGTGAACTTACATTTTTTGGTGCTACTGTTTTAGGAAAATCTAAAAGCGAAGTTTTAGAACTTTTTAGGGCTAATAAAATTGAAAAATGGGAAACTGAAATTGTTGAAGGCGAAGAAATGCTTTTCAACGAAGACAATTGGGTTTTCTTATATTTTGATTATAACGAATTAATTAAAATTGAAATTGGTGCTGTTTTCAATAATCAAGACGAATTTGATTGGAAGTTTAAAGCATAAAAAAAACCACGCTTAGCGTGGTTTTTTGTTTATTTTACTTCAAGTAATTCTACTTCGAAAATTAAATCTGCATTTGGTGGAATGACACCGCCAGCACCTCTTTCACCATAAGCTAAATTTGATGGAAGGTAGAATTTATATTTTGCACCTTCTTTCATCAATTGTACACCTTCTGTCCAACCTGGGATTACTTTATTTAAAGGAAATTCAACTGGTTCTCCTCTTTGAACACTACTGTCAAAAACTTTTCCATCTACAAACATTCCCGTGTAATGAACTTTTACAATATTTGTATCTAAAGGTTGCTTACCTAAGCCTTCTTGTAAAACAATATATTTTAATCCGCTTGGAGTTGTTGTAGCAACTTCAAATTCTTTTAAAGCTTTTGCTTTAGCTTCTTCTAAACGTTTTGCTTCTAAAGTTTCTTTTGCTTTACGTTCAGTTTCAATTGCTTCGGCTTGTTTCTTTTTAATGTCTTCGTTTTTAGCCGCAATAATTTTATCTTGGTTTGCCTGATCGTCCATGTAAGCTTTAAAAACTTTATCAGCATGGAATTTTTTAGCTAATTTACCATTTCTAATAATCGTAACTTTTTCAATTACGTCATTTTGTTGAATTTTATTTACCACTTCTTGACCTGTTACTACATATCCGAAAACAGTATGTTTTCCATCTAACCAAGGCGTGTCTTTATGTGTAATGAAGAATTGAGAACCATTTGTTCCTGCACCAGCATTTGCCATTGAAAGAACACCTGGTTTATCATGTTTTAAATCAGAAATTTCATCTGTAAATTTATAACCAGGTCCACCAGAGCCATTTCCTGCAGGATCACCACCTTGTATCATAAAGTTTGGAATAACACGGTGAAACTTTAAGCCGTCGAAAAAAGGTTTTTTCTTTAAATTCTCTGAAACAAAATCATTTTTTCCTTCAGCTAAGCTTACAAAATTTGCTACTGTAATTGGAGTTTTTTCAAACTCAAGTTGTAATAAAATTTTACCTTTATTAGTAGTTATTTCAGCAAATAAACCATCTTGTTTTACAGCTTGTGCAAATGTAAAAATAGAAGCTAAAGAAAATAATACGATTAATTTTTTAATATTCATTTTTTATGGATTAGGAAGATTTTCTAATAATTCGATTTCAAAAACAATATCACTATTTGGTGGAATTACATTTCCAGCACCTTGAGTTCCGTAACCTAATTTTGAAGGAATATAGACTAATATTTTATCACCAAAAGACATTTGTTCAATACCTTCTATAAAACCTGGAATTAAACCTTGTTTATCACCATAAGTGAAAGGGAAAGGTTGGTAACCATTTTGAGCGGCTCTGTTAGCATCAAATTTTCCAAATTTTTCTGCAACACTTGCGAAACTAGTATCAAACAATTCGCCAGTGCTTTGTAGAAAACCAGCATAATTAATAAAAACTTTAGTTCCATTTGCAGGTTTTTTGCCTTCACCTTTGTTTAAGAATTCATAAATAATTCCTGATGGAGTTCTTGTACCGTTTGTTCTTAAAGCTTCAATTCTAGCAACATTTTCTGCTTTAGCTGCTTTAGATTTTTCTGCCATTATTTTATTTGCTTCGGCTTCTTTAGCATAATAATCTTTGAAGATTTTAACGGCATCAAATTTTTTAGCTTCAGCTCCATTTCTTAAGATTGTTATTTTTTCGATAACATCATTTTGAAGAATGGTATTAATTATTTCTTGACCTTCTACAACGTGACCAAAAACAGTATGTTTACCATCTAACCAAGGAGTTTCTTTTATTGTGATAAAAAACTGAGAACCATTTGTGCCTGGACCAGCGTTTGCCATAGATAAAATTCCACCTTTATCATGTTTTAAATCGGCATGAAATTCATCTTTAAATTGATATCCTGGTCCGCCAGAACCGTCTCCCATTGGATCTCCACCTTGAATCATGAAATCTTCGCTATCTCCGTTAGCAACAGAAATAACTCGGTGAAATTTTAAACCATCATAAAAGGGTTTTCTTTTGTATTGTTCTTCAACAAAAGGATTTTTTCCTTCAGCAAGAGAAACAAAATTAGCTACTGTTACGGGTACTTTTTCGTATTCTAACTGTACGATAATGTCACCTTTATTCGTATTGATTTGAGCAAATATACCATCGCCTAAATCGGTATGTTCATTTTTGCAAGATAAAAGTGAAGCAAATACTAAAATACTTGCTAATAGTTGTTTTAAGTGTTTCATTTTATTTGGTATTAGTAGAGTCAATTTTAATATCGTTTAGGGTAACGGTATAAATTAAGGGTTGATTTGAGCCAATTTTTTTATCATCGCCGTGGTAACCAAATGCCATGTGCGATGGGAAAAGAAAAGTTACAGTTTCTCCTTTTTTCATTAATTTAATTCCATCTTGTAGTCCTGTAATCATTTCTTGTTTATCTACATAATATTGTTGCGGACGATTTTCATCTTTTGTGTAGATAATTTTATTCAACATATTTTTAACTTCATAATCAAAAAAAGCAATATCACCTCTTTTAGGAAATGGAGTAGAATCGTTAACTTTTGTTATGTATTTGTACCAATATCCTTTATTTGAAGCTATATAACTATTGATGCTGTCTTTTTGATGACATCGCTAATTAATTTTTCTTCATTGGCAATCAATTGTTTATTTCTAGCAATTGATTCTTTCATAAAATTGTTTGATGTATAAGATACAGGTTTTCTTGCTTGTTGTTTTGAACAAGAAGTAAGTATAGATACTGCTACAAGGGCAATTAGCAATTTTTTCATTTAAGATTGTTTTTCTTTTGCTAAGTTAGCAATAAATTGGTTTACAGTTTCTTCTAAATTTGAAAAAGATTTTCCTCCAGCTGCGTTAATATGTCCACCACCGTTGAAATATTTACGAGCAAACTGGTTTACATCATAATCGCCTTGAGAACGGAAAGAAATTTTTATGATGCCTTCATCTTTATTTTCAATAAAAATTGCTGTAATGAATACATCTTTTATGGTTAATCCGTAATTTACGATTCCTTCAGTATCACCTTTTTGGTAATTAAAATCATTTAATTCTTCTTGAGATAAGGTAATATACGAAGCGTTAAATTCAGGCAGTAATTTTAGGTTTTGAAGCGCTCTTCCCAATAATTGTAATCTGTTATAAGTAGAATTGTCATATAACAAATTATACACTTCACTATTATTAACACCTCGTTCAATTAATTGTGCTACACATCTATGAGTTGCTGGTGTTGTTTTCGGAAATCTAAATCCGCCTGAATCGGTTAAAATTCCTGTGTAAATACAAGTTGCAACTTCTTTATTGATTAAATTATTGTAATCTAATGCATTAATAAAATCGTATACCATTTCACATGTAGAACCATAATTGGTGTTCGAAAACAGGTATTTTGCATAGTCATCTGGAAGTTCATGATGATCTATTAAAACCATAGTATTCGATAAAGTTTTCATAAAATTACCCATAAAATCTCCAGTTCTATGAAGTGCATTAAAATCTAGAGTAAAAATTAAATCTGAGCTTTTTAAAAGTTCTTCTGCAACATTTTGTTGTTTTTCAAAAATTACAACATCATTAGAATTGGGTAACCAAGCTAAAAATTCTGGAAATTCATTTGGAGAAATGAAAGTTACTTGGTGATTTAATTGTTTTAAAACATGAAGTAAACCTAGAGAAGAACCCATTGCGTCTCCATCTGGATTTCTGTGTGAAACAATTGTAATTTTTTTTGGTTCAGCTAAAAGTGATTTTAGCTCGTTTAATTCTGAAGATGTAAACATAAATTTATTTCGCTAAATATATTCCGATTCCAACAAAAAGTATTCCAATTATAATACTCAATGCAGTATAGCTTAAAGCTGTAATAAAATTATCGGATTGTATAAATGAGTAATTTTCTAGTCCAAAAGTAGAAAATGTGGTAAAACCTCCACAAAATCCGGTTACTAAAAGTAGTTTTAAAGTTTCGTTATTTGGCTGACTTTTTTGAAGATATCCAATTAAAAATCCAATTAACAAACAACCAATAATGTTTACTAAAAATGTGGCATAGTGTAACTTTCCAGGAAGGTTTTTTGCAATAGTAACATTTGCTAAATATCGTAAAACACTTCCTAAACCTCCACCTAAAGCAACAAAAAGTAAACTCTTTATCATATTATCTTAATAATGCAAAGTGACCTTTTATGGTTTCTCCGTTTGCTAATTCTAAAATGAACCAATAATCATCGGCTGGTATTTTCTTACCATTATAAGTTCCGTTCCAACCTTTTTCTCCAGGAATAATTTGTTGGATTAACTTACCAAATCGGTCAAATATATAAATTTTACTTGCTAGAAGTCCTTTTTTATCTAAATTTTTAATTGTCCATTCATCGTTATAACCATCATTATTAGGCGAAAAGAATTTCGGATAATTTAAAATATAAAAAGTCGCACTAATTTGTCCACAACCATTTTTATCGTTTACAAAAACAGTGTATTGTCCTTCGCCTAAATTATAAAATATTGAGCTATCTTGATAGTCTATTCCGTTTAATGAAAACTCATAATCGCCACCCGCTGAAACCACAATTTCTGCTGTATTATTATCTTCAAAATCTGTTGTGATGATATCAATAAGTGTTGCAATTTGGGAACCAATAACTGTAAAAGTTTTAGTTTGTGTACAAGAATTTGCATTCGTTAGAACAACACTATAAGTTCCTGCAGAAGTTACCGATATTGAAGAAGTGGTTTCACCTGTATTCCACAAATAAGTATAACCTAAATTTGCCTGAAGTACAGCTGTATTTCCTGCACAAAGTCCAATTGTTTCATCATTAATTACTTCCCCAAAAGTTTGAATACTAATATTAACCGGAAACGCATTATTTGCATAACAATTGAAGTTGGTTATTTTAGCATATAAAGTCTCGGTAAAAGCAGTATTATTTGTATAAGGAATAGCAATTGGAGTTGTATCCGTAGGGTTTGCAAATAAGGCCACGTTGTAATTTGAAGGTAGCGTTGGGAACAAATTACTAATAATTGATGCAATTTCAGTAGCCGTAATTTGAGCGAAGCCATCTTGTGTTTGATCGTCATCACATTTTACAAAAGTATTGTCAACTGCTTGTAAATCCTCTGAAAAATCTAAATTAATATCACCTCTTCTTTCACAAGGATCTCCTGCATCTACAATAACCGAATATAATCCGTTTGCTAAAGTGTTGTAAGGCGGATTTAAAGTTAAAGTACTGTTTGTTTCACCAGGAATGATGTTGTTATTAAAATACCATTGATAAGTAGTAGTACTAAAACTTGTTCCGTCTAAAGTAACAGTTTCATCAAAACAAACCGGATTTTCATTTGCAATAGTTCTATCGTCTCCTAAATCAAAATCAAATGTAAAACTTCCTCCTTTTAAGAAAATAGCTGAATCGTATCGGAAATTTCCTTCGTCAGCAATAACTAACTTAATATGATAAACTTGTCCAGCAACAACATTTGCTTCAGCAGTTAAAACTACAGTTTGCCCGTTATAATTTGTTGGATGATTTGTACCATTGAAAGCATCAAAATATTGTTCATTTTGCGGACCACAAGCTCCAGGAATATTAGGATGAACTGATGTTACTTTTACAGGAATATTTGTTCCAGGAATAAGGGCCAAATTTTGATAATTTGAAGTGCCAACTTCCTTCAGTAAGAACGCAAAACCATCAGAATAATTACAAGGAGCGTTTCCGTGATATTCTTCTGAAGAGAAAATATATTGGAAACTGATATGATTACCTAGTGGTGTAAAATCAAATTCTAAAGTTGTTGCGTTAATCGAATTAGAAATATTTAAAGCTTGATTTAAATCTGTATCACCGTTCCATCCCATATTGTTTCCATCATCAGAAAGTGTGGTGTTTGGTCCAACAGCATTGTCAATTTTTCCAGTACTTAAAATAATTCCATCTTGAAAAGGGAAAGATGATCCATTTGCATCAAAACGTCCCCAACTTTGTTGTCCATTTCCCCAATTTCCTCCTGATACCGATACATTAGTAACATTTCCACAAGAGTTATTAAATAGCACTTGCTTTACTAAGTTTTCTGCAGTATACGTATTATCTACGGCAATGTATTGAGAAATTCCAAATTGCCACTGTAGAATAGCGAAAAAATATATAATATGTTTAACTTTCATAGCATCGGCAAAGATACTACAAATCTCTTCTTTTTAGCAATTGATAAGACGAGAAAATAAAAATAAATATCCAGCAAAGTACAATTAGAATAGATGAAAAATGAACGCTATAATCTTTTAAATTTCCCATTCCTACTTGTGTTCCAATAGTTTTTATAAAATTGACTCTTGTATAAGGTTCCACAACAATATTTGACATCGATTCAAAAGGGAAGAAATCATAAATTTTATCGACTAAAGTATCCGTTTTTTCTTTCTCTTTTAAGAATACATATTTTATAATTCCATGGCTTAAAAATTCGAAAATGTACCAAAAGATTAAAAATCCTAAAGCAAAAGCTGAACGTTTTATAAGAACACTTAAGAATAAACAGAAAGAAAAGAAGGCTACTAATTTTATAAAATATCCTAAAACATATTCTAACTGAGAAAATATAATTGATGGTTCGTCATACGATGAAAATCGGAGTCCTAAAAATAAGGTTATGGCAAAAACTAAAATTGTCGAAATAAATGAGAAAACAATAATACTCAAGAATTTACTCAAGATGACTTCCTTTTTTGTAAAACCATCAATTAAATTTTGTTTAAGCGTTCCATAAGTATATTCATTGGCCATCATGGAAACAATTACAACGGCAAAGAAAATTTTAAAATAATCGGCTACATAAGTATTAAAATGCCAAATGAATGGAAAATTAAAAATTCCTTGATCGGCGATTCTAATTGGAATACCAAATAATTCAAACTCAATATTACTAATTAAAAAAAGTAATAAAAGCAATGAAAAATAAATGATAACCAATATTTTACTAATTCGGTTTTTGAATATTTTTTGGAATTCTATAGAAAGTAAACGATACATAAAATTAAGATTGATGATTGGTTAATTGTAAAAATTGCTCCTCTAAACTGTGTTTTCTTTTTACAAGATGATTCAAAACAATTCCTTTTGAAATTAAATAAGAATTCAGTTCAGCGGCATCTAAATTTGATTTCAAATACACCATCAATTTGCCATCTTCGAATACAATTTTTTCTACTGATTGATGTTGTTGCATTTCAAGCTCAAGTTTTGTCATGTCGTTTGCTTCTAATTCGAAGAAACCTTCGTTTGAAACCATTCCATGAACGCTTCCTTGATATAACATAACTCCCTTTTGTAAAACGACTACATGACTACAAACTTTTTCTACTTCATCTAAAAGGTGAGATGCTAATAAAATTGTAGTTCCTTGAGCAGCAATTATTTTAATTAAATCGCGAATTTGTCTAATTCCTTGAGGGTCGAGACCGTTTGTGGGTTCGTCTAAAATTAAAATTTCAGGATCATTAAGTAGGGCAGATGCAATAGCTAAACGTTGTTTCATTCCTAAAGAAAATGTTCTGAATTTGCTGTCTTTTCTTTCGATAAGTCCAACTAATGTTAATTTCTCTTCAACTTTAGCATACGGAATTCCTTTAATTTTACAAACCAACTGCAAATTTTCTTCGGCAGTCATGTAAGGATAAAAATTTGGTCTTTCTATAATAGCACCAACTTTTTTAAGTGCTTGATGTGTATCAAGATTTCCATTAAACCATTGAAATTCGCCCGAAGTTTTATTTACAACATTTAGAACAATTCCTAGCGTTGTAGATTTTCCAGAACCATTTGGCCCTAAAATTCCGTAAACATTTCCTTTTTGAATTTCAAATGATAAATCTTTAACAGCATGAACTTTTCTACCGTAGATTTTGTTTAAGTTTTGAATGCTAAGTATTGTTTCCAAATGATTGTAGTTTAATTTTAAACATCATAAGATAAGACGACCAATAAAATAATTTGTTACAAACAAAAAAGCACGCATAAAATACACGTGCTTTTTTACAAACTTAACCTAACTAAACTATATGAGATATTTTATTTCTTAAACTTTTCTTCCTCTTATTATCGATAAAATGAATAAAATAATAAAAATGAAGAATAATATTTTAGCAATTTCTGCTGCTCCGGCTGCAATACCACCGAAACCTAAAACTCCGGCAACTAATGCAAGTATTATGAATATGATTGTCCAACGTAACATAGCTTTTTGTTTTTATAGTTAATAAATTGTTTTTCTAATTTGATATTACAAAGTTAGAGTACAAGGCTAAGTTACGTGTTACAGGATTACAACGTATTGTTATAAAATATTAAGGTAAGAAGTTAAAAACCTTCAAATACACCAAGTCCAAACAAGGCAAAATCGTATTTAACAGGATCTTGATTATCTAGTAATCTTAGGTTAGTATCCAGTTCAGCTAAGGCTTTTGCATCATTTTGTTTACGAGTAAGTAAACCTAATTTGCGCGCTACATTTCCAGAGTGAACATCTAAAGGACAAGATAGGTGAGCGGTTGAAATAGAATTCCATATGCCAAAATCGACTCCTTTATTGTCTTTTCTCACGAGCCATCTTAACATCATGTTCAGCCTTTTTGCAGCAGAATTATTCAAAGGATCAGAAACATGTTTTGTAGTTCTCGGTTGGTGTTCTATTTCGAAAAAGACTTTTTTAAAGTTAGAGATACTTTCCGTTTGATCTTTTTGATTTTGGTGTTGCGCAAAGACTTTTTCAAGTCCGCCATGATTCAAATATATATTTTGAAGTGCTTTTATAAAAGTTTTAGCGTCTTCGTTATTAAAAGTTCTGTGAACAAAAGTGTCCAGTTTTTCAAGTTGTTCGTTGTTATGAGAAAGTACAAAATCGTAAGGCGAATTTCCTAAAACATTCATGAGCTTTGTGCCACTGTTGATAATCATTTTGCGATTTCCCCAAGCCAAAGTAGAAGTTAAAAACGATGCAATTTCAATATCTTCTTTGGCAGAAAATAAATGCGGAATTTGTATAGGATCAGTTTCTATAAAATCTGTACGATTGTATAATTCAACTTTTTCGTCTAAAAATTCTTTTAATTCGTTTTTTGTCATTTTATTTTTTTGTCACTTCGAGCGGAGTCGAGGAGTTAATTAGAAAGTTTAGATTTATTACAAGAAATCGCAAATATTTATTAAAAATTTTAAATTTATTAAGATTTCTTCGATTCTTAACAATAACAACTTTTGACTTTTGTCTTTAATTTTTTTACTTATTAAATAATATTCCCATCAATCATTGTAATTTTTCGATCTGCCATTTCGGCTAATTCTTCATTGTGTGTTACAATTACGAATGTTTGACCAAATTCATCACGCAATTTAAAAAACAGTTGGTGTAAATTTTCGGCCGTATGTGTGTCTAAATTTCCAGAAGGTTCATCGGCAAAAATAACAGCAGGCTTGTTAATTAAAGCTCTTGCTACTGCAACACGTTGTTGTTCTCCACCAGAAAGTTCACTAGGTTTATGATGTATTCTATGTGAAAGTCCAAGATATTCTAATAATTTTTCGGCTTCTTGTTCTAATTCTTTTTTGTTTCTATTTGCAATAAAACCAGGAATGCAAACATTTTCTAAAGCTGTAAATTCAGGTAAAAGTTGGTGAAATTGAAAAATAAAACCTAATTGCTGATTTCTAAATTTTGATAATTCTTTATCAGAAAGTTTTAGGATATTAACTCCGTTAATACTTAAATTAGAATCGTTGTTTTTTGCAGGTTTGTCAAGCGTTCCTAAAATTTGCAAAAGTGTAGTTTTACCTGCACCCGAAGCGCCCACAATTGAAACAATTTCTCCTTTTTTAATATGTAAATTTACACCTTTTAAAACGTGTAAATCGTCGTAGTTTTTATGAATATTAAAAGCCTCTATCATGTTTACAAAGAAACAAAGTTTTTTGTTATTTTTATGCTAAATGTTAGCTAAATAACATTCATAACGTCTTTTAAAACGTAATTTTGAGTTATAAAATGGAAGTTAAGTAAGCCTTAAAAGTGGATTGATAAATAAAGAAAGTAGTTATGGAAAAATTAGTTTTATCTTTAATTTTATTAGTGAGCTGTCAAGCGAAAGAGAAAAAATATACTGTTCAAGAATTTAAAGAACCAATAAAAATGGAAATACAAAGTGGAAAAGAAGTAGCGACTTTTGCTGGTGGTTGTTTTTGGTGTACCGAAGCAATTTTTCAAGAAATTAAAGGTGTAGAAAAAGTAACATCGGGTTATATTGGCGGAAAAACTAAAAATCCAACTTATAGAGAAGTTTGTAGCGGGGAAACTGGTCATGCAGAAGCAATTCAAATTACATTTAATCCAACACAAGTTGCTTATGAAGATTTGTTGGAAGTTTTCTTTGGAACACATGATCCTACAACTTTAAATAGGCAAGGAGCTGATGTGGGAACACAATATAGAAGTGAAATTTTTTATTATTCGGAAGCACAAAAAACAAAAGCCGAAAATTACATCAAGTTTATTGAAAATGAACAATTATATAGCAAACCAATTGTTACCAAAGTGTCACCTGCTACCGAATTTTATGCTGCAGAAGATTACCACCAAGATTATTACAGTCAAAATTCGCAACAAGGTTATTGCCAAATGGTAATTGCTCCAAAACTTGAAAAATTGCGTAAATATTATCAATCTAAGTTGAAATAATTTTGGCGTAGTATTTGCTTAAATTTTAGACATAAACCTTAAACTTTTAATTCATGACGCAAGAAGTTCAAGTAGAAACGGTTTCAAAACCAACAAATAAAAAAGCAAAACTTGTTTTAAGTATCATTTTTGATTTAATAGGAATGATGTCTTACATTGTGCCTTTATTGGCTGAAGTGACCGATGTTGTTTGGGCACCAATTTCAGGATTACTTTTGGTAGCAATGTTTAAAGGAACAACAGGTAAAGTTGCCGGAATTATTGGTTTCATTGAAGAAGTCTTACCCGGACTTGATTTTGTTCCCACATTTACACTAACTTGGATTTATACTTATGTTATAAAGAGAGAACCATAAAAAAAGCGACTAGAAAGTCGCTTTTTTTAAGTGCAATTCAATGTTATAATTGTTTAAATATTAAAACTCCCATATTACTATTTCTTTCTCTTTTTATTTCAATTTTTGGCTTTAAATTTTATTACATTGTGAAAGGCATTAGAAAAATCCTACTGTAATTAAAATTAAAGAAAGTATTATTATTTCTATTATTGAATTAATTTGTAACGGTCTACGGATTTAAAATAGCAGCAAAACACAACACACCCAGCCATTAAAAATATAACTAAAAACCAATTTTTTTAAAAATCTTTATCCAACTCTGATAGGACATGCCTAATAACTTCATAATGAGTTAAATTAGATTTATCAATAAATTTGACTAAATCAGGTCTAGTTTGAACAACTTTTTTTAAAGCAGATTTCGAAGTTTTAAAGGCACCGACTTTAATTCTTTTACCTTCGGTATTATAAAAATCTATATATATGAAACTATTGATCCATCATATGGATTTGCAGCGTAAGTGACAAACGCTTTATGTTTTCCATCATAAATTATTTCCAACAGTTGTTTCTTCCCATCGTATTTAAAAGTTCTAACTCTATTTGCAAAATCAGCAAACGTTAATTTTTTTATTAGCTTAGCTGGTATATTTGTTTTGTTTCCTGTAGTATCAATTGTTGTAATTTTTTTAATGAAACTTAATTCATTTATCATTAAATTATTAAATAAATTAACACGAACCATCATTATTGTTTTAATTGTATCATTATTAAAATTAATAATTTCAGCATTAATTTCTCTTTTTTGAGCATTTGCTGTAATAATTGAAAATAATAATATTAAAAGAAAATTTTTATAATTCATTTTGAAAAATTAAAATTGTTTACAATAGTAAGGATAAAACCAAGACAAAAATGTTATGGCTTATTTTTAAACTTCTGATCTAAAAAATCAGCAATAAAGCCAAGTTTCATACTGCGAAGCATCTTTTTTTCGAACCACCAAAAGAATTTAAATTGACCCAAAACAGATCCAATAGTTACGAGAAGAACTTGGTAAATAGGAAAAATTAAGATTAGACGTAATACACGATAAAGCCAATGAGGAATTACATCGTCTGTTAAGCCAATAAATTGCATAAAAGGAACAGCAAGTTTTAAAGAACTAAATCCGGTTATGGCAAAAACTATAAAAATTACAACTAACTGAAAGTTACTGGTTACATTCCAGCGTTCTTTTAATTTCTTCATCATTTTATAAACGTGGCGAAAATCCTCCTAATTTTTGATTGTTTGTCAATTGAAAATAAACCAAATAGTTATAAATCATGTAGTTTACTTCGTAACCATAATCAATACCCGATTCGTAATTAATCAACATGGTATATAAATTAGGATCATATTGCATAGGAAGTAAAACTCTTCTGTTCCATTCGGTTACCCAAAAAATATTTCTAGCTTCTAAATAACTTTGATTATAAAATCCTTTTGGTTTTGCGTGACCATTAAACCAAGATGTAAATCCTGGATCTATAACCACAACTTCATATTCAATTTCATCATTAGCAATTCTTACAGTATCACTTGTTAAAATAGTTTTACTTTCCGTTTCATTTTGAACGGTTTTATTAGAATTGCACGAAAAGAGTAGTGCAAAAAAAATGGAGAATATGTAAAAATAAACTTTCAAAAAGTTGTTATTTAGAACAGTTAAAGATAAAAAAAAGCACCGACTTAATCGATGCTTTTAACAATATTTTATTTATAAGAATTTATTTTTTTCCAAATAAACCACCTAAAAGTCCGCCTAAACCACCTTTTTTCTTTGTAACTGCAGCAATAGCATCACTTGCGTCTAATTTTCCGTCTCCATTTTGATCTAAAGCAGAAGTTAAAATGCTGCTTCCTAACCCTCCAGAAGAATTTCCGCTTGTAGCACTTGTTAATAAACCACCAAGAAGTCCACCTAAATCAGTTGCACTAGATACTTTACCACTTTTAGTTTGTTTTCCTAAATATCCCATAATGATAGGAGCCAACATGGGTAAAATTTTAGAAATAATACTGCTATCTACGCCAGTTTTACTACTAATTCCCGTTTCAACAGCACTTAGTTTATCTCCTAAAACGTGACCTAAAATTTTATTTCCATCGGAAAAATCGCCACCATTTAAAAATCCACCTAGATTATCTAAAATACTCCCGTCGTGTTTTCCACTTGTTAGAGCTTTTAATAAACCTGATGCTCCGTCCCCTGATAGCATATTACCTTGCATTGCTCCTAGAAGTTCAGGAACACTAGATGAAACAACATCAGAAGCTTTACTTTTATCAATTCCTGTTTGTTCTGAAATATTATCGATTAATTGTTTTCCTAAATCGCTATTTACTAAGTCTAAAATTCCGCTCATTTTGTAATGATTTTATAAGTTACAGAATTTTAAAATTACAAAAAATAAAACAGGTTTATAAACATTTAAAGTTATTATTTCAAAAAAAAACGAGTAGGGAAAATCTACTCGTTTTAAATTGTATGGATTACAGTAAATTATTCGTTTTTAAGAAGACTAATAATTTGTTCTGCTAATTCAGTTCCAATTCTGTCTTGTGCTTCATTTGTAGCAGCACCAATATGTGGTGTTAATGAAATTTTTGGATTCATTAATACTTTGATAGCTGGAGTTGGTTCGTTTTCAAAAACATCTAAACCAGCAAATAAAACTTTACCTTCGTCTAAAGCTTCAACTAATGCTACTTCATCTACAACGCCACCACGAGATGCATTAACAATACCTACATTGTCTTTCATCATCATTAATTCTTCTCTTCCAATTACATATCCATTTTGAGCTGGAACATGTATGGTAATAAAATCAGAGTGTTTAAATACGTCTTCTAGGGGTTCTGTTTTAATGTCAACATTAATATACTGCCCGTTATAAAAATCAACTCTAATTACTGCTTCGCTTACAAATTTATCAGCAGCAATTACGCGCATTCCTAAACCTAAAGCCATTTTAGCAACTGCTTGTCCGATGCGACCAAAACCAATAATTCCTAATGTTTTACCACGTAATTCTATTCCTTCACCATATGCTTTTTTAAGTCCGTTGAAGTTTGTTTCCCCTTCAAGAGGCATATTTCTATTAGAATCGTGTAAGAAACGTACACCTGAAAATAAATGAGCAAAAACTAACTCTGCTACAGATTCAGATGATGAAGCAGGTGTATTGATAACGTGTTTACCATTTTGTCTTGCATAATCTACATCGATATTATCCATACCAACACCACCACGACCAATAATTTTTAATCCTGGGCAAGCATCAATAATATCTTTTCTAACTTTTGTAGCACTTCTTACAAGTAAAACAGCTACATTATGTGTGTTAATAAAATTGGCAACTTGCTCTTGTGCAACCTTTGTTGTAATTACTTCAAATCCGGCTTTTTCTAAAACTTTAATACCTGCTGTAGAAATTCCGTCGTTTGCTAATACTTTCATTTTATATATTTTTATCTACAAGCTTTAGGCAATTTGCCACGAGCTCTTTTATTAATTCGTATTTGATAATTCGTTACCGAATTATATTTTGTTTTCTAATTCTTTCATGGCATCAACTAATACCTGAACGCTTTCTAATGGCATTGCATTGTAAATAGATGCTCTATAACCACCTACAGAACGGTGTCCGTTTAAGCCAGAAATTCCAGCCGCTTTCCAAAGTTCATCAAAAATAGGTTGGTGTTCTTCATTGTTTAATGTGAAAGTTACATTCATTAACGAACGATCTTCTGCTTTTGCAACACCTTTAAATAAAGGATTGCGGTCAATTTCTTTGTATAATAAATTGGCTTTAGTTTCGTTCATTTTTTCAATTGCTTCTACACCGCCTAAATTCTTTAACCATTGTAAAGTTAGCATTGAGGTGTAAACAGCAAATACCGGTGGAGTATTGTACATACTTTCTTTAGCAATATGTTGGCTGTAATCTAACATGGCAGGAATATTTCTTCCTGTTTTACCTAAGATTTCTTCTTTAATAACAACTAAAGTTGTACCTGCAGGTCCCATATTTTTTTGAGCACCAGCATAAATAATAGAGAATTGCGAATAATCGATATCTTTTGAAAAAATATCTGAACTCATATCGCAAACTAAAGGAGCATCAGTTTTTGGGAATTCTTTCATTTGAGTCCCAAAAATAGTGTTATTTGAAGTACAGTGAAAATAATCTATATCAGTAGGAATTTCATATCCTTTTGGAATAAAATTGTAATTATCATCTTTAGATGAAGCAACTACAACAGTTTCACCAAAAGCTTTTGCTTGTTTAATGGCACCGCTTGCCCAAGTTCCTGTATCTAAATAAGCTGCTTTTCCATTTTCTTTCATTAAGTTGTATGGAATTCTTAAGAATTCTAAGCTGGCTCCTCCTTGTAAAAATAGAGCTTGATAACCTTTTCCTGTTAATCCTAATAATTCTAAGGCTAGAGCTTGAGCTTCTTCCATTACAGCAATAAAATCTTTACTTCTGTGCGATATTTCTAGAATAGAAAGTCCTGAATTGTTAAAATTTAATACCGCTTGTGAGGCTTTTTCAAATACTTCTTGTGGCAAAATACTTGGACCTGCACTAAAATTATGTTTTTTCATTATTTAAATTTAAAGTGTTGTTTAAATAAGCAACAAATTTCGTAAATGATTGAAAATTACATGCAAATAATCTCGTAATAATTTAGCCTAGTTTTTAACGAAAACGTTTGAGTTGAAAAAATATGCGGTCTTTTTTTAAAGATTTATTAAAAAGTCTATTGTGTCAACATTGTCAGCATAATCCCAAAGTTCAGGTTTTTGGGTTTTTCCAAAAGAAATGAAGTTTTCATTGTTTTTACCTACAATACATTGAATTTTTTCGGCATCTTCTTTCAGTTTATCGTTTAAACTTGCTGTATTATCATAATATTCATAGTATAAAGATGCAATAGGAGAAGCGTAACTTTCGTCTTCTTTTAAAATTAAAAATTCGTTATCAAGAAGTTTAAAGTTACTCATTAAAAATACAGCTTTATTATAATCGTAGTTGTTTGCATATTTTTCATAATGGATAATTTCTCCAAAACTAAAAATTGATTCAAAAAACAAAGTAAAGTCGTACTCTTTAGGAATAAATATTTTTGAAACATTGCGACAACCCAAACCAAAATATCTAAAGATATCTTCTGCAAGTGCTTCTAATTCTTCTTTAGTTTCATTCCCAGTTAAAATAGCAACCGAATTTCTATTTTTACGAATGATATTTGGTTTGTCTTTAAAGTAATATTCAAAATAACGTGAAGTGTTGTTGCTTCCTGTTGCAATTACAGCATCAAAACCTTCTAGTTTTCCTTGAATAAAAGTTATTTTTTGAGCAAAATTATTGTCTAAAGCAATAAGGTATTTTACCAAGAATTTTACTAAATGTTGGTCGTTTGAAGAAAGTTTAACAATAGCTTCGTGGCCGCTAATTAAAACCGAAAGTAAATCGTGAAAACCCACTAGTGGAATATTTCCAGCTAAAATTAAACCAATTTTTTTAGGTTCTACTATCGTGAAGTTATACGGATTTAACCATTTATCTAAATTGTATTCTGTTAATGCTTTTGCCCAAGATTGTAAAGCAAAACAAACATTATCTTTTGTAAACCATCCGTTATGAGATTGAGATAAACTAATTAAATCAATCATTTCATTATAAAACAAGTCATTGTGTTTAACAATTGGGTTCAATTGATAATTTTCGAATTCAAATTGGCTTAAAAAAAGACCTAAATCAATAAAACTCGATTTAATTTCACTTTGTAACATTTGTAACTTGTTTTTAAATAGTTTGCTTCGTACTTTTGTTCCGCAAAATTAATTATATTATTTGGAAATAGGTACGATTAATCTATTCAGATTTCTAAATTCTAATTTTTAAATTAACAAAATGGCTATAAAAATAACAGACGAATGTATTAATTGTGGTGCTTGCGAACCTGAGTGCCCAAATACAGCAATATATGAAGGGGCTGATGATTGGAGATGGAAAGATGGAACTAAATTACAAGGAAAAGTAGTTTTACCAGATGGAACTGAAGTTGATGCTGATGCTCCACAAACACCATTTTCTGACGATGTGTACTTTATCGTTCCTGGAAAATGTACAGAGTGTAAAGGTTTTCATGAAGAGCCACAATGTGCTGCTGTTTGTCCGGTAGATTGTTGTGTTCCAGATGATGATCATGTAGAATCGGAAGAAACATTATTAAACCGTCAAGCGTTTTTACACAACGAATAACCCTTAGAAAGAAAAATAATATTAAAGAATCTCCTTATTTCTATGGAGATTCTTTTTTTTATACTACTTTTACTTAACAACCACTATTGCTATTAGTTCAATAATATGAAGAAGATTTTTACCAGCCTTGTATTATTACTTACAATTTTTGCATTTTCTCAAGAAATTAAAATTAGAATTGTTGTAAAAGACTTTGAAACCGATTTACCTATTGATGAAGTTACTGTTACAGCTTTAAAAACGCATCAGGGTTTTTTAACAAATGCTGATGGCGAAGTTTTAGTGAACTTGACTAAAGCTTCTACTTTAGAATTTACACATTCTTCTTACAATTCTATGGTTGTAAAATCGGAAACTTTGAATAAAAAAATAAACGTAGTTTATTTAGATGCTAAAACCCAACAATTAGAGGAAGTTATTTTAACAAAAGATCATCCTCAGGATATTCTAAAGGCATTGGTTGAAACTTCAAGAGATAAAATTACTATTCCGGCTAACTTAAAAATGTATTTAAGAGAGTTTTATAAACGAAATGATAAGTTTGTTTTCTTTAATGACGGATTGGTAAATTTTCAAATTTTAGGATCTAATTCTAAAATAAGTACTGATATTTTAGTAGAACAAAATAGAACTATCGGATTATTGGATGAAGATATTGACGATGGTGTTTTAGGATATAATTTAAATAACATCATTGAAAATTATTACAGTTTTAAATATTTAGACGAAATTCTCACCAGAGCAGCCCGAAAAGAATATGATTTCCAAGTAAAAACATACCCTCAAAATGAAGAATATTTAATTTTAAGAGCACTTCCACTTGATGAATCAAAAGGAATGCTTTCCGATTTTTATGTGCTTTACGATTCTAAAAAGAAAATTATTATGGAAGTAAGTGCTTTTTTATCGGCAAAACGAATTAAAATTTTAGAGGAAGAAGAAAATTCTAAAATGCATAAGTTAGAATATAAAAATGTATTTAGAACCGAAGGGAATATGTATTATTTAGCCAATTCTAAAGAAGTAATTGGGTTTTACAAAAAATACAAGAAAGAGAAAAGAAAAATTGAAGTTAAAAACCACATGGTAACCACTAATTTTGATAAGAAAATTTTTCAATACGATAAGCATAATATCTTTACTGATAAATCACTTATTAATAAAAAATCTACAGTATTTACTGAGTATTGGGAATTCGATTCTGGTCTAAAACCTACTGCAGACGAGAAAAAAATAATCGAAAGTTTAGTTGCTTTAAAAGATTCGATAGATTAATTCGATTTTAACCCTTATATTTGCGCTCCTTTAAATAAAATTTAATATGAAAGCAGGTATTGTAGGCTTACCAAATGTTGGAAAATCAACTTTATTTAATTGTTTGTCAAATGCTAAAGCACAAAGTGCAAACTTCCCGTTTTGTACTATTGAGCCAAATATTGGTGTTGTAAACGTTCCCGATCCACGTATTGCTCGTTTAGAAGAATTAGTGAAACCAGAGCGTGTACAAATGGCAACTGTTGATATTGTTGATATTGCAGGTTTAGTTAAAGGTGCAAGTAAAGGAGAAGGTTTAGGTAATCAATTTTTAGGTAATATCCGTGAGTGTAACGCTATTATTCACGTATTGCGTTGTTTTGATAACGATAATATTGTTCACGTTGACGGTAATGTAAATCCAATTCGCGATAAAGAAACGATTGATATCGAACTACAATTAAAAGATTTAGAAACAGTTGAAAAACGTTTAGAAAAAGTAAATAAAGCGGCAAAAACAGGCAATAAAGAAGCACAAGTTGAAAAAGCTTTATTAGATAGAATTAAAGAAGCTTTATTGCAAGGAAAATCTGCTCGTACGGTAACGCCACAATCAAATGATGAAGAAGAATTGTTCGATGGATTCCAATTAATTACAGCAAAACCAGTTTTATATGTTTGTAATGTAGATGAGGCATCGGCTGTAAACGGAAACAAATATGTAGACCAAGTTCGTGAATTAGTTAAAGATGAAAATGCTGAAGTAATTGTGCTTTCTGTTGGTGCAGAAGCAGATATTAACGAATTAGAAAGCTACGAAGAACGTCAAATGTTTCTTCAAGATTTAGGTTTAACAGAACCAGGCTCAGCCGTTTTAATTCGTGCAGCTTATAAATTATTAAACTTACAAACGTATTTTACTGCAGGAGTTAAAGAAGTACGTGCGTGGACAATCAAAATTGGAGATACAGCACCAAAAGCTGCTGGAGTAATTCATACTGATTTTGAAAAAGGATTTATTAGAGCTGAAGTAATTGCTTTTGATGATTATTCTAATTACGGTTCAGAAGCTAAAGTAAAAGAAGCTGGAAAATTAAGAGTTGAAGGTAAAGAATATATTGTTAAAGATGGTGATGTAATGCATTTTAGATTTAACGTATAGTAAAATGAAAAAGCTTTTTTGGATAGTTACTTTTTTATGTATTTCGACTACATTTTGGGCACAAAGTAAAGTTAAATTGGGTATAAATGGAGGATTAAATTATTCTAGTTTGAGAGGTAATGAATTGTCTGAAAATTTAAAATCTGGTTTTTCTTTTTTAGGAGGAATTTCGTTTGAGTATTTTGTCAAAGAAAATATATCAATAAATGCTAACGTAAATTTTGAGCAAAAGTTAGTTAAAGATGATGGTTATTTCTATTTAACAGATGAATATGGTTATACTGAAGTAGATAAAAGTGATAGTAAGTTGAAATACAATTATTTGATAGTGCCAGTATATGCCAATTATTATTTTGGTTCGAAAAAAGATTTTTACGTAAATGGAGGATTTTTTACGGGATATTTAATAGACTCAAAGTATACTTCAAAACAGTTTAATTCTACAAAAGATACAACCGAAATGAATAAAAAAAGTGATTTTGGTTTAGTTTTTGGATTTGGTAAATTGTTTGAGTTAGATGAAAAAAACAATTTAAAAGTTGAATTGAGAGAAAATTTAGGATTAGTAAATACTAGTGATGTAAAAGTTTTTAATGATGGAACTATCAAAACAAATTCAATTAACTTAATTTTGAATTGGAGTTTTAATTTATAAAAGGAATACAGATTAACTTTTATTTAATTGTATTCTAATGTATGTTTTTTATTCCTTTTGTATTTCTAAAATTCTATTTCTTTGCAAATCAAAAAGCTGCATTATGGACAATCTTCGATTTAGGAATTTCTACGCATTATAAGAAAGATTAATTAGGTTTTAAACTAAAAAATCTTAATAACTTTATTTTGTAACCGTTTTATTTTTAGCTCATTTCCTTTATATTAGCAGAAAATCCAAAAACTGCATATGCTAGAGCAAAATCAATACACCGAAGACAATATACGTTCACTCGAGTGGCAAGAGCATATCCGTATTCGTCCGGGTATGTATATTGGTAAACTAGGCGATGGTTCTACTCCCGATGACGGTATCTATATTCTTCTAAAAGAGGTTTTAGATAACTGTATCGACGAATTTGCTATGGGTGCTGGTAAAACTATTGAAGTAACTATTAAAGATCGTTTGGTTACCGTTCGCGATTATGGGCGTGGAATTCCTCTTGGAAAAGTGGTCGATGTAGTGTCTAAAATGAACACCGGAGGTAAATACGATTCTAAAGCCTTCAAAAAATCTATCGGTTTAAATGGTGTGGGTACCAAAGCTGTAAATGCACTTTCTACTTTTTTTAGAGTAGAATCGGTACGTGATAACCAACAAAAAGCTGCCGAATTCTCAGCTGGTATTTTAACGCAAGAAGAAGATGTAGCCGAATCTACAAAGCGTCGCGGAACAAAAGTTTCCTTCATTGCCGATGATACGATCTTTAAAAACTACAAATATCGCAACGAGTATGTAGAAAAAATGTTGAAAAACTACACGTATTTAAATCGTGGGTTAACCTTATACTACAATGGCGAAAAGTTTTATTCAGAATACGGATTAAAAGATTTATTAGACGAAAATATCCTTGAAGAAGAAAGAGTATATCCAATTATTCATTTGGAAGGAGACGATATTGAAATCGCCATTACACACAGTAAAACACAATATTCAGAAGAATATTATTCTTTCGTAAACGGACAAAACACAACGCAAGGAGGAACACATTTAGGTGCTTTTCGTGAAGCGGTTGTGCGAACATTAAAAGAGTTTTATAATAAAAACTTCGAAGCTTCTGATATTCGCAAATCGATTGTGGCAGCTATTGCTATTAAAGTGGAAGAACCTGTGTTCGAATCGCAAACGAAAACCAAATTAGGTTCAACTGATATTGGTCCGAAAGGTCCAACCGTTCGTACGTTTGTTAATGATTTCATTAAAACGAAATTAGATAACTTTTTACATAAAAATCCAGAAGTTGCCGATGCTTTACTTCGTAAAATTTTACAAGCAGAACGTGAACGTAAAGAACTTTCTGGTATTCGTAAATTAGCAAAAGAACGTGCTAAAAAAGCAAGTTTACACAATAAAAAATTACGCGATTGTCGTGTGCATTTGCCCGATACTAAAAATCCTCGTTACTTAGAAAGTACACTTTTTATTACTGAGGGAGACTCGGCTTCGGGTTCTATCACTAAATCACGTGACGTAAATACGCAAGCGGTTTTCTCACTTCGTGGTAAGCCTTTGAATTCATATGGGATGACTAAAAAAATTGTATACGAAAATGAAGAGTTTAATTTACTTCAAGCAGCATTAGATATTGAAGAAGATTATGAAAACTTGCGTTATAACAACATTGTAATTGCAACTGATGCCGATGTCGATGGTATGCACATTCGTTTGTTATTAATTACATTTTTCTTGCAGTTTTTTCCTGAACTAATAAAAGAAGGACATTTGTACATTTTACAAACACCTTTGTTCCGTGTAAGAAACAAAAAAGAAACAATTTATTGTTATAGCGATGAAGAACGTGTAAGCGCAATTGAGAAATTGAAACCAACCCGAGCCAATGGCGAACGGAGCGGAGCTAAACCAGAGATTACACGATTCAAAGGATTAGGAGAGATTTCACCTGATGAATTTAAGCATTTCATTGGTGCCGATATGCGTCTCGATCCAGTAATGTTAGATAAAGCCATGTCTATCGAAAAGTTATTAGAATTCTACATGGGGAAAAATACACCAGACCGACAAGAATTTATCATCAATAACTTGAAAGTCGAATTAGACACAGCAGAAGATTTATTGAAAAGCAATTAACTGTCAAATGTCAACCGATAAATGACAACTGAAATATGAGCGAAGAAAATCAAAATATAAATCCAGAAGAAAATCCAGAATTTGTTCCTGAAAATCAAGAGCAAGTAGAACATTCCGATTCTATCGTTAAGGTAAACGGTATGTATAAAGATTGGTTTTTAGATTATGCCTCTTACGTAATTCTAGAGCGTGCTGTTCCGGCAATTGAAGATGGTTTTAAACCGGTTCAACGTCGTATTATGCATTCAATGAAGGAGTTAGATGATGGTCGTTACAATAAAGTTGCCAACATCATCGGACATACCATGCAGTATCATCCACATGGCGATGCAAGTATTGGCGATGCTATGGTTAACATTGGACAGAAAGATTTATTAATCGATTGTCAAGGAAACTGGGGTAATATTTTAACAGGTGATGACGCAGCAGCTCCGCGTTATATAGAAGCGCGTTTGAGTAAGTTTGCAGGAGATGTTTTATTCTCACCAAAAGTTACAGAATGGCAATTGAGTTACGACGGACGTAAAAACGAACCCGTGCATCTTCCAGTTAAGTTTCCATTGTTGTTAGCACAAGGTGGAGAAGGAATTGCAGTAGGTTTATCTACCAAAGTTTTACCGCACAATTTCAACGAGTTAATTGACGCTTCAATAAAAATTTTAAAAGGAAAACCTTTTACACTATATCCTGATTTTCCAACTGCAGGTATTGCAGATGTTTCCAATTATAACTATGGAATGCGTGGCGGACGTGTTCGTGTTAGAGCTAAAATAGCTACATTAGATAAAAATACGTTAGTAATTACACAAATACCTTTTGGTTCTGATACTTCAAAATTGATTGATAGTATTTTGAAAGCAAACGAAAAAGGGAAAATTAAAATCAAGAAGATTGAGGATAATACAGCTGCTGAGGTTGAAATTTTAGTACATCTACCTGCAGGTGTATCACCAGATAAAACTATTGATGCCTTATATGCTTTTACTGATTGTGAATCGTCAATTGCTCCATTAGGTTGTGTTATCGAAAATTGTAACAAACCTTTGTTTATTGGTGTTTCTGATATGTTGAAGATTTCAACAAACAGAACGGTAAATATATTAAAGCGAGAGCTTGAGATTCAATTAGATGAATTAGAAAATAAATGGCATTTTGCAAATTTGGAAAAAATATTCATTCGTGAAGAAATGTATATCGATTTCAAATTGTATAGCGATAGAGAGTCATTATATCAATATTTATATAAACGCTTTGAACCATTTAAAGATATCTTAATTCGTGAAATTACAGATGACGATTTACAAAAGCTAACGCAAATTCCAATGATTCGTATTACACGTTTCGATTCGGATAAAGCAGATGATGTGATTGCAAAATTAGAGTCTGAAATTGAACAAGTAAAACATCATTTAGAACATTTAATTGAATTTGCCATTGATTATTTTTCGACTTTAAAAGAGAAATACGGAAAAGGTCGCGAACGTCAAACTGAATTAAGAAGTTTTGATACAATTGAAGCTACTAAAGTAGTTTTACGTAATACAAAATTATATGTAAATCGCGAAGAAGGTTTCATTGGTACAAGCTTGAAAAAAGATGAATATGTTGCGGATTGTTCTGATATTGATGATGTAATTGTCTTTTTACGCGATGGTAAAATGGTGATTACAAAAGTAGATGATAAGAAGTTTGTAGGTAAAGATATTATTCATATTTCTGTTTTCGATAAAAACGATAAGCGTACGATTTACAACATGATTTATCGCGATGGTAAAAACGGAGCTTCGTTTATAAAACGTTTCAATGTTTCGGGAGTTACTCGAGATAAAGAATATGATTTAACACAAGAAAAACCTGGAACTCAAGTGTTGTATTTCTCTGCAAATCCAAATGGAGAAGCAGAAGTAGTAACCATTTTATTACGCCAAGTTGGAAGTGTAAAAAAACTAAAATGGGATGTCGATTTTGCAGATATTATGATTAAAGGGCGTGCTTCTAAAGGAAATACGGTTTCAAAATATCCAATAAAGAGAATCGAATTAAAAGAAAAAGGAATTTCAACACTTCGTCCGCGTAAAATTTGGTTCGACGATACCGTTCAGCGTTTAAATGTAGATGGTAGAGGAGAGCTTTTAGGCGAATTTAAACCAAACGATCGATTATTAATTATCAATCAATCGGGGAAAATAAAAACAATTATTCCAGAATTGACAACGCATTTCGATGACGATATGATTGTTCTAGAAAAATGGAAGCCAACAAAACCAATTTCAGCCATTTATTATGATGGAGAAAAAGAGCGTTACTATGTTAAACGATTTTTAATTGAAAATGAGAATAAAGAAGAAATTTTTATTTCGGAGCATGAGAAATCTCAATTGGAAATTGTTTCTACTGATTGGCGACCAATGGCTGAGGTTGTTTTTGCTAAAATAAAAGGTATTCAAAAAGAAAATTTAACGGTTAACTTAGAAGAATTTATTTCAGTTAAGGGAATAAAAGCTTTGGGTAACCAATTAACGACAGATAAGATAAAACAAATTAATATGTTAGAACCGCTTCTTTTTGAAGAACCAATTGAACCTGAACCAGAAAAAATGGAAGTTACTAATGAAGAAGATGTTTCAGAAGAAATAAAAACAGATTTGGAAGATGATGGACAAATTACTTTAAGTTTAGAATAATATTAAAATCCTGCTTTTATGCAGGATTTTTTGTAATTTCAGGTGTTATGAATAAGTTATATATAAAAAATATGGTTTGTAATCGTTGTGTATTAGTTGTACAAACCGAACTTGATAAATTAAATTTCCCAGTGAAAGAAATTAATTTAGGTGAAGTTATTTTCCAAAATTCTATTTCTGATGACGATAAAAAGAAAATCAGTGCTCAATTAGAGCCTTTTGGGTTTCAATTATTAGACGATGATAATAGTAAAACGATAGAAAAAATAAAAGCTACTTTAATCGATTTGATTCAGAATAAGCACAACGATATTTTGGTAAACGTTTCCGATTATTTACAAGATAAATTACATCAAGATTATAGTAAATTAAGCAATTTGTTTTCGGATATAGAAGGCATTAGTATCGAAAAATACTTCATCAATTTGAAGATTGAAAAAGTAAAAGAATTAATTGTTTATGACGAATTATCACTTTCTGAAATTGCCGATTTATTACATTATAGTAGTAGTGCTCATTTAAGTAACCAATTTAAAAAAGTAACGGGTTTTACACCTTCTTATTTTAAAAAGATGAAAGGTAGTAAACGCATCCAACTTGATAAATTATAAAAGTTGCAAATTCTATCCATAATTGTGTAAATTATTTTGTGAGCAGTTTCAGAAATTTGTAATGTAAAATATTACAACTATGAAACATACCTATAAAATATCAGGAATTACTTGCGATGGTTGTGTTGCAAACGTGAAAAAAAAGCTTCAAGCAAATACTTCAATTTCAGATGTAGTAATAGATAAAGCAACAGGAATTACTGAAATTACGATGCAAAATCATGTTTCGCTCCAAGAATTACAAGAAAATTTAGGAGGAAACGAAAGTAAATATCAAATTTCAACTACAAAAGATAAACTTCCAGAACCGCCTAAGTCTTGTTGTTCTGTTTCAGAACATCATCATCACGAATCAAAGGAAAGTAGTTTTTCTATACAACCCGGTAAATATTATTGCCCTATGCATTGCGAAGGCGATAAAGTTTATGATAATCCTGGCGATTGCCCTGTTTGCGGAATGGATTTAGTAAAACAACCAGAACTTATTCAAAAAGTACAGTTTACTTGCCCTATGCATCCCGAAGTAATTTCAGATGAACCGGGAAGTTGTCCAAAATGTGGAATGGATTTAGTTCCACTTGAACCAACAACTTCAGAAGAAGAAGAAACATATCAAAAACTGTGGAAAAAAATGAAAATAGCATTACTTTTTAGTATTCCTGTTTTTATTATTTCCATGTCCGATATGATTCCGAATAATCCTTTACATCATATTATGAGTATGGAAAAATGGAATTGGATGCAATTTTTTTTAACACTACCTGTTGTTTTTTACGCGTGTTGGATGTTTTTTGAAAGAGCATGGCGTTCTATAGTAAATTGGAATTTGAACATGTTTACACTCATTGGAATTGGTACAGGTGTAGCCTTTATTTTTAGTATTTTCGGTTTATTATTTCCAGCTATTTTTCCACCCGAATTTAAAACCGAAGAAGGAACTGTTCACTTGTATTTTGAAGCCACAGCTGTTGTTTTAACATTAGTTTTATTAGGCCAATTATTAGAAGCCAAAGCACATACTAAAACAAGTGGTGCTATAAAGGAATTATTAAAATTAGCGCCCTCGGAAGCTACAATTGAAGAAAATGGTATAGAAAGAAAAGTATCCATACATTCCATTCAAAAAGGAGCAATTTTAAGAGTAAAGCCTGGTGAAAAAATTCCTGTTGATGGAACAATTACTGAAGGTTCTACAAGTATAGATGAGTCGATGATTACTGGTGAACCCATTCCAGTTGAGAAAGATGTAGCAGATAAAGTGAGTTCTGGAACTATTAACGGAACAAAATCATTTTTAATGGTTGCTGAAAAAGTTGGTTCCGAAACCTTATTGTCACAAATTGTTCAAATGGTAACAGATGCTAGTCGTTCTAGAGCGCCAATTCAAAATTTAGTAGATAAAATTTCGAAGTATTTTGTTCCCATCGTAGTTATTATTTCAGTAGTAACATTTTTAGTTTGGTGGCAATTTGGTCCAAATCCTAAATTGGTTTACGCTTTTATTAATGCTATTGCGGTTTTAATTATTGCTTGTCCTTGTGCTTTAGGTTTGGCTACGCCAATGTCGGTTATGGTTGGAGTTGGAAAAGGAGCTCATTCAGGTGTGCTAATTAAAAATGCTGAAGCCATCGAAAAAATGGATAAAATTGATGTTTTAATTACTGATAAAACGGGAACAATAACTGAGGGAAAACCATCTGTAGAAAACATTGTTATAAAAAAAGGAAATAATGAAGATGTACTAAGTAAGATTGCTTCATTAAATAAAAATAGCGAACATCCATTAGCAAATGCTATTGTAGATTATGTTCATTCAAAAGGAATTCAATCGCAAAACGTAGAAAAATTTGATTCAATTACGGGTAAAGGAGTTAAAGGAATAGTCAATGGAGCTTCGGTTTACATTGGTAACAAAAAATTGCTTGAACAAGAACAAATTCTAATAAGTAGTCAATTTGAAGATGAAGTATTAGTAGCGCAAAAACAAGGTAAAACGGTTTCATATATTGCTATTGATAAAAAAGTTGTGGCTTATATCGTTATAAAAGATGCTATTAAGAAAACGAGTTTACAAGCCATAAAAGAATTGCAAAATCAAGGAATAGAGGTTATTATGTTAACTGGCGATAATGAAAATACAGCAAAAGCAGTAGCATCTGAAGTTAACTTAACGAATTATAAAGCTAGTTGTTTACCTCAAGATAAGTTAGAGTATATTAAAATGTTGCAAGCTGAAGGTAAAATTGTTGCCATGGCTGGCGATGGAATTAATGATGCACCTGCGTTAGCACAATCGAATATTGGAATTGCAATGGGAACAGGAACTGATGTAGCTATTGAAAGTGCAAAAATAACTTTAGTTAAAGGCGATTTAATGGGAATTGTGAAAGCAAAAAACTTGAGTCATGCTGTCATGCGAAATATCAAACAGAATTTATTCTTCGCATTTATTTATAATTCATTAGGAATTCCGGTTGCAGCAGGAGTTTTATTTCCTTTTTTCGGATTACTGCTTTCACCTATGATTGCTGCATTAGCAATGAGTTTTAGTTCTGTTTCAGTTATAGCAAATGCATTACGATTACGAACCATTAAAATTTAAATCATGAAGAAGCTATATATATTATTTCTATTGTTTTTCTCAATAATAGTATTTGCTCAAAAAGTAGTGAGATATGATTTATATGTAAAAGACACAATAGTAAATTATGCAGGAAAAGAAAAAAGAGCTATAGCTGTAAACGGACAAATTCCTATGCCAACTCTAACCTTTACTGAAGGCGATATTGCAGAAATTCACGTTTATAATCAGCTAAAAGAAACAACGTCCTTACATTGGCACGGATTATATGTTCCAAATAAAGAAGATGGTGTTCCTTTTTTAACACAAAAACCAATTCAACCTGGTGCTGAATATGTTTATAAATTTCCTATTATACAGTCGGGTACGCATTGGTATCACAGTCATAGTGGTATGCAAGAGCAAATCGGAATGTATGGAATGCTAATTCTTAATAAAAAAGAAGAAGACAAGACATTTAGAGCAGGAATCGACGATTTACCGCAAGTTCCCATTATGTTAAGTGAATGGACGAACTATAATCCAAAGAATGTTCATAGAATGTTACATAGTGCATCCGATTGGTTTGCTATTAAGAAAAATGCTGTTCAAAGTTATGGCGAAGCAATCAAGGAAGGACATTTTGCAACAAAATTTAATAATGAGTGGAAAAGAATGTTGGCAATGGATGTTAGTGATGTCTATTACGATTCTTTTTTGATCAATGGAAAGCAAACCAATCAATTATCTCAGTTTAAAAAAGGAGATAAAGTTAGGCTTCGTATTGCAAATGGAGGAGCTTCTTCTTATTTCTGGTTGACTTATGCTGGTGGAAAAATGACAGTTGTGGCAAATGATGGAAATGATGTAGAACCAGTTGAAGTAGATCGCCTGATAATTGGAGTTTCAGAAACTTATGATGTTGTAGTTACAGTTCCAATGAACATGTCTTATGAATTTTTAGCAACTTCTGAAGATAGAATAGGTTCAGCTTCACTTTTTTTAGGAAATGGGCATAAAATGAAAGCAGATTCATTACCTCGTCTTCAATATTTTGAAGGAATGAAAATGATGAACGACATGATGAATATGGATGGGACAATGAATGATATGGGTATGAAAATGAGTTTTCAAAAAATGGATTTGAACCAAGTGATGTATCCTGAATTGAAATCCGATAAAAAGAAAAATACTGAAGAGAAAATGGAAATGAAATCTATGGATCATAAAATGGAAGACCATTCTATGCATTCTATGGAAATGAAACCAAATTCAAAACTAGTTACATTAAATTATGGAATGCTAAAAGCTCCTTTTAAAACTTCATTTCCAGATTCACTTCCTGTTAAAGAATTACGTTTTGAATTAACTGGAAACATGAATCGCTATGTGTGGAGTATGGATAATAAAGTGATGTCTGAAACCGATAAAATTCTGATTAAAAAAGGAGAAGTAGTTCGCATAACATTGGTAAATAATTCAATGATGCGTCACCCAATGCATTTACACGGACACGATTTTAGAATATTAAACGGCAAAAATGAATACGCTCCTTTAAAAAATGTGTTGGATATTTTACCAATGGAAACTGATGTAATTGAATTTGAAGCCAATACGGATGGCGATTGGTTTTTTCATTGCCATATTTTGTATCATATGATGTCGGGAATGAATCGAGTTTTTAGTTATGAAAATTCATCTCCAAATCCATATTTACCAAATAAAGAAAAAGCTTATAAAATGCTTCAAGAAGAAAGTAATCAGTGGCATTTTATGGCAGAAAATGATTTTGCTACAAATGGAAATGACGGTAGAATGAAGTTTCAAAATACACGATGGAGTATTGGAACAGAATGGAGATTAGGTTACAATGATGATCACGGTTATGAATCCGAAACTCACATTGGTCGTTATATTGGGAAAAATCAATGGTTTATGCCTTTCATTGGTTTTGATGCTCGTTATAGAAAATTAGATACGGGAGAAATTGAAGAAAATATTTTTGGACAAGAAAGTACAAAAGACAAACGTTTACAAGCAAGTGTCGGATTTGTTTACACATTACCTTTATTGATTAATTTTCAAACAGAAGTATATCATGATGGGAATGTGAGATTACAATTAATGCGTGAAGATATTCCAGTTTCAAAAAGATTAAGATTTGCATTTATGGTAAATACCGACAAAGAGTATATGTCTGGTTTAAAATATATAGTTGGAAAAAACCTATCGGTTACTACTCATTATGACAGTGATATGGGTTTAGGTTTTGGTTTAAATGTTAATTACTAAATTAATTGATATTAAGTTAATAATTACTTAATCACCTAACAATTCATTAATGTAGAGATAAATTTAAAGTAAGAGTTTGTTTAAAATAACGTTACAAACAATTTATACTTTCGCTATAGTAGATTTAGATAGAAATTATTTCAAAGGAATTAGTGAAATAAATAAAATTTAAGTTGTTGTGTTGTAAAAAAAGCCGATTTTTACTCGGCTTTTTTAATGTTTTTATTTCAAAGTTATTTCACTTTTGTAACAACACCTCGTTGTTTTTTTGTTTCACCCACATAAGAATATTCAAAAGAATAACCCTTATCGTTTGTAGTCAAAATTTTCATGTGAATCGATTTTTTCTCTTCTCTATTTCTAGGGTGCAATTTTTGTAAAACAAACTCACAATCATTAATCCATCTCACACTAGATGTATCAATTGTTCCTCTAAAATTTTCAATTTGTAACGAGTCGTTTCTTTCAAAAACCGAAGTTTCGGTTTTTCCATCAATTTCCTGAGAAAATTCAAATTTTCCCGTTTTAAAATCGGTGCAATTTCTTTCTTGTTGGTAACACGAAACTAAGCTTAAAGAGAATAATAATGCAATTTTTTTCATTTATAAGGAGCTTTTCCAGCTATTCGCTTTATCTTTTTTTTGTAAAAAAGGATATCGCTACTATCTGGGCTATTTTAATTTTTTTAATTCATCATCAGTAAAATGCTGTAACGATTTTTCTTGCGAAAATTTATCAGCATTATAATCATTTGATTTGTTTTTTGGAATAGAAAGGCTATCCCAAGAAGTTTGTTTTAGCATTTTGGCATAAAAAACAATTTGACCTATATGATAAGGATAATGTGCTAATTGCCTATTTATAGCGTCAACAACAGTTTGTCCTTGATTGCGAATGTAAATAATCTTATTTAAATCTTCGGGTTGTAAACTGTTTAGGGTATAAAAAAAGCAATCCCAACCTTTATTCCAAAAAGCTAAAAGTTCGGTTTTAGTAACGAGTTCATTTTCAAATTCACCATCTCTATTACGCCATTCTTTTTCTCCATCAGTTGTTAAAAAATCTGTCCAACGCGATAACATATTTCCAGCCATGTGTTTTATAATAACCGCAATCGAATTGGTATCATCATTAACCGAAATAAAAAGTTGCGAATCTTCAAGTTGATCTATAGCTTTTTCAGCAATTGTTTTATAATACAACATTTGCTTTTCGATGCTTTCAAGATAGATATCACTTATTTCTGTCGCCATCAAACATGCTTTTTGTAATGGTAGTTACTCCTTTAAAAAGTAAATAAACCGCTAAAACACAAATTAAAATTCCTAATAACAGTACAAAAGGATATAAAGGATGACCTTGATTTTTAAAAGCACTATTAATTACAACCGGTCCCATAAATAAAAAAGGAAGTGAGCCTGCTAATTTTTTTACGCCTTTAAATAAAACTTCTTTATCTGTTGCCATTAGAAAGTTACATTAAGACCAATTCCGTTTTTGTTTGTAATAATATTTACATCAAAGTTGAAACCTAGAGTTTTTTCTTTCGATAAAGTACTATTATAAGTTTCAATGCTTTGTTCCATTTTCTTTGTTCTTCCCGATAAAATAGGAATAGAAACAGCCACTAGTCCTGCACCTACATAAGTAAAAGGTCCAGGATAATCCTCATCAGAAACTAAAGCTTTAACGGCATCTCCAGCAATTAAACCACAACCAAGACCTAATGCAAAACCTCCTAAAGAAGATTTAGTTTTAGATTTTTTGTATAAATTATAAGCTTCTAAATTGTTGTTTTTTAAATGATTTTTAATGTCGTAGCTAGAATATTGTTCGCCATCTACAAAGAATTTTCCTTTTGTTAATTCGATTGGCTTGTTAGCCGGAATTTCTTTCGGACCAATATTTCTTTGAGCAAAAGCAGTAAAACCGATTAAAGCGAAAAATATAAAAAGTAACTTCTTCATAATTGATTAAGGTTATTTTGTGTTATAATTATTTATAGCGTTTCTTACGTTTCCAAATTTAATTAATAATTCTTTAGCTTCGTCATAATTTACCGAAAGTTCTTCCATAATCATGCGAGTGCCTCTATCTACAAGTTTATTGTTGCTCAATTGCATGTCTACCATCTTGTTTCCTTTTACGCGACCTAATTGAATCATAGTAGTAGTAGAAATCATGTTTAATACTAATTTTTGTGCAGTTCCAGCTTTCATTCGACTACTTCCTGTAACAAATTCAGGACCTACTACAACTTCAATAGGAAATTGAGCCGTTTTCGATAATGGACTTCCTTCGTTACACGTAATGCAACCTGTTATGATATTATTTTGATTACATTTTTCCAATCCACCAATAACATAAGGCGTTGTTCCTGAAGCCGCAATACCAATTACAACATCATTTTCATTGATATTCCATTCTTGTAAATCTTTCCAAGCTTGATTAGTGTCATCTTCAGCAAATTCAACAGCTTTTCGAATAGCATTATCGCCACCAGCAATTAATCCAATAACCAAATCAAAAGGAACTCCAAATGTTGGTGGACATTCAGAAGCGTCAACAATTCCTAAACGTCCAGAAGTTCCAGCTCCAATGTAGAATAATCTCCCTCCATTTTTCATTTTGGCAACTATTTGCTCCACTAAAATTTCAATTTGTGGTAAGGCTTTTTCAATAGCTAAAGGAACAGTCTTGTCTTCGTTATTAATGTTTTGCAACAATTCAGAAACCGACATTTTTTCTAAATGTTCATATTTTGAAGATTGCTCAGTGGTTTTGGTGAAATTCATTGGTAGAATATTTTCTATTCAAATATATAAAATATTGTTTTGAAATTGTTTATAAGTGCAACAATGAAAAATTAAATAAAATAGGCCAAAACTACACCTAAAACGATAACTAATAATTTTGCTAAATTAAATTTGTGGCCTTCACTACTTTCAAAAATAATGGTAGATGAAATATGGAATAAAATACCAATTACAATTCCAGAGATTTGCGTGTAATAATGCGTCAAGAAATTTAAATTTTCAGACAAATAGGTTCCTACTGGAGTCATTAATGCAAAGCCTATCATGAACAAGAAAATTGCATTTTTATTCAGTTTCGCATTTTGTAAAAACGTAGTTAAAATAATAGCAATAGGGAAGTGATGAATCGCAATTCCGTAAGCTAAATGATTATTTTGGTTTATTGGCATTCCTTCTAATAAAGCATGTAAACACAAACTAAAAAATAATAACCAGGGCATGTTATGATGATGGTCGTGAGAATGAACGTGTCCGTGTTCAGCACCTTTAGAAAAATATTCTAGTATAATTTGAAATATAATTCCCACCATAATAAAAATCCCAATTGGACTACTGTGATGATGGTGATGTTCTTCACTATGATGTAAATCTGCTTCGTAAACTTCAGGTAATAAATGCATCACCGTTAAAGCTAAAAGGAATGAACCACTAAAGGCAAGTAATAGTTTTAAGTTTTTCTTGCTTTTTGGTTTTAAAAACAAAGCAATAAAATAACCTATTAAAACAGATAAAAGGGGAAAAATATAAATTTCTATATTCATTATTTAAATATCATAATTAAGCGTTCCGATTGATTTTTGTAGAATTTTTGTAATTTGTAGTTACCAAAAATATCCAACAAGTAAATTCCTGCTTCTTTCATCATTTGTTCAAAATCTTCTAAACGTAAAGCTTGTACTTTTTCAGTATAATGATGTTTTTCTCCATTTGCTTCAAAATCAATTTCTTTGTAAATATGATTGTCTTTTACATAGCGTTTAATATGAAAATCAATACCATCAACAGATTTTACTTCTTCAGGAACTAAATTTTCAATAACATAATCAACATTCATAAAATCGATACAAGCAAAACCAGTTTCATCTAAACTGTTATGAATCGCTTTTAAAGTTGTTAAATTATCTGCATCATCTTCAAAATAACCAAAGCTTGTAAATAAGTTGAAAATTGCATCGTATTTCTCTTCACATGTTTCACGCATATCGTGAACTTTAAAATGCAAAGTTTCATTTGCAAATTGAGAAGCTTCTTTTATACTATTTTCTGATAAATCAGCTCCAGTTACATCATAACCTAAAGAATTCAAATAAATAGAATGACGCCCTTTTCCACAAGCTAAATCTAATATTTTAGCATTTTCTGGAAGGTTTAAATATTGTGTAAGATTATCCATAAAGTGTTGTGCTTCAGTATAATCTCTGTCTTTGTATAAAATGTGATAATAAGGCGTATCGAACCAAGAGGCGAACCAATTCTTTTTTTGATTTTCTGTATTAGGCATTTATTCTGAATCAAAAGGTTTAAACATGCAAATTTAATGTATTTTTGCACAATAAATGTTCTAAAGAAGGAATTTAGAACGAAGAAAATTGACAATGGAACAAAACTTTAAGATGGTAGCCAAAACCTTTTTTGGCTTCGAAGAAATATTAGCCAAAGAATTACAACAATTAGGAGCTCAAAATGTTGAAAAAGGAACGCGTGTAGTAAGCTTTGTTGGCGATAAAGGATTTATGTATAAAGCAAACTTAAGTTTAAGAACTGCTTTAAAAATCTTAAAACCAATTAAAACATTTAAAGCGTATAACGATAATTCTTTATATAAAGGAGTTCAAAGTGTAGATTGGACAGAATATTTGTCTGAACACAATACATTTGTTGTGGAAACAACATTACATTCTGAACATTTTAATCATAGTCAATTTGTAGCATTAAAAACAAAAGATGCTATTGTAGATCAATTTCGTGAGAAAACGGGTAAAAGACCAAATATTGATAAAGATTTTCCAGATTTACGCATTCATATTCATATTGATAGAGATTTTGCAACTATTTCATTAGATACTTCGGGTGCATCTTTACATCATAGAGGATATCGTTCGGCAACAAATATTGCTCCTATTAATGAAGTGTTAGCAGCTGGAATGTTGTTGTTAACAGGTTGGGAAGGAAATTCTCATTTCTTAGATCCTATGTGTGGAAGTGGAACTATTTTAGCAGAAGCTGCTATGATAGCGTGTAATATTCCAGCAAATATTAACCGAAAAGAATTTGCTTTTGAAAGATGGAAAGATTGGGATAGTGAATTGTTCGATATGATTTTAGAATCATTATTAAAGAAAACGAGAGAATTTCATTATACAATTACAGGTTACGATAAAGCGCCAAGTGCTGTAAGTAAAGCAAAAGATAATATTCGTAATGCGAATTTAGATGATTATATTTCTATCCGTCATGAAGACTTTTTCCAAACTGAAAAAATGTGCGAAGGTCCGTTACATATTGTTTTCAATCCGCCGTATGGAGAACGTTTAAATATTGAAATGGAACGTTTTTACAGAGAAATTGGCGATACTTTAAAACGTAATTATCCTAATACAAATGCTTGGTTTATTACGGCAAATTTAGAAGCTCTAAAATTTGTAGGGTTAAAACCTAGTAGAAAAATTAAGCTATTTAATGGAAAATTAGAAGCGCGTTTGGTGAAATACGAAATGTACGAAGGAAGTAAAAGAGCCAAGTTTAATTAGACAATTAGAAAATGTGTCGATACGTCAATTGTTATGTCACTTCGAGCATTTGATATTAAGAGGAGCAAAAGAAATTTGCGGTAATATCGAGATAGGTGTATTTTAAGATTCCGAAACAAGTTCGGACTCGAGGTAAAACCGAACGGAGCGAAGCTAATGACAAATTTTGCGAATAAACAAATAATCAAATCAACAAATAAACTAAAAATCATGAGTAAAAAGACAAAAGCATTCTTATATAATTTAGCTGGATTTATGGTGTTTTTTGTACCAACATGGGTGATTTGTACTAATGTTTTTGGTATGGAAGGTTTTTTACCTAAAATGATTGCTTTAGTGATTTCGATATTTTTATCGCCTAAATTTCAGTTTATTAAAACAGCGGAAGGTGATAAAATTTTTATGAAATGGTTATTTGTAAAAGGGATAAAAGAGGTGAAGTAATAAAAAAACCGTTACAATTTGTAACGGTTTTTTTGTCTGTATTCTATTTCTTTCTTCTTTTCTCTTAAAGGTGAATTACTTCACCATAAGCATCTGCAACAGCTTCCATAACCGCTTCACTCATTGTTGGGTGAGGGTGAACTGCTTTTAAGATTTCATGACCTGTAGTTTCTAATTTACGCGCTACAACTGCTTCTGCAATCATATCGGTTACACCAGCACCAATCATGTGGCAACCTAACCATTCACCATATTTAGCATCGAAAATTACTTTTACGAAACCATCTGGTGTTCCAGCTGCTTTTGCTTTACCAGAAGCCGAGAATGGGAATTTACCAACTTTAATTTCGTAACCTTTTTCTTTAGCCGCTTTTTCAGTTAAACCTACAGATGCAATTTCTGGAGTAGCATAAGTACAACCAGGAATATTTCCGTAATCTAAAGCTTCAACATGCATTCCTGCGATTTTTTCCACACATAAAATTCCTTCAGCTGAAGCTACGTGTGCTAAAGCTTGACCTGGAGTAACATCTCCAATAGCGTAATAACCAGGAACATTAGTTTGGTAATAATCGTTTACTAAGATTTTATCTCTATCAGTTGCAATACCAACTTCTTCTAAACCAATTCCTTCAATATTAGTTTTAATTCCAACAGCTGATAATAAAATATCTGCTTCTAAAACCTCTTCACCTTTTGCTGTTTTTACGAAAGCTTTTACTCCGTTTCCAGAAGTATCAATTCTTTCAACAGAAGAATTTGTCATTACATTAATTCCAGCTTTCTTTAAAGAACGCTCAAATTGTTTTGAAATATCTTCGTCTTCAACAGGAACAACATTCGGCATAAATTCTACAATAGTAACTTCAGTTCCCATTGCGTTATAAAAATGTGCAAACTCAACACCAATTGCTCCAGAACCTACAACAATCATCGATTTTGGTTGTTCTGGTAACGTCATGGCTTGGCGGTAACCAATAACTTTTTTACCATCTTGAGGTAAGTTAGGTAATTCTCTAGAACGAGCACCAGTTGCTACAATAATATGATCTGCACTATATTCTGTTACTTTACCATCGGCAGCTGTAACATCAACTTTTTTACCTGGTTTTAATTTTCCAAAACCATCAATAACGTCAATTTTATTCTTTTTCATTAAGAACTGAACACCTTTGCTCATTCCATCAGCAACAGAACGAGAACGTGCAATTACAGCCCCAAAATCTTTCTCAACATTGTCAACTTTTAAACCATAATCAGAAGCATGCTTTAAGTAATCAAAAACTTGAGCAGATTTTAATAATGCTTTCGTAGGAATACATCCCCAGTTTAAGCAAATTCCACCTAAGTTTTCTTTTTCAACTACAGCAACTTTAAATCCTAATTGCGATGCTCTAATAGCGGTAACATAACCACCAGGACCACTTCCTAAAACTATGATATCGTATTTCATTTTTTAAATTTTATTTTTTTAAGGTAAAAAATGGAATTCGCAAAGCTCATTTCATTTTTAATTATTTATTCGGTTTGTTTATTTGTGTTTGCGAATTTAAGGAATTATTTTAAATCAATTACGAATTATCAATTACGAATTAACTACGCGCTAACTGAAAACTGTGAATCGTATAATTTTCGATAATAACCATTTTCTTTTTGAACTAATTCGTTGTGAGAACCTTTTTCAACTATTTGACCTTTATCCATTACTAAAATAGTATCGGCATTAATAATAGTTGCCAAACGATGTGCAATAACAATTGATGTTCTGTCTTTAGTTATTTTTTCGGTAGCACTTTGAATCATTTCTTCTGCATGAGTATCTACTGAAGAAGTGGCTTCGTCTAAAATTAAAATACTAGGATTGCTAACATAAGCTCTCAAAAAAGCAATTAATTGTCTTTGGCCAGATGAAAGCATTACGCCGCGCTCTTTTACATTGTATTGATAACCATTTGGCAAACTCATAATGAAGTTATGAATGCCAATTTTCTTAGCGGCATTTTCAACCTGTTCCTGAGTAATTTCAGGATTGTAAAGCGTAATATTATTGTAAATAGTATCGGCAAACAAGAAAACATCTTGTAATACTACGGCTATTTGTTTGCGTAAACTAGAAAGTGTATAATCTTGAATTTTAACACCTTCAATTGTAATTTCCCCCGAATCAATTTCGTAAAAACGATTCAGTAAATTTATAATAGTCGATTTTCCAGCACCCGTACTTCCTACAATTGCGATGGTTTGTCCGGCTTTCACATCTAAGTTAATTCCTTTTAAAACTTCTTCACCTTCTACATAACTAAAACGAACATTTTGAAGCGAAATATTGCCATTAAAATGTGTGGCTTCAATTGTACCTTTATCTTGAATTTGACTTTCAGTTTCTAAAATTTCAAAAACACGTTCAGCAGCTACAATTCCCATTTGCATCACATTAAATTTATCAGCAATTTGGCGTAACGGGTTGTATAACATTGGTATATACATATTGAACGAGATTAAATCTCCAATCGTAGTTGAAAAATCTCCTTTTATAATAAACAAAGCACCAAAGTAAACTACTAAACCTAAAGTTATGTTCGAAATAATATCGGCAATAGGGAAGAAGATAGAGTTGTATAAAATGTTTTTTAACCAAGCTTTATTATGACGCTGATTGATTTCTTCAAACTTTTTAGCTTCAATTTTTTCACGATTAAATAATTGTACAATCTTCATTCCAGTAAGTCGTTCTTGTACAAAAGTATTTAAGTTGGCTACTTCATTTCGCACTTCGTTAAAAGCTACTTTCATTTTCTTTTGAAAAATATTGGTAGCATATAAAATAACAGGCATGATGGCAACAACAATAAATGAAATTTTCCAGTTATTGCTGAACATGAAAACTAAAATGATAAGCATTTTTAAAACGTCACTGACAATCATAAAAAGTCCTTGACTGAAAATACTAGCAATCGATTCGATATCAGAAACTGTTCTGGTAACCAATTTACCTACAGATTCTTTATCGAAATATTTCATTTTAAAGCTTGTAATGTGTACAAAAAGCTTATCGCGAATATCTTTTACAATATCTTGGCCAAGCCAATTTGCCCAATAAGTGAAGTAAAACTGAGTAATTACTTCTGCAATTAATGTAAAAGCCATAATACCAACAAATAGCATAAAGCCACTTTTGTCGTCAATATTTAATAAATATTCATCTATTATTTTTTTGAAAACGTAAGGTCTTGTTGCTGCAAAAATTGATAATAAAATAGCCCATACAATTACCCAATTGAACCTGTTTCTATAAGGTTTGGCATATTGCATTACTTTATTTAAAGATTTTGAGCGAAGTATTTTCATTTATTCAATTACGAGTTTAAAATTACGAATTACGAGTTTTTTAATTGATTATCCATAGTTAATTGTTCATTATCAATTGATATAAGGATATTCTACTTTTACCAAATACAAACCGTGAGCTGGAACTGAAAATCCGGCTTGGCTTCGGTCTTTGCTTTCAATTATTTTTCTAAAATCTTCTAAAGATATTTTTCCCATACCAATATTTATCATTGTACCTACAATTGCTCGAACCATATTGCGAAGAAATCGATCAGCCGAAATGGTAAATTTTAATTGGTTCCCATTTTGTTGCCAATTGGCTTCATAAATTTTACAATTAAAAGTATGAACATCAGTATGTACTTTTGAAAAACATTCAAAATCTGAATATTCGAATAAAATTTTACAAGCCGCATTCATTTTTTCAATATCCAGTTCTTGATGTTGGTACCAACTACCTTCATTTATAAAAACATCTTTAAACGTATGGATAAGATATTCATAAGTTCTTTTAGTTGCATCAAAACGGGCATGAGCTTCATCATCTACTTTTATAAAATCATAAACGACAATATCTTTAGGTAAAAAAGAATTTAATTTTTTGATTAAAGTTGGCGTATCAATTGCTGACTCAATATCAAAATGTGCATACATTTCTTTAGCATGCACACCACTATCAGTTCTTCCTGCGCCAACAATAGCAATAGGTTGTCTTAATAATAAAGAAAGTGCTTTTTCTAAGGTTTCTTGTACAGATGCAGCGTTGGGTTGAATTTGATACCCAAAATAGTTTTTTCCGTTATAAGCAAATTTTATAAAATACCTCAAAATATAGTATAGTCAGTAATCAGTAATTGGTAGTTCTGAATTTTACAGAAAGCAAATTTACAAAGAAAAAGGAGAGTTCGTTTTAAAGTTTTATTAAAAATGTTTGAAGAAATTATTAATGAAATATAAGAATTCCATAGGGTATGTATAGGGTATGTATAGCGTATCTATGGGATTGCCCATGCCTAAAACAATTGTATTAATTGATTTGTTTTTTCTGTTTTGTATGTAAATATTATTTTTTTAATTAACTGAAGTGTAGTTTGTTAGGTTTGTTTTTTGGCAAATATGGCAAAAAGTGCTACTAATGGCAAAATATACCTTTTTTTAGCAATTTTATGCGATTTGTGATGTTATCGGCAAATTTGAAAATACAATTTTTATAGCGCCTCTAACTTTGTGTCATTATTAACAATAAATATTTTTAAAATGGCAAAAGTAAACAGCCTAGTAAAGATTGAAGGTACGTTAGATAACTTGACCTTCTACAAAAGTGCAGACGGGCACTTTGTACGCACCAAGGGTGGTGTAAGTAAAAACAGAATTATGAATGATCCTGCCTTTGTAAGGACTAGAGAAAACTTGTCAGAGTTTGCTAGTATTGCAGCATCAGGTAAATTAATTCGAACGGCATTAGGGCCGATGGTATTTAAAGCGAAAGACAGTAAACTGACGAGTAGGCTTGTTAAAGTTTTATCTGAAATTAAAAAATTAGATAGTACAAGTGTTAGAGGGCAACGCAATGTAAATGAAGGTATTTCTACTTTAGAGGGACAACTTTTGCTTGAAGGTTTTGATTTTAATATTAAAGCTTCTTTAGCAAGTGTATTGAATACTGCTATTACTGTTAATACAACAGATGGAAGTATTAGTTTTGCCTCTTTCAATCCAATGGAGCAATTGCGTGCTGCAGAAGGCGCTACTCATTTTAGTTTGCAAGCTGGGTTTTTAAATTTAGATTTTGCAACAGGTGCTTTTGAACTTACTCAAAGTGTAGAACAAGTTTATCCATTAGTACAAGGTACTATTACACCTGTTTTAACCCCTAATGCAGTTCCTGCCGTTACGGGAGTACAACTTCATTTATTATTGATTGAATTTTTTCAAGAGGTAAATGGGATGCAGTATTTACTTAATAATGGAGCTTATAATGTATTACACCTATTAAAGGTAAGTTAGTTTTTTATTAGTGTTCAATTGAGAATTAAAAAACGTTGCTAGCAATAGCAGCGTTTTTATATTTTGGAGATAATCCGTTAGGACAAAAACAGTAATTGTATTACACACATGCTGCATTACCTAATGGATTAATTGATTTTTGTATTTATACTTATTTAATATTAAAAAAAATGAATTTCCTAGTTTTGAGAGATTTAGGTCAATAAAAAAGCCTCCTGATTAATGGACAAGAGGCAACCCAAATGTTTTCACAACGGAATAATCCTTATTGTGAATTGCTTTTCAAAAATTCTAAAGCAAATATATTATATTTTTAATTAATAAGTTTAAAACCTTATAAAAAAAATATTTTTTTATTATTTTTGATAAACAACTTAATTAAACTTATTGAGGTGAATTATAAAATCGTTACTAATTAAAAGTTTGCGTAGACAAACATGTATAAATAAAACGCGATAATGTGACCTCTAAAGAAATAACTTTTACATATTATGAAAAAAATATTAGGATTGGATTTAGGAACTAACTCTATTGGGTGGGCGTTGATAGAACAAGATTTTAAAAATAAACAAGGAAAAATTCTTGGGATGGGAAGTAGAATAATTCCCATGACACAAGATGTTTTAGATAATTTTGGTGCAGGGAAACCATCAAAAACACAAACTTCAGAAAGGACAGGATACAGAGGTGTTCGTAGATTAAGAGAAAGACATTTACTTCGTAGAGAAAGATTGCATAGAATATTAAATGTGTTAAATTTTTTACCAAAACATTATGCAAATCAAATTGATTTTGAGAAAAGATTTGGACAATTCAAGGCGGAACTAGAACCAAAATTAGTCTATGACAACAAGCAATTTATTTTCAAGAAATCTTTTGAAGAAATGTTGGAGGATTTCAAGAAATATCAACCTCAGTTATATTTAGAAGAAAATGGAAAAGATAAATTAGTTCCTCATGATTGGACAATTTATTATTTACGCAAAAAAGCATTAACTCAAAAAATAGATAGACAAGAACTTGCTTGGATACTGTTAAACTTCAATCAAAAAAGAGGTTATTATCAACTAAGAGGAGAAGAAGAGGAAGAAAATCCAAATAAATTAGTAGAGTTTTATTCATTAAAAATTACAGATGTAATTCCTGATGAAAAGCCTAACAATAAAGGAGAAACGTGGTATTCTCTAGTATTAGAAAATGGATGGGTATACAGGCGTTCGAGTAAAGTATCTTTAGATGATTGGAAAAATAAAACAAGAGATTTTATTGTAACAACTGATTTGAATGATGATGGCTCAGTAAAAACAGACAAAGAAGGTAATGAAAAACGTAGCTTTAGAGCACCGAGTGAAAACGATTGGGGATTAGTAAAGAAAAAGACTGAACAAGAAATTGAACAATCGTATAAAACAGTTGGAACATATATTTACGATTCATTACTTCAAAATCCAACTCAAAAAATCAAAGGGAAATTAGTTCGTACTATTGAACGTAAGTTTTACAAAGAGGAAATAAGAGCAATTTTACAAAAGCAAATAGAATTACAACCTGAATTATTCAATGATGATTTATATAATGATTGTATCAGAGAATTATACAGAAATAACGAAGCTCACCAACTAACTTTAAGTAAAAAGGATTTTCTTCATTTATTTTTGGAGGATATTATTTTCTATCAAAGACCTTTACGAAGTCAAAAATCATCCATTGGAAACTGTAGTTTAGAATATAGAAAATACAAAATTGACGGTATTGAAAAAAAAGAATATTTAAAAGCCATCCCGAAATCAAATCCGTATTATCAAGAATTTAGAGTTTGGCAATGGTTGTACAATCTGAAAATCTACAAAAAAGAAGATGACACTGATATAACATCCGAATTTATAAAAACTCAAGTAGATCTAGAAAATCTCTTTGATTTTTTAATGAGTCAAAAGGAAGTTGACCATAAGGATATTTTGAAATATTTTTTCAAAAATTTGAAAGGAAAGGCACAAAATGAAGAAATCTCTAAATATCGTTGGAACTATGTTTATGATTCTGATAAAGATGAATCAAAGAAATTCCCGATGAATGAGACGGGATATGAAATCAATAGGAGATTAAATAAAATAAGTAATATCCCATCTAATTTTTTGACTAGAGAAATTGAACAACAGTTATGGCATCTTATTTATTCTGTAACAGATAAAAAAGAATATGAAAAAGCAATAGAATCATTCGCAGAAAAACATCATTTAGACATCTCGTCTTTTGTGGAAAATTTCAAAAAATTCCCTCCTTTTAAAAGTGAATATGGTACATTTTCAGAGAAAGCAATTAAAAAACTACTTCCGTTATTAAGAATTGGAAAATATTGGAATTGGAACATTATTGATGAAAAAACAAAATCACGAATTGAAAAACTTTTAACAGGAGAATTTGATGAACAAATCAAGATAATTGTTCGCGAAAAAGCAGAAAAGAACAAGTTAGAAAAAGAAACAGATTTTCAAGGATTACCTCTTTGGTTAGCTCAGTATGTCGTTTATGATAGACATTCAGAAGCAGATATTGCAGGAAAGTGGAATTCGGTAAATGATTTGGAAAAATATTTGAATGATTTTAAACAACATTCTTTAAGAAATCCGATTGTAGAACAAATTGTAACGGAGACACTTCGTGTTGTTAAGGATATTTGGAAACAATATGGCAATGGTGAAAAAGATTTCTTTGACGAAATCCATATTGAATTGGCTCGAGAAATGAAAAATACAGCCGATGAACGCAAACGATTAACAAATATTGTTACCGAAAACGAAAACACAAACCTCAGAATCAAAGCCCTGCTAATAGAAATGATGAACGATTCAGAAGTTGAAAATGTTCGCCCGTACTCTCCAATGCAACAGGAAATTTTAAAAATCTACGAAGATGGAGTTTTAAATTCGAATGTGGAAGTTGAAGAAGAAATATTAAAAATCAGTAAAAAGGCAGAGCCAACAAAATTGGAATTACAACGCTACAAATTATGGTTAGAACAGAAATACCGTTCGCCTTATACAGGACAAATAATTCCATTAAATAAACTATTTACACACGAATACGAAATAGAACACATTATTCCTCAAAGTCGATTTTTTGATGATAGTTTCAGTAATAAAGTAATTTGTGAATCGGCTGTTAATAAATTAAAAGACAATCAGCTCGGTTTGGAATTCATTAAAAATCATTACGGACAAAAAGTTCCTGTAGAACTTGGAAAAGAAGTTCAAATTTTCACAGAAGACCAATATAGAGATTTCATCAAAGAGAATTATTCAAAAAACAGAAATAAGCGAAACAAACTTTTATTGGAAGAAATTCCTGAAAAAATGATTGAACGTCAATTGAACGACACGAGATACATCAGTAAGTTTATTTCTAATGTTTTGTCAAACATTGTTAGAAACGAAAAAGATGATGACGGAGTAAATTCTAAAAATGTAATTCCGTTGAATGGTAAAATAACTTCTGAATTAAAACAAGATTGGGGGTTAAACGATGTTTGGAATGACTTAATATTACCTCGATTTGAACGAATGAATCAAATTACGAATAGTAATTTATATACTACATATAACGAAAAACATCAAAAATATTTACCAATTGTCCCTTTTGAACAAAGTAAAGGCTTCCAAAAGAAGAGAATTGACCATCGTCATCACGCTTTAGATGCTTTAATAATTGCTTGTGCAACGAGAGATCATGTTAATTTATTAAATAATCAATCAGCTAAATCAGAAATAAAGCGATATGATTTACAACTTAAATTACGTCATACTAGAAAATGGAATGATAAAAACGGTAAAGAACGAGATAAGTTTACGGAGTTCAAAAAGCCTTGGAATACATTTACAGAAGACACAAGAAACTCATTAGAAACAATTGTAGTGAGTTTTAAACAAAATCTTCGTGTAATTAATAAAGCAACTAATAAATATGAAAAATGGGTTGAGAAAAATGGAGAGTTGAAAAAGGAATTGGTAGAACAAAAAGGATTGAATTGGGCTATACGAAAGCCAATGCATAAGGATACTGTTTCAGGGAAAGTTGATTTACCAAGAATTAAAATTCCGAAGGGAAAAATACTTACAGCAACAAGGAAAAGTATTGATACCTCATTCAATCTAAAAAACATAGAATCTATAACGGATACAGGAATACAGAAAATTCTTCAAAATTACTTGTTGAGTAAAGACGGAAATTCAGAGTTAGCTTTTTCGCCCGAAGGAATTGAAGACATGAACAAAAACATCGAAAAATATAATGATGGTAAACCACATCAACCTATTTATAAAGTCAGAATTTTTGAAATGGGAAGTAAGTTTCCTTTAGGTCAAACAGGAAATAAAAAGATAAATATGTAGAAACAGCTAAAGGAACCAATTTGTTTTTTGCTGTTTATGAAGACCGCAATGGGAAAAGAAATTATGCTACAATTCCTTTAAATGAAGTTATTGAGAGGCAAAAGCAAGGGCTACTTTCAGTTCCTGAAACTAATGAAAAAGGGAATAAATTAGAATTTAGTTTGTCTCCAAATGATTTAGTTTATACTTCTAAAGAATATGACAACATTGATTCTATAAACGGTAATAAAGAAGAATTAGACAGGATATATAAAGTCGTTAGTTTTACAGGAAATCGTCTTTATGTTATCCCAATAAATGTAGCTTCTGTTATTGTTAACAAAATAGAATATAGCCAACTTAACAAAATAGAATTTACAAATGAAAAAGAAACTTTAATGAAACTTAATGTCGATAGATTAGGAAACATTTCAAAAGCTTAAATTTATGATTAAACGAACCCTCTTTTTCGGTAATCCTGCTTATTTGAGTACCAAAAACGAACAATTAGTGGTCAACTATCCCGATGAGGAACAAGCTGCTAAAACCGTTCCTATTGAAGATATAGGGGTTATTGTAATGGAAAACCAACAAATTACGGTTACAAATGGGTTGTTAGAAAAGTTAATTACAAATAATGTTGCTGTTATTAACTGTAATCAGCAACATATGCCCATTGGTTTATTAATGCCATTAAATGGTCATAGTGAACAATCGGAACGGTTTCGCACTCAAATACATGCGTCGTTACCGTTAAAAAAGAATTTGTGGCAACAAACTGTTACAGCTAAAATATTGAATCAGGCGAGTGTGTTGCAAACTAGGGGAGTCCCCACTCAAAACATGAAACATTGGGCAAAGAGTGTTACATCGGGCGATACCCAAAACCACGAAGCTCGTGCAGCTGCCTATTATTGGCAACAATTGTTCCCGATGGAAGGATTTAATCGGCATCAAAACGGTATTCCTCCTAATAATTTATTGAATTATGGCTATGCTATTTTAAGAGGAGTTACTGCTCGAGCTTTAATAGGTTCGGGTATGCACCCAACTTTCGGCATTTTTCATCGAAATAAATATAATGCTTATTGTTTAGCCGATGATATAATGGAACCTTATCGTCCATTTGTAGATGCTTTAGTACTTGATTTATTGGTTAAGCATGTTTCAGTAGAGGAATTAACTACCGAAATAAAAAAAGATTTGTTAGGAATTATTGCCACAGATGTGGTGCTTGATGGTAAACGTAGCCCTTTGCTAGTGGCTATGAGTAGAACTACTAATTCGCTTTATGAATGTTTTAGTGGGGAATCGCGTAAAATTTTATATCCTGATTATGTATGAGGATCGTTTTTCAAGACTTAATCAATACCGTAGTTTGTGGATTTTAGTTTTTTTTGACTTGCCCACAGAAACCAAGAAGGATAGGCAAGTAGCTACTCGTTTTCGAAAACATTTATTAGATGATGGTTTCACGATGTTTCAGTTTTCTATTTATTTGCGTTTTTGTGCGAGTAAAGAAAATGCTGAGGTTCATACTAAACGATTAAAAAATAATTTACCTCCCCAAGGTAAAATAGGCTTTATGCAAGTTACTGATAAACAATTTGGGATGATGGAGATTTTTTATGGTAAAAAATCGGTTGAGCCAGATACTCCTAATCAACAATTAGAGTTGTTTTGAGTTTTAAGGCTGTACTTCGACAACACTTCGAAGACACTTCGAAGACACTTCGACAAGCTCAGTGTGACATTGCTCAGTTAGACATGATTTACTGAATTGTAATTCAATATAATAATTTAACTTTTTGCAATTTAATTAGATAGGATAGAAAAAGAATGTATTTGAATTAATTTGAGAACAAAAAATGGTTTCATTTTTTATTTCTACTTATCAATATAACTTACAACATACCAGCACTTTAACAAGGGGTATGTTGTAAATCATAGTAAAAATAGAACTTTTGAAAGCAATTCACAACTTAATCAACAAGGTCAATTTGTACCATATAGTTGTAAATCATAGTAAAAATAGAACTTTTGAAAGCAATTCACAACTCTCACAAACTCGTTATACATAGAAAACTGGTTGTAAATCATAGTAAAAATAGAACTTTTGAAAGCAATTCACAACTAATTACGCCATATGTTCGTGTCCATTGTAGTTGTAAATCATAGTAAAAATAGAACTTTTGAAAGCAATTCACAACTTTCTTCTGCAGATAAATAAGATTGCTCTCGTTGTAAATCATAGTAAAAATAGAACTTTTGAAAGCAATTCACAACTCGTTACCTGCGTGAAAGGTTTTTAATTCGTTGTAAATCATAGTAAAAATAGAACTTTTGAAAGCAATTCACAACAATGTAAGCCATTAAATCAGCGTTAGGAATGTTGTAAATCATAGTAAAAATAGAACTTTTGAAAGCAATTCACAACATAACCGCACTAATGCTAACACAGGTTTGCGTTGTAAATCATAGTAAAAATAGAACTTTTGAAAGCAATTCACAACTATTTGGCGTTGTGCCGCAATATCCATTAGGTTGTAAATCATAGTAAAAATAGAACTTTTGAAAGCAATTCACAACTAAAAAATCCAAAACCAAAGGTTGCTCTGGGTTGTAAATCATAGTAAAAATAGAACTTTTGAAAGCAATTCACAACGTAATGCCTGAACGCAATCCAGTTAAACCTGTTGTAAATCATAGTAAAAATAGAACTTTTGAAAGCAATTCACAACGGTGTTTCTCCAATTAAAAAGCAATGTTATGTTGTAAATCATAGTAAAAATAGAACTTTTGAAAGCAATTCACAACAATCTATCTATTCGCCACTGCTACAAGCAAGTTGTAAATCATAGTAAAAATAGAACTTTTGAAAGCAATTCACAACTATGCCATATTTCATTATTGATAAAGAATCGTTGTAAATCATAGTAAAAATAGAACTTTTGAAAGCAATTCACAACGCTGCCGAGGTTACTTTAAATAAGTACTGGTTGTAAATCATAGTAAAAATAGAACTTTTGAAAGCAATTCACAACCAGGTAGAGATGTTTCAGGAAAAAGTGAAGTTGTAAATCATAGTAAAAATAGAACTTTTGAAAGCAATTCACAACGAATTAATTATAAGAAAATAATTTATATATGTTGTAAATCATAGTAAAAATAGAACTTTTGAAAGCAATTCACAACTGAGGCTTCCAACTGAAGTTAGGGATTTTAGTTGTAAATCATAGTAAAAATAGAACTTTTGAAAGCAATTCACAACACCCTCTCAGCTACAAATTTAACCGCATCAGTTGTAAATCATAGTAAAAATAGAACTTTTGAAAGCAATTCACAACAGTAAATGTTCCTACAATAGAAGAAAATGTGTTGTAAATCATAGTAAAAATAGAACTTTTGAAAGCAATTCACAACAAAACCTGATGGCGAATACTACGGATGTGAGTTGTAAATCATAGTAAAAATAGAACTTTTGAAAGCAATTCACAACTACTTCAATAAGCGGAAACATTGATATAGAGTTGTAAATCATAGTAAAAATAGAACTTTTATGAATGCTTTGTTGATTGTTTTTATATGTATTCATCAGTCGCTTCGCTCAAGTGAAAGCAATTCACAACGGAGATTTGAAAGGAGCAAAAGAAGGTATTGTTGTAAATCATAGTAAAAATAGAACTTTTATGAATGCTTTGTTGATTGTTTTTAAATGTATTCATCAGTCGCTTCGCTCGAGTGAAAGCAATTCACAATCTAAAGTTATAAAAAAGTCCGTTAATTTACCTAAGAGCAAATCTGTGAAGAAATCTCTTTTAATTAACGAACTTTTGAATAAAGATAAAAAAAATATTCAAAAACTTCTAATCTGATGATTTTATGAAAATAAATTGTTCAAAGTTCTCTAATCTAAATTTATATTTTAAAGAAAAGGAAGGCTCGATGACTTGATTAAAAAATTTTACATTTTAATTCTTAATGACAGTTGTAATTTTTTTAAATTAAACCAATAGAATTAGTAAAAATAATCTTGCACGAAGTAAAAGGAGTAGAAGTACAAAATGCCTATCTTAGATACTGATATGCTTGTTTAAGCAGATTTAGGTTTATTTTTAGAAAAACATTCAGATGTTTCATTTTTATAAAAACAGTAAAAAATAGAAATTTAGTGAATGGTTTGAGATTTTTTATAACTTTGTTATATAATTGAGACTAATTTCCCCTTCTTTGGAGCTTGCTACGGCAGTCCTCGGAAATTTAGTCTCTTTTTTTATTTTCAATAAAATTAAAGGATTTTAAATGTTGTAAATAATAGTAAAAATAAAATTCTTAGCTGTTTTAAAGACTTATTATTCTTTTAAGCTATTTGTCATTTACTTCACTTGATTGAAAGCGATTCTTAAAATATTTTTTCGCTAAATAAAACTTTTGCAATTTTATTTGCAATGGGCCCTGAAAGTTCTTTTTGTTATAAAGAATAGGAAATTAACGGTTTTTTGATTTGATTTTTAAGTTATGCAATCTAGATTTTTTAGTTCAAATATATTATAAGATTAACTTTTCATGAAATAAAACAAAGTTTAGTAGTATTACATCTTATTGTTTATTAAAAAATTTTATTGTAACAGTAATTTGCATTTTCTTTTTGCAATTTTGTATTAAATGTAATAATTTTTAATAAAAAATGTTGAAAACTAGTGATTTTTGTTAAAAAGTTTGGTTTTGTTATTATCTTTTCTCGTTTTAAATTTGTAAAAAAGTTTAACCACAAATAGCAACTTATGAATATTAAGAAAAAGGATATTTCAATCTTTAGAGGATTATTTTGTCATGAAAGGTGTGCCAAAAAGAATAATTATAACAGCAAAAGATATTGCCAACATTGAAGGTTGTAGCGAGAGAAAAGGTCGTGATGTTATTGAAGACATTCGATTGTATTTTAAGAAAGAAAAACATCATCGCATAACATTTTCTGATTATGCAAAATTTGCCAATATTTCTAAAGAAGAGTTAGAAGATTTTAGAACTTAAAAATCGCTTCTTTAATTACACTATCATACTTAATCATATATTTTTTATTAATATCTACTTTTTATTTTACTCGAATAGTATTGTAGAACAAATAATAATAAAAATTAAACCTTTGTGAGATTATCTTAACCAAAAAAATATACTATTTTTGAAACTAACTATAAAAAAATACCATGAAAAAATTAACTTTTTTATTCTTAATCTTATTTTCAATAAGTTTTAGTTCTTGTTCTTCTGATAATGATTCTGATTCATCAAATAATGGTAATAATCAACTTTATGTTAGATTTACAGTTAGTGGGATTAATTACGATTTAAACCCTACAACAATCTCATCTCTTCAACGATTGATTATGGCAGAGCAAAACACTAACAATGCTTATAAAAGAATTTCATTATGGATGCCAATTAATCCCGTTAATGGAAGTCATACAATAACAGATGATTTTCCAACGGATAATAATCTTGAAACTTTGTATAATGCAGATTTTTGGATTGATGATATGATATATACTGCTACGAGTGGAATTTTTGAAGTGACAGAATTTGATGAAGAATATATTAAAGGGTCTTTTTCTTTTGTGGGTGAAGACGAAAATGGAGATACAATTGAAATTACAAATGGAACTTTTAGAGCTTACAGATAATTGTTTAAAATATTTGGCTTAAATATTTTTATATTTTTGTTCAATGAAAAAAATCTTATTGCTTTCCGATACCCACAGTCATATAGATGAGCAAATTTTAAAATATGTTCAACAAGCTGATGAGGTTTGGCATGCTGGCGATATTGGAGATTTAGTTGTAACCGATACTATAAAAAAAATAAAGCCTTTACGTGCTGTTTTTGGAAATATAGATAATCACGAAGCGCGATTAGAATTTCCATTGCACAATCGTTTTATAATTGATGGTGTAGATGTTTGGATTACCCATATAGGAGGTTATCCCGATAAATACAGTCCAGCAATACGAGAAGAAATTCGTAAAAATCCGCCTAAACTTTTTATTTGCGGACATTCCCATATATTAAAAGTACAGTTTGATAAAAAACTGAATTTGATACATATGAATCCCGGAGCGGCTGGAAAACACGGATTTCATCAAGTGCGAACAATGCTTCGTTTTGAAATTGAAGGTGATAAAATTCAGAATTTAGAAGTTATTGAATTGGGGAAGAAGTGATTTTTAGTCTACAGTCTCAGTTCTTAGTTTCAGTTTATAGTATTTAATAGATTTGGTTAATTTAAAGCGAAGCTTTAAAAACTTTTTACGCAGAATAAACTGAAAAAGCTTTGAATTCAGGAACAAAGTGACGCAAAGTTTTTCAGTTGGTTTTAAATGAAATTTAAAAATTCCTCGTAAAAAGAAAATAAACGCATTTCTTTTGTAACTTTTCTTTATGCGAGTAAAGAAAAGTTAAGTAAATAAAAAAATCCGAAACCATTGGTTCCGGATTTTAACGCACTAATAAACTAAGATGTTAGGTTTATCGCAATCGATCCACTGATTTTACGAGGTCTTCGTCCTTTTTAATTGCTTTGTTCGCAAGAACAAGAAGCACGATAGAAATGGCCGGAAGAACAACCCCAATACCCTTCTCAGAAACTTCCGCTTCTCCGGATAAGCTTAGCGTTCGATACACAAAAAATCCTAGTAAAATAAAGTTAAATATCATGTTCAATCTGTTTAACACAAATTGATTTTGTCTCTTTGTAAAACTAAAAATACTAATAACGCTTAACAAAGTACTTGCAGCAAATAAAACAATACTAGTAGTTAAATCAGTACCGTAAATTACTTTACCACTTTCTTCTGTCCATAAAGAAAAAACAAACGGCAATACACCACAAGCAATTGCGCTTAGTAAAAGATATATGGTTTGAATTCTTTGTAACATGTGTAAATCAAAATCTAGTGGAGCAAAAATATAGTTTCTTTTTTAAAAAACTATTGTTTTCTTCATTTTTATTTGTAATATTGCAAGACAAAATCGTAAGTACTTCATTTTACGATTTCTAAAGCATCAAAAAAATCTCATCATTTTTTTAGCACAACCAAAAATTATTCATAGATAAATTTATTACATACTATTCATGTTTGATATTGAAGTATTAAAGGAGATGAAACTCTCTGATTTGCAAGAAATTGCAAAAGTTGCTCAGATAAAAAAGTATCGATCTTTAAAAAAAGACGAACTTATTTATCAGATTTTAGATATGCAAGCTGCTAATCCTGAAACTGTTAAAAAAGAAGAGCAAGTTGAAGAAAAAACTGCAGTAAAACCCAAAAGACTAAGAATCTCTGCAAAAGTTGAAAGCGAAAGTACTGAAAGAATAGTTCCAAAAGACCAAGAAGAAGTTAAAGAGGTTAAAGAAGTAAAAGAAAAACCCAAAAGACCTGTAAAAAATACAAAACAACCAGAATTACCTCTTGAAGAACCAAAACTTGCTGAAAAAGCCCCAACTGAAAGCAAACCAACAGAAGCTGATAATGATAAAAAGTTAGACGCCCGTCAACAACAAATTATCAAGGCTAATCAAAATAATCCCAATCATCCTAGTTATAAAAAGAATAATCAAGCTGCAAATAATAACGGTGGTGGAAACGCTAAACCTAATTATCGTGAGCCAGATTATGAATTTGATGGAATTATCGAAAGTGAAGGTGTTTTAGAAATGATGCCTGATGGTTACGGATTTTTACGTTCTTCAGATTATAACTATTTAGCATCGCCAGATGATATTTATTTATCACAATCTCAAATTAGATTATTTGGTTTAAAAACGGGTGATACAGTAAAAGGAGTAGTGCGTCCTCCAAAAGAAGGAGAAAAATATTTCCCACTAGTTAAAGTTTTAAAAATAAACGGATTTGATCCTCAAGTTGTTCGCGATAGAATTTCATTTGAGCATTTAACTCCAATTTTCCCTAAAGAGAAATTCAATTTAGCAGAAAGAAGTAGTACAATTTCTACTCGTGTTATCGATTTGTTTTCGCCAATTGGGAAAGGTCAGCGTGGTATGATTGTAGCGCAGCCTAAAACAGGTAAAACAATGTTATTGAAAGATGTGGCTAATGCAATTGCAGCAAATCATCCTGAAGTATACATGATTGTTTTACTAATTGATGAAAGACCAGAAGAGGTTACAGATATGCAACGAAGTGTAAAAGCAGAAGTTGTAGCGTCAACTTTCGATAGAGAACCACAAGAGCACGTTAAAATTGCTAATATTGTTTTAGAAAAGGCAAAGCGTTTAACAGAATGTGGTCATGATGTTGTTATTTTATTAGATTCAATTACACGTTTGGCTCGTGCTTATAATACAGTACAACCAGCATCAGGAAAAGTGTTGAGTGGTGGTGTTGATGCGAATGCTTTACAAAAACCAAAACGTTTCTTTGGAGCGGCTCGTAATGTAGAAAATGGCGGTTCATTAAGTATTATTGCAACAGCACTTACAGAAACGGGTTCTAAAATGGATGAAGTAATCTTTGAAGAATTCAAAGGAACTGGCAACATGGAACTTCAGTTAGATAGAAGAATTGCTAATAAACGTATTTTCCCTGCAATTGATTTAGTGTCATCTAGTACACGTCGCGACGATTTATTATTAGATGAAAAAACGATTCAAAGAATGTGGATTATGCGAAAATATTTAGCAGATATGAATCCCGTTGAAGCAATGGATTTTATTTTCGACAGATTTAAGAAAACAAGAAACAACGAAGAGTTCTTAATTTCGATGAATGAATAAATAATAAAAAAAGCCGATTTTAAAATCGGCTTTTTTATTTAGATTTTAATGATTAAATTTTAATGCCTGGAGGTAACATTTCTTGATAACGTCTATTTTTTCTAAAGAAAGAAATAATTTTAGCGTGAGTAGGGACAACTTTTAATTTTTTGCTTTCGGCAATATCTAATACATTTTTGATAAATTCATTATGAAAATCTAAATCTTCATTACCGTTGCTACAAAACTTAGTTAAAAATATTTTTCGTTCTTGTAAAGAGTACTCAATTGCAATTAAACCTTCTTCAGTGTTTACTTCAAATTGACGTAATAGTTCATTGTCTTTTATTTCCATTTTGCTATAAAAATAAAGTGTTTTTAGAAATTGTGAACGACTTAAAAGAGTAGTTTTTAAATCTTATGCAAAGGTACTAATTTACAATCGACTATCAAAGTATTAACCAAATTACTTCGAATTAACTAAATTTTTTAGCAAAAAATTATCATAAAAAAATATTTTAGTCACTTTGATTTAAATAAATTTATAAAAAAAATAAATGAGAATACCAGTTTACTTTATGCCAGGTTTGGCGGCAAGTACAGCAATTTTTGAAAATATTGTTTTACCTGAAGATCAATTTGAAATGGTTTTGTTAGAATGGAAAATTCCATTAGAAAAAGAAACGTTGCAAGAATATGCAAAGAGAATGTGTGGCGATGTAAAACATGAAAACCCAGTTTTAGTTGGAGTTTCCTTCGGTGGAATTTTAGTGCAAGAAATGAGCGAATTCATTTCAGCGAGAAAAGTAATAATTATTTCGAGTGTTAAATCGAATAAAGAAATGCCAAGACGAATGAAATTTGCGAAGAAAACATTGGCATATAAATTGATTCCAACTGGTTTAATCTCAAATATTGAAGCTTTAGCAAAATTTTCTTTCGGAGAATCAATTAATAAACGATTAAAGCTTTATGAGAAGTTTTTGAATATGCGCGATAAAAAATATTTGGATTGGGCGATTGAAAATGTTATTTTGTGGTCGCGTTCTAAACCAAAGGAAGATGTTGTGCATGTTCACGGAGATAAAGATGAAGTTTTTCCTCCCGAATATATAAAAGATTATATTCCAGTGCCAGGTGGAACTCATGTGATGATAATTAATAAATTCAAATGGTTAAATGAAAATTTACCTAAATTAATACTTGAAAATTAAAAACAGATTATGAAAAAGATTGTAATGATTGCGGGAATTATGGCAGTTAGCGGAATGTTTATTTTTGCTACAGCTACAAAAATTAAAGAAACGGTTCATGTAAATTATCCAAAACAAATGGATTTTGCTGGCGAAAGCGTACCTTATGCAATTGCCGATGTACAAGAACGTTTAGATAGAGAGATGGTAACTAATATAAATTATCATACCAACACGACTTTAGTAATTAAACGCGCAAATAGAGTGTTTCCAATTATTGAACCTATTTTAAAAAAGAATGGAATTCCAGATGATTTTAAATATTTGGCAGTAATTGAAAGTAGTTTAGTAAATGCAGTTTCTCCAGCTGGAGCTCGCGGTGTTTGGCAATTTATGCCTGCAACAGCAAAAGAAAAAGGTTTAGAAGTGAACGATTATGTAGATGAAAGATACGATTTAGAGAAATCAACTCAAGCAGCGTGTGAATATTTATTAGATGCTAAGAATAAATTCGGAAATTGGACACTTGCTGCAGCTTCTTATAATGGTGGAATGGGCGGAGTTTCAAGACGTTTAAATGAGCAAGAAGTAGAAACTTTTTACGATTTATTATTGCCAGAAGAAACCTCTCGTTATGTATTCAGAATTTTAGCTTTAAAAGAAATTATGCAAAATCCTGATCAATACGGTTTTGTAATTCCGAACGAGATGTTGTATAAAAATGTACCTGTTCGTAAAGTTGAAGTAGATACTACCATAAATGATTTGGTAGCTTTTGCAAAGGGACAAGGAATAAATTATAAAGTTTTAAAGTTACACAATCAATGGATGCGCGATTCTAAGTTACTAAATAAATCAGGTAAAAAATATGAAATCGTAATTCCAACTTCAGGATTTTAAATAAGATAGAATAATAAAAAAGGGCAATTTTAAAATTGCCCTTTTTTATTTAGATTTTTTCATTTGTTGTTGCATCATTTTAATTTGATCTTTCAACATATTGTGTTTGTCAAGTTTTTTTGCTTCCGCTAATAATTTTTCAGCTTCAATTTTTCTTCTCTTTGTCATAGCAATTCCTGCCAATTGTAATTTAGCTAAAGCTAAGTCTTGATCCATTGATAAACCTAACTCAATTGCTTTTTTGAAATATTTTTCTGCTTGCGATAAATTAGTTTGCGATACCATAATACCATTTAAATAGTTATAGTAACCTTGTTGTTTCTTTACTAAAGCGCCTTCAGGATTCGAAATTTTATCTAACCATTTTTTAGCTCCATCCATATCTTGCTTTCTTAATTTAAGGAAAGCCAATAAAATAAATTCGTTTTTAAAATAAAAAAAGGCTGGAAACACAGTTAGTAATAATAAGAAAATACCATTTCCTATGTTGTTTTCTGTGAATTGATAAACTGCAAACGCTACGATTAGTACAATTAAAACTAATTTAATATTTTTGTTAAACATGATCTATTTTTTTAATGAGAGGCAAAGGTAATAAAATCAATTAAAAATATTTTTAAAAAAGTACTTGCTAATGAAAAAAGTCTTTGTATATTTGCACTCGGTTTTCGGAAAACGGTAACCACTAGAGTTTAAAGTAGATTTTATTATTAGAATTTAAAAATACAAGCAATGAGTAAGAGAACATTTCAACCATCAAAAAGAAAAAGAAGAAACAAGCACGGTTTCATGGATAGAATGGCTTCTGCTAACGGAAGAAAAGTGCTTGCTCGTAGAAGAGCTAAAGGAAGACACAAATTAACTGTTTCTTGTGAACCAAGACACAAAAAATAATGTTCTTTTACCTAGCATAAAATAGAGGTGTTACTTTTTATTAGTGACACCTTTTTTTTATATTTGAATTTTAACACTAAACACTAAACACAACAACTTAAACAACAACACAATACAATGCCAAAAGACAATTCTATTAAATCGGTTTTAATTATTGGATCAGGGCCAATTGTTATCGGACAAGCGTGCGAGTTCGATTATTCTGGGTCACAATCTTTACGATCTTTACGTGAAGATGGAATTGAGACAGTTTTAATTAATTCAAATCCTGCAACCATCATGACAGATCCTTCAATGGCTGATCATGTGTATTTGAAACCGCTTACCACAAAATCAATCATCGAAATTTTAAAAGCGCATCCGCAAATTGATGCTGTTTTACCTACAATGGGTGGACAAACTGCTTTAAATTTATGTATTGAAGCAGATGAAAAAGGAATTTGGAAAGATTTTGGTGTAAAGTTAATAGGTGTAGATATTGATGCTATTAACATTACGGAAGATCGTGAGCAGTTTAGAAATTTAATGGAAAAAATTGGCGTTCCAATGGCGCCACAAGCTACAGCAAACTCTTTCTTAAAAGGTAAAGAAATTGCACAAAAGTTTGGTTTTCCATTGTGTATTCGTTCTTCGTTCACTTTAGGTGGAGCAGGAGCAGCAATTGTTTACGAAGAAAAAGATTACGATAAATTATTAACTCACGGATTAGAAGTTTCTCCTATCCACGAGGTTATGATTGATAAAGCACTTTTAGGTTGGAAAGAATATGAATTAGAATTACTTCGCGATGCTAACGATAATGTGGTAATTATATGTACGATTGAAAATATGGATCCAATGGGAATTCATACTGGAGATAGTATTACTGTAGCACCAGCCATGACATTATCGGATACGACTTTCCAGAAAATGCGTGATATGGCGATTAAAATGATGCGAAGTATTGGTGATTTTGCTGGTGGATGTAACGTTCAGTTTGCAGTTAGTCCTGATGATAAGGAAGATATTATTGCAATTGAAATTAATCCACGTGTATCGCGTTCTTCGGCATTAGCAAGTAAAGCAACGGGTTATCCAATTGCTAAAATTGCTACAAAATTAGCGTTAGGTTATACGTTAGACGAATTAAACAATCAAATTACAAAATCGACTTCGGCTTTATTCGAGCCAACATTAGATTATGTAATTGTAAAAATACCTCGTTGGAACTTTGATAAATTTGAAGGTGCTGATAGAACATTAGGACTTCAAATGAAATCGGTAGGGGAAGTAATGGGAATTGGACGTTCGTTCCAAGAAGCTTTACATAAAGCAACACAATCATTAGAAATTAAACGTAATGGTTTAGGTGCTGACGGTAAAGGTTATAAAAATTATGAGCAAATTATCGAAAAACTTACTTACGCAAGTTGGGATAGAGTTTTCGTAATTTATGATGCTATTGCGATGGGAATTCCATTAAGTAGAATCCACGAAATCACGAAGATTGATATGTGGTTCTTAAAGCAATACGAAGAATTATTCCACTTAGAAAAAGAAATTTCAAAATATAAAATAGACACGTTGCCTAAAGAATTATTGCTTGAAGCAAAACAAAAAGGTTATGGTGACCGTCAAATTGCGCACATGATGGGATGCTTGGAAAGCCAAGTGTACAAATTGCGTGAAGAAATGGGCGTGAAGCGTGTATATAAATTAGTAGATACTTGTGCCGCTGAATTTAAAGCTCAAACACCTTATTATTACTCGACTTTTGAAGCGGAAATTGAAAAAGCAGATGGAACGCGTTATGTTGCCAATGAAAGCATTGTTACTGATAAAAAGAAAGTAGTAGTTTTAGGTTCTGGACCAAACCGTATTGGACAAGGGATTGAGTTTGATTACTCTTGTGTACACGGAGTTTTAGCAGCTAAAGAAATTGGTTACGAAACCATCATGATTAACTGTAATCCTGAAACGGTTTCAACAGATTTTGATACTGCTGATAAATTATATTTCGAACCTGTATTTTGGGAACATATTTACGACATCATTCAGCATGAAAAACCTGAAGGTGTAATTGTTCAGTTAGGTGGACAAACTGCTTTAAAATTAGCAGATAAGTTATCGAAAAATGGAGTAAAAATTATTGGAACTTCATTTGAAGCATTAGATTTAGCGGAAGATAGAGGACGTTTTTCAGAATTGTTAACGAACTTGAATATTCCGTTCCCTAAGTTTGGTGTAGCTGAAAATGCTGAAGAAGCATCAAAATTAGCGGATACTTTAGATTTCCCATTATTAGTGCGTCCTTCTTATGTATTAGGTGGACAAGGAATGAAAATTGTAATCAACAAACAAGAGTTAGAAGAACACGTAATCGAGATTTTAAAACATATTCCGAATAACAAATTATTGTTAGACCATTATTTAGATGGTGCTATTGAAGCAGAAGCAGATGCCATTTGTGATGCCGATGGCAATGTATACATCATCGGAATTATGGAGCATATTGAACCTTGTGGAGTTCACTCGGGCGATAGTAACGCAACTTTACCGCCATTTAACTTGGGTGAGTTTGTAATGCAACAAATTAAAGATCACACGCATAAAATTGCTAAAGCTTTAAAAACTGTTGGTTTAATCAATATTCAGTTTGCAGTAAAAGATGATACGGTTTACATTATTGAAGCAAATCCTAGAGCATCTCGTACGGTTCCTTTTATCGCAAAAGCCTATGGAGAGCCTTATGTAAATTATGCGACTAAAGTAATGTTAGGTGAGAAGAAAGTTACCGATTTTACTTTTAACCCACAATTAAAAGGATATGCCATTAAGCAACCGGTTTTCTCTTTCAATAAATTCCCGAATGTAAACAAATCCTTAGGGCCAGAAATGAAATCGACAGGTGAAAGTATTTTGTTTATAGACGATTTAAAAGACGACCAATTCTACGAATTGTACTCAAGAAGAAAAATGTACTTAACAAGATAAAAATAAAAAAGCTTCGCAATTGCGGAGCTTTTTATTTTAGGTTGCACGGATTGTAAATCCGATTCAACTAGCTTTGTAAAGGGTATTTTTTAACGAGAAGGGATTTGTGCGGTAGTGGGGGGTATAAGATTCACTCTTTTCACCTTTATTTTTTAAAGATATTTGAGTAATGCCAATTTAAAAATTCTTTTGAAGGAAGAAATCTATCTGGTAAAATAATTGGTTGATTTTCATATTTCAAAAAGAAATCTGGAACTGCAATATCTTTTTTGAAATCATCAAACTTTTTTGAAATCTTTATTTTATAGTCAGGAGTAATTGTTATAAAACCTTTATCAAATGCTTTGTCATGAATTGAATTTAGACACAATCCATTATGAGGATTTAAACGATTTTTTTCATCTTTTTTCCAAGGAATTATGTGACTTGCAACTAAAAATTCAGAAACAGATAATCCCGTAATGCAACATTTTAAATTATAAGAAGAAAGTATTGTTGAACGAAAGAAGTTTTGATTTACTCTTTGTTTTATCAAAGTTTCTCTCTCTTTTCCAATTGGGAATTCAAGAACTTCATCATCAATAATATCATCAATTTTTTATTTTGAAATTTAGCGATTAATAATTCACTTTCATAAGCTAAGTTCTCCCAATTTCCATTAAACTCATTCCAAACAATCTCATCAAGTTTACTCCCATTCCCTAATCCTACAATTCCTTGTTTTTTTAATTCTGGATCAAGTCTACCAAAGTTACCAACTTTCATATTAAGTGCAGATGGACTTCTACCAATTATATTAGCATATTTTATAATTGTTGGATGATTTTTACTGCTACTTTTAAAAGGTATTTTACAATAAACATTGAAAGCAACAATTGTTTCTTCTTTTGTCCAATTTTTAGATTTTATCATTTGTTACTTCAATTATTTCAAGATTATTAACGTTATAATCTCCTAAAATTTCATTTAATAAATCTTTAGTTAAATCTGAACTACCAACTAAAATTGTTCTAAAAATTTCTATCCTGTCATCAACAGTTAATTCATTTAACTTTTCAGTGTTACGAAAAAACCTCATAAAATCTTCTCTTGTCATTACATTTTTAATATTCATTATTATTTAATGGTAATATTGCATAATGCAATTTACAATTTTGATGATAAAAATTAAATTTTAATCATTACAAACTTATTAACAAAAAATCCCTCTTTTTCAAGAAGGATTTTTAAGTATATAAATTGAGCATTAACTCTTTTGTTCTTTGTTAAAATATACCAGATAATAATACATTTGTTTTTCTTCGTCCCAACCTTTTTCTACAAATTTCTCAGCGCTTTCCGGGTTAATAAAGTCGAGCTTAATTTGTATGTTGGTATCAAGTTGTATCGTATTTTTAATTTTCTTACGCGCATCCGTCACCGCTGGGTTCGAAATAGGGAAGTTGGAAACATCTTCAATGCTGTATTTGGCACCTTTGTCTACTTTGTAGTTTTTAAACTCAGGAATAAACTCAGGGTTTTCCATTACTTCGTTTAAGAAAGCCGTTTCTTCAAACTCATCGTTTTTTGCAAAGTGATTAATAGCACGATTCATAAACAAAACTTCTTGTTGTTTGTCTTCGGCAGGTAATACCACATCTTTAGCGAAATCTTTACAAAACTGTAAGTATTTTTTAGTCATGAAGTTTTCGTCTTCAAAAACATCAACCGATAAGAAATGCTCTAACCAATAACGTGCATCGTAACGATTGCTATCTACGGTTAAAATTTTGTAACCTTCTTCTTTTTTATAATTGAAAATGATACAACCTTTGTCTAACTTGTTTAAGTTAATGCCTTGTTGTAACACCATTTCTAAACTGCTGTTGTTTTCTTCAAACTGTAAGAAATCTGTTTTAATTTCACTTTTGAAAACGCCAATAGCATCAACAGGATTGTTATCGATGGTTAAATGTGTTAAATAGGTAACATACACTTCGCCACTTTTAATGTGTGGATGGTTGGATTGCTCGTATAAATGTTGATTTATCTTTTTAGAAATTTCGTGTACTTGCGACGGATTGTTGAAAATTTCCGTTACAAAATTGTACATTTCGTTGTATTCTAAATCCACATCGTGCGCAAACTGATAATAGTTTTCTTCTTTATCGCGAAATGGTTTAAAGAAAAATTCTTTTAATAAAGGCGTAATTTCATCGTTTAAAGCATAAGGCGCTTCCGATAAGTATAAACCTTCATTTTTACTTTTATTTCCTACTCGGTGAATCGATAGGTTTTCTATGTGCGTGTTATATAGATTGATCATTTTATTAATGTGTCAATTAGTCAATTAGTCGATGTGCCATTTATTAAAAAGTCATTGGCAAATTGCCACATAGACTTATTGTCGTATTAGTTTAGTTCCAATTCTCTTCAAATCCAAAATCTTCGAAGCTATCGTCGCCATCGAACATATCGAAATCTTCATCGTCGTAATCGTCTTCAAATTCAGAACCGAAATCTTCGCCTTCAAAATTCATGTCAGGAGCTTGTGTTGGTAATTGACCGTGAGAAAACAATAAAGCAGGGTAGCTTTCGCCGTCTTCTTTTTCTTCAATTGCGCCCAATTCTACTAAGAATGTCCACATGTTGAAGAAATCATAAACATAAATAATTTTAGTTTGGTCTTGGTGTAAAATATCTTCTAGAACAAAATCGTTCATAATACGCATTTCACCTGGAACATCTCCAGTGTCAAACAACGGAATTTCTTCGTCTTGTGTCCAGTCTTCATCACAAGTGTAAAAAGCTGCCATTTCGCTTCCGTCGAACCCGAAAGCATTCACAATAGCATTATGTAAGTCTTCTAAAGAAGCTTCTTTTTCTATAGCAATATCTCTAAAAATATCCTCTTCTGCATCGAGAATAGCTCTAAATTTGTAAATCATATTTTGAATATTTGAAACACAAAAGTAAGCATAATTTTAGACTTTACTTTTTTAAATTTTGAAGTTTATTTTTCATAAAACTCAATTGGTAGATTATCAGGGTCGTTACTAAAAAAGAATTTTTTGTTGGTAAATTTATCAATGCGAATAGTTTCTGCTTTAATATTATTCTTTATGCAAAGATTATGAGTTTCTTGAATATCTTCTACTTCAAAAGCTAAATGTCGTAAACCGCAAGCTTCTGGTCTTGAAGTTCTCTTGGGCGGATTTGGAAACGAAAAAAGTTCGATTACATAATTATCACCAATTGCTAAATCGAGTTTGTAAGAATCGCGTTCCTCACGATATACTTCGCGAATAATTTGCAAACCCAAAATTTCGGTATAGAATTTTTTAGAACGTTCATAATTAGAACAAATAATGGCAATATGGTGGACTTTTTTTAGCTGAAGCATCGTTAATTTTTGTGCAATTTACAATTCATCCTTCAAATTCTACAATTCGGTAAGTTGTTTTTTAAAAGGTGGAGCAAGTGTTGCAACTTTGTCTTGTAAATCAGAAAAAACTAAATATTATGACACGAATTATCACTTTTATTGCATTACTAATAGTAAGCATGTTATCGGCACAAAACAAATTAAGTAATTTTGAAGAAGCTGTTACTTTGTTTAATCAGAATGAAACAGCTCAAGCGAAGGTTTTATTTCAGAATGAAGTAAAAAAAGAAACTGAGAATTGGTTACCGTATTATTATCTTTCTTTAATGAATGCAACACAAGCATTAGAAAACAGAAATGATTTAGTAAAGATGAAAGCTTTTTAGAAGCAGCACAAAAAAATCAGGACAAGATTAATAAAATGCAACCCGAAAATGCTGAAGTTTTACTAACACAAGCGTTAATTAATACAGGTTGGATAGTGTTTGATCCATTTGAGTTTGGTCAGCGTTATTCGTTAGATGTTGAATATATATTTCAAAAAGCGACACAGTTAGCGCCAAACAACCCAAGAGTAGTTTTACAAAAAACAATGTACAACATGGGAAAAGCACAGTATTTTGGTCAAGATACAAGCGAGTACTGTAAAGAACTAGAACACGCTATTGAACTTTTTGCTACCTTTAAACCTGAAAGTAAATGGCATCCAAGTTGGGGTTTACCAATTGCACAGAGTAAAATTAAACAATGTAAAAACTAATGAATATTCAAAAAGAACTTATAAAAGCTATTGGTATTGGGGTTATAATTTTTATTGTAATTCAGGCGATTAATTATGTCTACAATTTACAATTACCCGATTTTGATGCTTTAAAATTCAATTTCATTTTTACAATATTATACAGTTTGGTCTTGTATTTTGCTAATGCAATAGTTTTTATACAACTCGATAAGTACTTTGAAAAAAATAGATTTCATTTAAAAAGATTGGTAATAGGATTTTTAGCTTCGTTTTTAATTTCAGGAATTGCAATTTTCTTTCTGAGAATTTTTGAAGAAGTTTTAGTCGAAAAATTAAGCTTAGAAGAATTTTTTAAAGAAGAAACGGTTTCCAATTATGTTGTAGCCATGATAATAACGCTAGTGGTTACGTTAATTGTACACTTAATTTATTTTTATAAAAACTACCAAGAAAACCGAGTTAAACAAGAAAAGATTATTGCTGGAACAGCTTCGGCACAGTTCGAAAGTTTAAAAAATCAGCTCGATCCACATTTTTTGTTCAACAGTTTAAATGTTTTAAGTTCTTTAATTGAAGAAAATCCGGATAACGCGCAAAGGTTCACCACTTCGTTATCAAAAGTATATCGATATGTTTTGGAACAGCGCGATAAAGAATTGGTAACAGTTCAAGAAGAATTAGCTTTTGCAAAAACGTACATGAATCTCTTAAAAATGAGATTTGAAAATAGTATTTCATTTGAATTACCAAATGATTTTGAAAATATTGAAGCTAGAGTAGTGCCGCTTTCGTTACAGTTACTATTGGAAAACTGTATCAAACACAATATTGTGAGCGAACAAAAACCGCTTCACATTAAAATTTATATCGAGAATAACGAATTAATAGTAGAAAATAACAAACAAAAGAAAGAAGTTTTACAAGACAGAAAAGGTGTAGGCTTACAAAATATTGTAAATCGATATGCCATTCTAACTGATAGAAAAGTTTCAGTTTTAGAAACAGATAAAGTGTTTCGCATAAAACTTCCTATTTTGACTAAACAAGTAAATATCATGCAAACAATAGAAACGTACAACGAAGATATGGCTTATATAAGAGCCAAAGACAAAGTAAAAAAGATTAAAGAATTTTATAGCAGTTTAATTTCGTATTGCTTAGTAATACCGTTCTTATTTTTTATTAACTACAAAACATCCGATTTTCAATGGTTTTGGTTTCCAGCATTAGGTTGGGGAATGGGATTGGTTTTTCACGGATTTCAAACTTTTGGTTTTGCCCAAGATTGGGAAGAGAAAAAGATTAATGAAATTATGAATAAAGATAAAGAGAACAAACGTTTTAACTAATTAAAAAATAAACAATGAGCAACTATAAATCGGAATACGAACGTTACGAAGAAGCAAAAAAACAAGTAAAAGAAATCAAGAGTTTTTATAGACATTTGTTGGTTTACATTTTGTGTACAGGTTTTATGATTTATATAAATCTAAGATTTTCACCACAATATTTATGGTTTTTATGGTCGGCTTTTGGATGGGGAATCGGACTTTTATTTCACGGATTAGCCGCTTTTAAAGTAGTTCCATTTTTTGGGAAAGATTGGGAAAAAAGAAAGATTGACGAATTAATGGATAAAGATCAAAAAAACAAGTGGGAATAGTTTTAAGTAAAAAGTATTTTAAACTCATAATTAATAATTTATAATTCAAAACATCATGACATCAGAAGAAATAAGATATAAAGAAGCACAAAAAAGAGTAAAAAGAATCAAAGGATTTTATACACACGCAACCATTTATGTTGTTGTAAATATTATGATCTTTGTTATAAACGCAAGAGAAATTCCTGCTGGAGAAAGCATTTTTCAATGGCGAACATTAATGACACCATTATTTTGGGGAATCGGACTTTTATCGCATGGATTGTCGGTTTTTTTACCTAATTATCTTTTAGGAAAAGATTGGGAAGAGAGAAAAATTAGAGAATTTATGGAGAAAGAGAAATCGATGCGACAATAAGTTGATTTGATAATAGGTTAATTTGAAAATTTGAAAATGTTTTATAAAACTGCTTATGGCATAATGCTTTAAGCTTAAAGCAAAAAAAATGAACATCATTATTATAGAAGACGAAAAACCAGCAGCACGATTGTTGCAACGAAAAGTTGAAAAATTAGGTTTTGCTGTTAACCAAATGTTACATTCTGTTGAAGAAGCGATAAATTGGTTTTCAAATAACGCACAACCCGATTTAATTTTTCTAGACATTCAATTGTCTGATGGTTTGTCTTTTGAAATTTTCGAACATTTTGATAAAGTTGGCAAACCATTGCAAAGTGCTATTATTTTTACAACCGCTTATGATGAATATGCTTTACGCGCTTTTAAATTGAACAGCATCGATTATTTACTAAAACCTATTGACGAAGACGAATTAGAAGTTGCTATTTCAAAATTCAAAAATCAATTTCAAAAGAATTCTATTGCAACTTTAGATTTTGAAGCGATAAAGCGAATGTTGGTTAATCCGGTAGAAAAGGAATATAAAGAACGTTTTTCTGTAAAAGTTGGAAACCAAATTAAAGTCATTGCTATCGATGAGGTCGAATGTTTTTACAGTGAAAATAAAGGAACGTATTTACACACGCTAGACAATCGAGATTATTTGGTCGATAGTTCTTTAGAAGTCGTTGAAAGCGAATTAAAACCAAAAGATTTCTTCCGAATCAATAGAAAATTCATTGTTCCGTTAAAGGCGATTAAAGAAATTCAAATGCATACCAATTCGCGTTTAAAACTCATTCTCCCAACTTATAAAGAAGATGAGGTAATTGTAGCTCGCGAGCGTGTAAACGAATTTAAAGATTGGATTGGGTAATTAGAAAAACATTTGCCAATACACAAAAAATCCGATTAAAACTAAGTACAAAACATTGTTTATGCTGAATGTTAGCAATGAAAATGTTTTCCATGATTTTTCCTTAATTATTCTATAATTTATTATCAGTAACGGAATAATTGCAATTACCAATAAATGTGGTAAATAAGAAGCTAAAGTCACCGTTACGCTATGAGAATCATAATAAGGAGCAGGAAAATAAAAAATATTGGTATTGGTATTCAAAATGAACATGAAATAGAATAAAAAAGGACCAATTAGGATTAAAAATAATTTAACCCAATTGTGTTTTTTTGTTTTCTTGTTCTAAAATAGTTGATAAGGAAATAAAGAGAATTTGCCAAAAAGAACAAACCAATTAGTAAAAGGAACATTCGGATTGCATTTGAGTTTTTTGGTGTTTTAAATTGTATAAGTTTTTCAAATTCTTCATTCTTGGGAAATAAATCATCAACTTTTAAAATATGATTTCCTTTGGCTAATTCATCTTTTAAATTATACTGAACAGTATGGTTGTAATCGTGATAAAAGTAAATGTTTACCGTTCCTTTAGTCGAATCAAAAATGGAAGTTATTAAAGTTCCATCGCCAATTTTATCGCGACAAACATGCATGGTATCAGAAACACTTCTGCAAAAGTCTAAATTAGCTTCGTAATTAATTTTTAAAAAGTCAGAACCCTTTTTATAACGCTCTATTCGTCTTGCATCATCTTCAGAAGTAATAGACGGACAAAAATTAGCTAAAACATAAGTTGGGTCGTTTCCTTCAATGATTTTATAAGGTTCCACCACAATATAATCGCCCGATTTGTCGATGTAAATAAAAACATCTTCTATAAACAAGCTTTGGTCATATTTTTCAATATAAGCTTTTACTTCAGCTATAGTTTTACATTTGTGAAGAATGTCTTTTAGATAGAATGTTGGATTAGTAATTTTTGTTCTAGAATCCATTATTGAATTTTCAATTTTTGGATGATAAGAAGCTAAACGCGAAAAAACTAAACCGTGTTCATTCATTCCAGATTGTGGTGCATAACCATTCTCTCCATCAAATCTTGAACCTGTAAAAACTGTACCGTATGGTGAATTTTCTGTTCCAATTTCAAACCAAATTTGTGGAGTTGTTAACCAAGCATCATGATTACAACCCACAAATGTTTTACCATTTTTGGTTATTTTATACATACTACAAGCATTTCCAATGCTAATTGAAAAAACAAAAAATAAACTGAATAGAACTTTTAAACACTTCATAATAGTTGGTTTTATTTAATTAAAACGATTGAAGTGAATAATTGTTACAAGTTTAGTTATTTACTCAATCGATGCAAGGTGTAAACCATTGTAGTTAATAATCCAAAAGCAACTAATTGATGTGCTAATCCTAACCAAAGTGGAACGTGAAACAACAGTGTTAAAACGCCTAAAGTAAATTGTAATAAAACTACAATTTGTAATAGAATGATTCCTTTTTGTTGTTGTGAGTTTAAAGCGACTTTTTTGCTTTTGAAATACAATAAAACCATCAAGAAAACCACAACATAAGCAAACGTTCTGTGGAAAAATTGTACACCGCTTTTTCCTTCGACAATGGCTTTTAAAAAGTTAGATTGTTCTAATAAAATACTTTCGTGAAAAAATTGTCCGTCACTCATTAATGGCCAATAATTGTGAACCAAACCTGCGTTTAAACCAGCTACAAATCCACCCCATATAATCTGCATAATTAAAACAATTAATGCAATTCGAGCTATTTTCTTTAATTGCGGATAAAGTGTTTCCGTTTTTTCAGGATAAATTAAATCTAAAGCTACCCAAAGTGTGTATGCAAACGTAATAAAAGCAAACGTTAAGTGTAATGCTAAACGAAAGTGACTTACATCAGGATTATCTATTAGTCCGCTTTTTACCATAAACCAACCTAAAAAGCCTTGAAAACCACCCATTACTAAAAGTATAATGCATTTTTTGATGGTTTCTTTGTCTAATTTATTTTTCGCTAAAAAGTAGATAAAAGGAATTATGAAAACGATTCCAATGATTCGGCCGATAAAACGGTGAAACCATTCCCAGAAATAAATGAATTTGTAATCTTCTAAATGAAACCCGCCTGTTTTGTATTGGTTAATTTTTTGGTATTCAGGAAAGGTTTTGTAAGCTTCAAAAGCTTCATTCCATTTTTCTTCTGTTGTAGGTGGAAAAGTATCAGTAATTAAATGCCAATCGGTCATTGATAAACCCGAATTAGTTAAACGAGTAATACCGCCAACCATTACCATTATAAAAAGTAACACACAACCTGAAAGTAGCCAAAAAATGACTGGTTTATTCGATTTCATTTTTAAATTTAATTTTTATAAAATTACTCGATTTGGTTTTTTAACTATGAAAACAAATCATAATTTATTTTAAAACTTTTTCATAAGCTCTTCTAGCACTTCCTCTAAAATAGACTTCGCCACAATATTGATATCCTCTTTTTTCAAATATTTTCATCATAGCAATGTTGTCAAAGTTTGTATCTACTTTTACACTGAAAATATTGTTTTTTTTAGCCAACTTTTCAACGTTTTCTATAATTTTTCCTGATAAACCTTGTCCTAAGTAGTTTTCATCAATTGCAATTCTATGAATTACAACAAAATCATCATTGGTTAACCATTTACCTTCAATAGCATCATAAGCTGGTTCGTAGTTTATAATTACTGCACAATAACCAATAATTTTTTCTTCATTAACTAAAACAAAACCAAAATCAGTAACAATATCATTTTCGATAGATTGTTCATTAGGATAATCATCTTGCCATTGATTACTTCCATCAGCTTTTCTTCTTAAAATAGCCTGTTGAATGATGTTCCAAATACTATTTTTATCTTCTATAACCGCTTTTCTAAAAGTAAAGTTTTTCATATTTTCAATACATTGGCTAATTGAAACTTTATCTAACTGATTTTAACCCCATTTTTTCGGCTCTTGCCAAAACAAATTGGTAAGCAGCATCATATTCATTTGGAATTTCACCTTCTAAAATAGCTTCTTTGACTGCTTCTTTTAAAACGCCAATTTCCCTTCCAGGTTTCAAATTAAATAATTGCATAATTTCTTCTCCATCAATTGGGGGTTGAAAATTACGAACTCTATCTTTTTCTTCTACTTCTACAATTTTAGTACGAACAATCTTGAAGTTGTTGTGGTATTTCTGAAATTTCTTCGGATTTTTTGTCGTAATATCGGCTTCACATAGTGTCATTAAATCTTCCACATCTTCACCAGCATCAAAAACCAAACGACGCACAGCTGAATCTGTTACTTCTTCTTGCGCTAAAACAATTGGTCGCGAACTCATCATGACCATTTTTTGAACAAATTTCATTTTTTGGTTCAAAGGCATATGCAAACGCATGAAAATTTTCTTCACCATTTTTCCACCTAAAAATTCATGTCCGTGAAAGGTCCAACCTTGTTTTTTATGAAATTTCTTTGTTGGTGCTTTGCCAATATCGTGAAGTAATGCCGACCAGCGTAACCATAGATCTTCTGTATTCGGACAAATATTGTCGACAACTTCTAACGTGTGGTAAAAATTGTTTTTGTGTGTATGACCTTCTACTTCTTCCACATTGTTCAAAGCGGTTAATTCAGGAAGAATTATATCTAAAAGACCAGTTTTATGTAATAATAAAAAGCCAATTGAAGGTTTTGGCGTTGCCAAAATTTTATTCAATTCGTCTACAATTCGTTCTCCAGAAATGATTTTGATGCGTTCCGCATTACGAGTAATCGCATCAAGTGAATCTTTTTCAATTTCAAACTGCAATTGTGTAGCAAAACGAATGGCACGCATCATTCGCAAGGGGTCGTCAGAATAGGTAATATCTGGATTTAAAGGTGTACGAATGATTTTGTTCTCTAAATCTTGAACGCCACCAAAAGGATCGACTAAATCACCAAAATTATTTTCGTTAAGCGAAAAAGCTAAAGCATTTATCGTAAAATCGCGACGTTCCTGATCGTCTTTCAGCGTCCCGTTTTCTACAACTGGATTTCGGCTTTCAAAATTATAACTTTCTTTACGAGCACCCACAAACTCAACATCCATGTCTTTGTAGCGTAACATGGCGGTTCCATAATTTTTAAAAACTTGAACTTTAGGAGTATTTGGTAACAAAGAAGAAACTTTTAAAGCCAAATCGATGCCGCTACCAACAGCAACAATATCAATATCTTTTTTGTGGTCTCGTTGTAGTAAAATATCACGAACAAATCCGCCAATTACATAAGATTCTAATTGAAGCTCATGTGCAGCTTGTGTGATGATTTTGAATATTTTGTTATTTAAATGTTCTCTATAGTTTAAAGCCACGAATTCAGGAATGTTATAGTCTCAGTCACAGTTTTCAGTCACAGTTTAAATTGACTTATTGGCACATTGACTAATTGACACATTTATAAATTGTCTTATTTTCTAATAATCTTCACTTGACTATCAAGGGTAAGCTTAATAATCGTAGAAGGTTTGTCACAAATTTTATCGTGATGCAAATTTACAACATAGTCCACACCTTTTATAATTTCAGGAGAAATTTCTTTGAAAGATTTTGGTGTAGGTTCCCCAGAAATATTAGCCGAAGTTGAAACTAATGGTCGTTTCATTCGTTCCATTAATTTATAGCAAAATTCCTCAGAAACCATGCGTACACCTAACGTGTTGTCTTCTGCGATAATGTTTTTGGCAACATTTTTTGGTTTGTCTAAAATTAATGTGGTTGGTTTTTTAGAGTTATCCCATATATCCCAAGCTACTTGAGGTAATTCATTAAAAACTTGATATAACATACGTTCGCCATTAACGAGAACAATCATGCTCTTACTTTCTTCACGTTGTTTTAAAGCAAAAATTTTCTTAACAGCCTCTTCATTTGAAGCATCACAACCAATGCCCCAAACAGTATCTGTTGGGTAAAGGATAATGCCACCGTTTTTGATTACTTCTAAAGCGTTTTGGGTTTCTTTCTGAATATCAATCATTGTAAATATGAAACTTTATACAAAAGTATTACTTTTGGAGTAAATTCTTAAATAAATGAAATTAATTCAATTAACAGCTTCAATGGGATGGCGTGGCCACGAACAAAAAATTATTTATTTATATGAAGCGTTTAAAGATTTTGGCTATGTAGAAGATCAATGGATAATTTGTAGTGAAGGTTCTGAAGTTCAAAGGGTAGCTTTAGAAAAAGGAATGAATGTTATTACTTTAGAATACAAATCGGAATATGATTTAAAATATGCAAAAAAACTGAGTCAAATTGCAAAAGAGAAAAATGCTGATGTAGTTTTCATTCACAATAGTCAATCGCATACTTTGGCGGTTTTATCGGCAATGTTTTATGGATTAAAAGCTCCTTTAGTATTGTGTAGAACCTTAATAAGAAGAGTAGATACTAATCTTTTAAGAAAATGGAAATACAATTATAAAGGTATTAAGAAGATTATTTGTGTTTCGGGGCCAGTTGTAGATGTTTTAAAATTTGCAGTTAAAGATCATAGTAAGCTTTGTGTTGTAGGAAGTGTAACCGATATTAATAAGTTTAAAAAACAAGAAAAAACTGGACTTTTACATAAAGAGTTTAATATTCCTGAGGATTATAAAATTATTGGAAATATAGCTGAATTTACTGGTTTTAAAGATCATAAAACTTGGGTAAATACAGTTGCAGAACTTGTAAAAAGAGGTGTTAAAGCCAAATATATTTTAGTAGGTAAAGGTTCCTTAGAACAAGAAGTTAGAGCGCAAGTAAAAGAATTAGGTTTAGAAAACGAAATTATTTTTACAGGTTTTAGACGCGATATTCCCGAAATTTTACCAGAATTCGATTTGTTTATGTTTACATCAAACAATGAACCAACAGGAGGCGTTTTATTAGAGTCTTACGCATGTAAAGTGCCAATTGTAGCCGCTAAAGCTGGTGGAATTCCTGAAGTTGTAGTTGAAAACGAAACCGGATTTTTAGCGGAAGTTGGTAACCCAATCTCTTTTGCAGATAAAGTTGAAGAACTTCTAGCGAACACAGAATTACAAGAAAAATTTAAACAAAAAGGTTATGAATTCCTTGTAAATAATTTTACTAAAGAAGTCATTGCTAAGAAAATGTTTAACGAATTAAAATCGGTTTGTAAATAAAATTATTTCTTATAAACGCCTAACATTTTTTTAAGTTGTTTACTTAATAAAACACGTTTTACATATAAAAAATTTCGAAGGCTTAAAAACCACCATTTTGAGAACGGCAATTGGTCGTTCTCAATTTTTGAGAAACTTTATCCGAAACTATAAAATCATTTTTTAAAGAATTCCATTTTATGTTTCCATAACCATCAAACTCATTTACTTTGTTTTTTCCGTGAATAACAGAAAGCCAAAGTCTTTTTTCAGTTACGTGAATTAATCGAGGTTCTTTTTTCCACATATTGTGAACATAATGCCAAACCGTTTTAGGTTGGTCATTTTTCTCAATTAAACTTATAAAAGGATTGAAAATGTGTTCTTTTTACCCAAAATAAAATTAGGTTCAATTTGTAAAGTATAACCTTCAATATTATCAATAGCTAAGAAATCTTGTTTGTCGAAATGCTTCTGAATTTCGTTTATAAAATCCTTGTGAATACAATCGTCATTGTCAATTCTCGAGGTAATTAAATACTCTGTCGAAATATTTTCTTCAACATATTTTATAATACTTTCATTAAAAACAGGCATTCCGTCAATAAAGAAACTTTTGATATTGGTTTTATTACCAATAATTTCTGCTATTTTATTTTTGTGATTTTCGCTTGTAGAAACATCAAAATACAGCAACCATTCAAAGTTTTGATTGGTTTGATTGCTAACTGAAGGAAAACAATAATTAGCAAATAATTCTAGTCGTTCATTCATCCAACTATCGTCTAAAAGCGATTCGTTGTTTTTAGTTAATTGTTTCCATTCTGGATTTTTAAGATTAAATCTCGTAATTAAAAGATGTTTGAACATATTCTATTTTTTTGTAAAAATAAGCCAAATAAATAAAAAAACTTACTTTTGTCAATTATTAGCAATAAATAAGATGAAGAAAGTTTTTCGCCCAAATTTTAAACATTTAGAAAATCAATTTGATTGTATTTTAAATAAATTTAAAAAAGAAGGTGAATTAATAGGTTCTGAAAAGCGAAATGTAATCAAATTCTTTGATTTGGAAGATGGAACAGAAGTAAATGTAAAGTCTTTTAAAAAACCGAATTTGTTAAACGCAATTATTTATGGTTATATAAGAAAATCGAAAGCGCAACGCTCATTTGAATATGCTACTTTACTTTTAGAAAAAGGAATAGGAACTCCACAACCTTATGCATATTACGAGAATAAATCAGTTTTAGGTTTAGAACAAAGTTATTACTTCAGTAACCAACAAAATATTGATTTGATGTTTAGAAATTTAGTTTTCGATCCAAATTATCCAAATCGTGAAGAAATAATAAAACAAACGGCACAATTTTTTTTCAAAGTTCATAACGAAGGAATTGAATTTATTGATAATACTGCAGGAAATACTTTAATTAAAAAAGTTGGTGATAACGATTATCAATTTTATTTGGTAGATTTAAATAGAATGAGTTTTCATGCTAATTTAAGCATGGAGCAACGAGCCAGAAATATTGCAAAATTAACTACAGAAGAAGATATCAATTCAATTTTAGCAAAAGAATATGCTAAATTGTATCAAGTAAACGAAAATGATTTTTTTCAATTGTTAATGAAAGAAGCTAATGGTTTTCTAGAGCGATTTAATAGAAGAAAGAAAATAAAAAAGAAGATTAAATTCTGGAAAAAGTAGTACATTAGTTTTTTATCTATTAATGAAATTATCTGTTATAATAACAACATACAATTCTGAAGAATGGCTTGAAAAAGTTTTGATTGGATATTTAAAGCAATCCATCAGCGATTTTCAAATTGTAATAGCAGATGACGGTTCAACCAACAAAACGAAAAGTCTAATAGATTCATTTCAATCAAGATTTAAATTTCCGATTGTTCATGTATGGCAACCCGATGAAGGTTTTCAGAAGTGTAGAATTTTAAACAAAGCGATTCTCGAAGCAAAATCAGATTATTTATTGTTTACTGATGGCGATTGTATTCCACGTGAAGATTTTATAGCAAAACACTTGCAGTACAAAGAGAAAGGTTATTTTTTAAGTGGAGGTTATTTTAAATTGCCTTTAGAAATTTCAAAAAGAATTAATGAAAAAGATATTTTAAATGGCGATTGTTTTTCCATAAATTGGTTGGTAAAAAACGGAGTTAAAAAATCTTTTAAATTATCTAAATTAACCAAAAATATAATTGTTGCAGCTTTCATGAATTGGGTAACACCAACAAAAAAAACCTTTAACGGTCACAATACATCTTGTTATAAGGAAGATTTACTGGCAATAAATGGCTTTAATGAAGAAATGCAATATGGTGGTTTAGATAGAGAAGTAGGAGAGCGATTGTTTAATCTTGGTGTGTTAGCGAAGCAAATTAGGTATTCTGCAATTTGTCTTCATTTAGATCATGAACGAAAATATGCGGATAAGTCTAAAATTTTGAATAATTTAGCAATTCGAAATTTCAACAAGAAAAATAACGTTACTTGGATTAAAAACGGAATAAAAAAAGATAAAATTGAATAATAATTTAAAAATATCAGTTGTTGTAAGTACTTATAATGCAGAAGAATGGCTTGAGAAAGTCTTAATTGGTTACAGTGTTCAAACCTATAAAGATTTTGAATTAATTATAGCCGATGATGGTTCTCGTGTAACAACAAAAGAGTTAATTGATCGATATGCAGCCAATTATCCGGTACCTGTAAGGCATTTATGGCACGAAGATGAAGGCTATAGACGTCAAGAAATATTAAATGTTGCAATTGTTGAGGCTAGTCATGAGTATATTTTAATGACGGATGGTGATTGTATTCCAAGAGCCGATTTTGTTGAAATTCACGCACAACAAGCAGAAAAAGGTAGATTTTTATCTGGCGGTTATTGTAAACTTTCAATGAAAACTAGTAAAGCTATCACAAAAGAAGATATTTTAAACCAAAATTGTTTCAATGTAAAATGGCTGAATGCTATTGATAAGTTAGATTTTTCTAATACATTAAAATTAGGTTCAAGTGTCTTTTTAGGCAAAATTTTAGATATTATTTCACCTACTACACCATCTTTTAATAATTGTAATTCTTCTGGTTTTAAAGAAGATATGATTGCAATTAATGGTTACGATGAACGCATGAAGTATGGAGGTCCAGATAGAGAATTTGGCGAGCGTTTAGAAAATTATGGTGTAAAAGGAAAACAAATAAGACACAAAGCAATTGTAGTGCATTTAGATCACCCTAGAGGATATAAAACTCCAGAATCTCTTGCAGCTAATTTAGCGATTAGAAAAGAGGTAAAAGAGAAAAGAATTAAATGGACTCCATTTGGAATTAAAAAAGATAATTAAATGAATATTTTAGTAACAGGAGCTGCCGGATTTATTGCGTCACATTTATGCGAAACTTTAGTTAATAAAGGTCATAAAGTGTATGGAATCGATAATTTTAATAATTATTATGATACTAAATTAAAGCGCTTAAACGCAACTGATTTAAATGCTAAGGGAGTTGAAATTTTTGAAATAGATTTAAATGATGATTTATCAAAAGTTTTTGAAATCAATTACGATTATATATATCATTTAGCCGCTCAACCAGGAATTTCGGCAACGACTTCTTTAGAAGAATATGTTACCAATAACATTTATGCTACACAAAATCTTTTAGATTTTGTATTAAAGTACAATCCTGATTTGAAGATGTTTGTAAATATTGCAACTTCTTCTGTTTATGGATTAGAAGCTACAGTAGACGAAACAGTTCCGCCTCAACCAGTTTCTTTTTATGGTGCTACTAAATTAGCTGCTGAGCAATTGGTTTTAGCATTATCTAGAACTCAAAAATTAAAATCGTGTTCAATACGTTTGTATTCGGTTTACGGACCAAGAGAACGTCCTGAGAAATTATATACCATGTTGGTTGAAAATTTATTCAACAACAAGCCATTTCCTTTATTTGAAGGAAGTGAAAAACACGAGAGAAGTTTTACTTATGTTGGAGATATTGTAGAAGGATTAAGTGCAATTATTGGTAAAGAAGACAAAATAGACGGAGAGATAATCAACCTTGGAACAGATGAGGTAAATACAACTGGGCAAGGAATTGATTTGGTACAAAAAATAATGGATAAAAAATTATTAATTGACCATAAACCACCTAGAAAAGGAGATCAACAACGTACAGCTGCAGTAATTGATAAAGCACGTAAATTATTGGATTATAGTCCTAAAACAAGTTTTGAAGAAGGATTAAAAGAACAAGTAAAATGGTATAAAGAAAAGTTTATTGACTAATTCTTTTTACAAATTGTTTTAATTTTTCGCAAAACAAATCTGGATTCAATTTATCATACCACTCTAAAGACTTTTCCTTAAAGTTTTTAGGGTGTTTGTTTTTATAAAGGTCTGAATAATAATCACGTAAGTGAACAATATCGTGTAAACCAGATGTTTCCATTATATTCCAAGAATTTCTATTAATCCAAGGTGCATAAATTGTAAACGTAGGAATATTTAAAGATTTTGCCATATTAGTAGCGCCACCTTCATTTCCAATCAAAGCGTTACATTGTGATAAAACACTAATAAATGTTCTTAATCCTTTGCAATAGAAGTCAAAAACTATTTGCTTTTGAGTTGCTAGATTACAACTATCAAAAATTGCTTTTGCTTCCTCAAATTGATTGGGCATGTAATTAAATACAAGTTGTGCATTTTTATTACTTTCAGAAATAGTATCTAATACTTTTGCCATGTATTCATTCGGTAAACTTTTATTTGGAGCACTTCCTACTACACTAATCATAAAAATAGGTTTACTCGTATCGAGCTGACTTTCAATTATAGATTTAGCATTAGATATTTCTTGGGGAGTTAAATGAATTTTAGGATAAATTAAATCCACTTCTTTTTTAGAAAAGTTTTGACTAATAAAAGTCGGAAAGCATTGGCTGTTCCTTCGCATTCAGTATCTGGAATTACAGTTTCTGTAAATAGTAAATCAGTATACCATTTTTTAGTAGCAATTCTGGTTTTTATATTACTTAAATAGCTCGGAATAATACTTTGTAATTTTCCATAAGCATCAATTATAGCTGAGTAATTTTCTTGCTTAAATTCTTTTCCTAATTGAATAAAACCTTTGAAGCCTTTGTACTTTTCTTCTTCAAAGAAAATAACTTTATCAATACAAGGATTGTTTTCAACAACTGCAAAACTATTTTTTTGAATCAAATAATGAATTTCGCAATTAGGATTTTGCTCTTTAATAGTTTCACAAATGACAGTACTTGCCAGTACGTCACCTATCATTTTGATTTGTATGACAAGTACTTTCATTGTTTTAAACAGCTACATTATATTCTCTTAACGCATCGTTAAGTGAAGTTTTTAAATCAGTCGAAGGTTTTCTTTGTCCAATAATTAATGCACATGGAACTTGATATTCGCCAGCTGCAAATTTCTTAGTGTAGCTTCCAGGAATTACAACCGAACGAGCAGGAACAACACCTTTGTATTCAACAGGTTGATCTCCGGTAACATCAATAATTTTTGTTGAAGCTGTCAATACAACATTGGCACCTAAAACGGCTTCTTTTTCAACTCTAACACCTTCTACAACAATACTTCTTGAACCTAAAAATGCACCATCTTCAATAATAACAGGAGCAGCTTGTAATGGTTCTAATACTCCACCAATTCCAACACCACCACTTAAATGTACATCTTTACCTATTTGCGCACAACTACCAACAGTTGCCCATGTATCGACCATAGTTCCAGCATCTACATAAGCACCAATGTTAACATAACTTGGCATTAAAATAACACCTGAAGAAATATATGCACCATAGCGAGCTGTTGCTGGAGGAACTACACGAACACCTTTTTCAGCATAATTACGCTTTAATTCCATTTTATCATGATATTCAAAAATACCAGCTTCCCAAGTATCCATTTTTTGAATAGGGAAGTACATTACTACAGCTTTTTTTACCCATTCATTAACTTGCCAACCGTTAGCTGTAGGTTCCGCAACTCTAATTTTTCCATTATCTAATAACTCAATAACTTCTTTTATAGCATTTTGAGTAGCGTCTTCCTGTAATAAAGCTCTGTTATCCCAAGCTTTTTCTATAATATTTTTTAAATTTTCCATTGTGTAATTTTTTACAAATATAAAACCTAAAACTACTTAAAAAATAGAAAAACATATTTTTAAGCTAAAAAAACAATTCTTTATTGAATTTTATTTATTAACTACATCGTTTTCATCTATTTTTATTGATAAATTTTCAGTAAAAACTTGAAACTAAAAAATAATTTTTATTAAAATAGCAATATCTTTGCATTTTCAATTTTTAAAATACAATTTAAAATGAACGTTAATCCAGACGTTGTTTTGGTAGGCTCAGGTATAATGAGCGCCACACTTGGAACATTACTTAAACAGTTACAACCTGATATAACAATTGAAATTTTTGAAAAACAAGACACAGCTTCTACGGAAAGTTCTGATGCTTGGAATAATGCTGGAACAGGACACTCTTCGTTTTGTGAGCTAAATTATACGCCACAAAAACCAGATGGTTCTGTAGATGTGTCTAAAGCAATTCATATTGCAGAACAATTTGAAGTTTCAAGACAATTTTGGGCTTATCTAGTACAACAAAATTTAATTACTTCACCAGAAAATTTTATTAAAACAATACCACATTCAAGCTTTGTTTGGGGTGAAGACAATGTGAAATTTTTAAAGAAACGCTACGAAGGTTTAACTAAAAATACACTTTTCAAAGAAATGAAGTTTTCAACTTCAGCAGATGAAATTACATCTTGGATGCCACTTGTTATGAAGGGCAGAGACGAAAATGAAAAGGTAGCCGCAACTTACATGCACAGAGGTACTGATGTTAATTTTGGTAATTTAACAAGAAGTATGTTTCAATATCTTCAAGTACAAGATGGTGTTGAAATGTATTTTAATCACGAAGTTAAAAAGCTTAAAAAGGAAGAAGACGGTAGATGGTTGCTAAAAGTGAAAGATTTAGTAACAGGTGAAAAGAGAAAGTTAAAAACCAAATTCGTTTTCATTGGAGCTGGTGGAGGATCATTACCTTTATTAGAGAAATCAAAAATTTTAGAAGGAAAAGGTTTCGGTGGTTTCCCAGTTTCAGGTCAATGGTTACGTTGTGTAAATGAAGATGTAATAAAACAACATCATGCAAAAGTATACGGAAAAGCGGCTGTTGGTGCTCCGCCAATGTCGGTTCCGCATTTAGATACTCGTAAAATAAATGGTAAAGAAGAATTGTTATTTGGACCTTATGCCGGATTTACAACCAAATTCTTAAAAAAGGTTCATATTTTGATTTATTAAAATCGATAAAAACAAATAATATTTGGCCTATGCTTTATGCCGGAGCTCACAATATTCCTTTAACGAAATATTTAATCGAACAAGTGATGCATTCTCAAGAAGAACGAATGGCCGATTTAAAATTATATTATCCCGATGCAAAATCGGAAGATTGGGTTTTAGAAGAAGCTGGAAAACGTGTTCAAATTATAAAGAAAGATAAAGATGGAAAAGGAGTTTTACAATTCGGAACTGAAATTGTAAGTGCTTCTGATTGTTCGATTGCGGCATTATTAGGAGCTTCTCCTGGCGCATCAACTGCAGTTTCTATTATGATTGAATTGTTAGAAAGATGTTTTTGTGAGAAAATGAGGTCAGCAGAATGGCAAGAGAAGATGAAAGTAATAATTCCTTCATACGGAATAAAATTAAATGAAAACGAAGCAGTTTTTGAGTCGGTAAAAAAGATGACAACCGAAGTTTTACATTTAGAAGCATAAAAAAAGTGGGGTTTCCCACTTTTTTATTTTTAAATTTGTTCTTTAATCTTTTTATGGGACAAATTTTAGCAATAGATTACGGGAAAAAAAGAACAGGAATTGCTATTACTGATGATATGCAAATTATAGCATCGGGATTAACAACTGTTGATACAGATAAATTGATTCCTTTCTTAAAAGATTATTTTTCAAAACATAAAGTTGAAAAAGCGATTATAGGTGAACCAAAACAAATGGATGGTTCTGCTTCAGAAAGTGCTGAAATAATTGAAAAATTTGTGGTTCAGTTCCAAAAAGAATTTCCAATAATAAGTTTGGAACGAATGGATGAACGTTTTACTTCTAAAATGGCCTTTCAAACCATGATTGATAGTGGATTAAAGAAAAAACAACGTCAAAACAAAGGTTTAATTGACGAAATTGCTGCAACAATTCTTCTGCAAGATTATCTAAATTTTAAAAAATAATTCTGTAATTTAGTGGTATATGAAAGCAACGCTAGACGATAAAGATTTAAAAATTCTTGATATATTACAAAGTGATTCTACACTTTCTGTAAAAGATATTGGCGAACAAATTGGACTTTCTTTTACGCCAACTTACGAACGCATTAAAAGTTTAGAACGTAGAGGAATTATAAAAAAATATGTTGCTCTTGTTGATCGTGTTCAAGTTGGATTAGATATTGTGGTGTATTGTTATATTACCTTAAAAGAACAGTCTAAAGAAGCTTTAATGGATTTTGAGCGAATAGCGGTTTCTATTCCTGAAATTCAAGAATTAATCAGTTTGTCTGGTACTTACGATTATGTTATGAAGATTGTTTCAACAGATATTGGAAGTTATAATAATTTCGTGGTAAATGTAGTTTCTAACATACCAAACATAGGACAATATCACAGTAGTATCGTCCTAAATGAGGTAAAAAAAGAAACAGCTTTTAAAATTCCTAAATAATGTTTGTTACATCGAGCGGAGTCGAGATGTTTTTTAAATTAAGAATATTTATACAACCTTATTTCTAACTTTATAAAATGCGTTTTTGATTTCATCAAGACACAAATTTCCTATGCTACCTTCGTGTGTGTGATGTAAATTGGTTTCAGGTTTGTAAGTATTATTTTCAATTTCCAAACCAATTTTTTTATAGGCTTCTCTAAACGACATGCCGTTTAAAACTTCTTGGTTTACGTTTTCCACGCTGAATAAGTATTTGTATTTTTCGTCATCCAAAATATTGTCTTTAATGATGATATGGTTCAGCATGAATTGACAAATTGATAAACAGTCTTTTAAGGCTTCAATACCCGGAAATAAACATTCTTTGGTCAATTGCGAGTCTCTGTGATACCCTGAAGGTAAATTATTGGTCAAAAGCGCTAATTCGTTCGGAATGGCTTGAATTCGGTTGCATTTTGCGCGAATCAATTCAAATGCATCCGGATTTTTTTTATGTGGCATTATGCTGCTTCCGGTGGTTAACGAATCAGGAAAGGATAAAAAACCAAAATTTTGATTCATATACAAACAAACGTCATACGAAAATTTACTCAGTGTTGCAGCGATACTTGATAGTGCCACTGCAACTGCTTTTTCTGATTTTCCACGTGTCATTTGCGCATAAACCACATTGTAATTCAAATCAGCAAAGTTGAGTAATTCAGTTGTCATTTCTCGATTCAAAGGAAAAGAAGAACCATAACCCGCACCAGAACCCAACGAATTCTTATTGGTCACATTATATGCAGCTACTAAAAATTCCATATCGTCAGTTAAAGCTTCGGCGTAAGCACTAAACCATAAACCAAATGACGACGGCATAGCAATTTGCAAATGCGTATAACCAGGCAAAAGCACTTTTTTATATTGGTCACTCAACGCAATTAATTGTTCGAATAAATTGGTGGTAAGTTGGGCAACTTCGCCTAATTCGTGCTTTAAAAACAATTTTAAATCGGTTAAAACCTGATCGTTTCTCGAACGTCCGCTGTGGATTTTCTTTCCGATTTCGCCAATGCGTTGCGTCAGCATAAATTCTATTTGCGAATGAATATCTTCAATTCCTTCTTCTATTTGGAATTTACCCAATTCAATTTCGCCTAGAATGGTGTTGAGTTCTTTTTCTAGAATAATCCATTCTTCATCCGAAATCAACCCGATGCTGTTGAGCATTTTGGTATGTGCCAATGAACCTAAAACGTCAAATTCAGCCAATAACATATCGAAATCAGTATCATTACCTACAGTGAATTTTTCGATAATGGCAGCATGATCTAAGTTTTCAGTTGATTTTTTTTGCCAAATTTTATTTCCCATTGTTATAAAATTTTAGAAAGTACGTTGATGTAAATGGATATTCCGTCTTTAATTTCGTCCAAAAAAATGTATTCGTCAGCGCTATGCGAACGTGTCGATAATCCTGGTCCCATTTTTAAAGAAGCACAAGGAATTACCGCTTGGTCGGATGAAGTTGGAGAGCCGTAGGTTTTTCGTCCGTAAGCAATTCCGGCCTGAACAAACGGATGTTCCAAAGGAATCGAAGACGAATTTAATCGCAACGACCTTGGTGTAACTTCACTTTTTACGTGTTGTTGTATGATTTCGTAAACTTCTGTATTCGAATAGTTTTCTGTAGTGCGAACGTCAACGGTAAACTGGCATTTATCGGGAACTACATTGTGCTGCTCGCCGGCATGAATCACGGTAACAGTCATTTTTACTTCGCCTAATAATTCCGATTTTTTAGGAAACGAATACGATCTGAACCACAAAATATCGTCTACAGCATTTAGTAAAGCGTTGTCATTATTCGAATGTGCCGCGTGCGAAGGCGTTCCTTTGGCTAAACAGTCTAAAACTAATAATCCTTTTTCGGCAATGGCCAAATGCATTTCGGTTGGCTCGCCTACAATTGCAAATTCAATAGCACCTAATTTGGAATAAATAGATTCGACACCATTAACTCCCGAAATTTCTTCTTCAGCAGTAGCGGTCATTACTAAATTATAGTTGAGGTTTTCTTTGTCGTAGAAATACACAAAAGTAGCCAATAGCGAAACCAAGGCACCTCCGGCATCATTACTGCCTAATCCGAATAGTTTCCCGTCTTTTTCAATAGGCTCAAACGGATTTAAAGTATAACTTTTGTTTGGTTTTACGGTATCGTGGTGCGAATTCAACAAAATGGTAGGCTTACTTTCATCGTAAAATTTGTTGAAAGCCCAAATGTTATTTTGTTCTCTTTGATATGGAATTTGATGTTGTTTAAAGAAATCTTCAATGAGTAAAGCGGTTTGTTCTTCTTCCTTACTAAAAGATTGCGTAGCAATTAATTTCTTTAATAAATCTAAAGCGTTTTGATATAAAATATTATGTTGTTCCGTTTGTAATTCGAGTACCTTCATACGAGTTTTTATTTAAGAGCGAAAGCATCGCATCTTCTTTGATTATAAATACATTTTTAACACCATTTTCAATAGCGGTAAAAGCATTTTGTAATTTTGGCAACATGCCTTTGTTGATGATTCCTTTTTCCTTTAACTCTAAAAAATAGTTATAATTGATTTCAGGAATAAAAGAGTTGTCGTCTTCAATATTGGTCAAAACGCCTTTTTTTTCGAAAGAGTAAATCAAATTTACATCATATTTTTCAGAAAGTGAAACCGCTAATGATTGTGCAATAGTATCGGCATTGGTGTTTAATAACTGTCCATTTGCATCGTGAGTTATTGCACAGAAAACGGGGACAAGTGTATGTTTTAAAAGGATTTCAATTAATTCGGTATTAATACTTTTTTCAGTCATATCGCCAACGAAACCAAAATCAATTGGCTCAATTGTGCGTTTAGTAGTTTGGATTGCATTTCCGTCAGCACCGGATAACCCCATAGCATTACAACCTAATTTTTGCAATTGGGCTACCATATTTTTGTTGATATAACCAGCATAAACCATAGTTGCGATTTTTAAGGTTTCGGCATCGGTAATGCGTTTTCCATCAATCATTTGTTGCGAAATATGTAAACCTTCAGCCATTTTTGTAGCCAATTTTCCACCGCCGTGTACCAATATTTTTAGCCCTTTTACCTGAGCAAAATCAGTTAGGAATTGGGCTAAAGTATCTGGATTGTCAATGACATTTCCGCCTATTTTTATGATGTTAATTGGTTCTGTACTCATAATTGTTCCAAAATTTTCTTGAAAACAACTTGTGCCGAATAGATTCGGTTTTTGGCTTGTTCGTAAATCAATGAATTTTCGCTATCTAAAACAGCATCACTTACTTCAACATTTCGTCTCACCGGAAGGCAATGCATAATTTTTGCACTATTGGTTACCGTTAGTTTCTCAGGAGTTAACATCCATTCTTCTTCTGTTGGCAATACTTGTCCATAATCGGTAAAAGAAGACCAGTTTTTGACGTAAACGAAATCGGCATCTTTCAAAGCTTCTTCCTGATTAGTCGTTACCACAGCATTTTGAGTGTATTTTTCATCTAATTCATACCCTTTGGGATGTGTGATAACGAAATCTACATCGCTTGCCTGCATCCATTCGCTAAAAGAATTGGCAACAGCATGCGGAATCGATTTAATATGCGGTGCCCAAGTCAACACTACTTTGGGTTTTGGTTTTGCTAACGGATGTTCGGCTATCGTGATACAATCGGCTAAACTTTGCAACGGATGCAAAGTCGCCGATTCTAACGAAACCACCGGAACAGTAGCGTATTTCATAAACAAACTCAAGGTTTTTTCCTGAATGTCTTCTTCTTTATTTTTCAATCCGGCAAAACAACGAATGCCAATGATATCGCAATATTCGCTTAAAACACGAGCCGCATCTTTAATGTGTTCAACCGTTGTGCCGTTCATGATAGCTCCTTCTTCAAATTCCCAATTCCAAGCATCTTGTCCGGCATTTAAAACCATAACCTCCATTCCCAAGTTTTGAGCTGCTTTTTGCGAACTCATCCTCGTACGCAAACTTGAGTTTAAAAAGACCAAACCTATAGTTTTTCCTTTGCCTAAAGTTTCAAATGCGAATGGATTTTCTTTTAAAGCTAAGGCTTCATTTACCAATTCGTTTAAATTGGTTACATCCTTAACTGAAATAAATTGTTTCATTTTTTATGGTTATAAATTGTTTTTAAAATTATACGTTAACAGCTGTTAGCGCTTCAAAAGCTATGACAAACTCATCAATTTCTGTTTTACTGATTGTTAAAGCCGGAAGAATGCGTAGTGTATTTGGGTTCGAAGCATTTCCGGTTAACATTTTGTATTCCTCTAATAGTTTTTTACGAATAGGAGCACAAGGCGATTTCAATTCGATGCCGATCATTAAACCTTGATAACGAATTTCTTGAATAGCACTGTTGTCTTTTAATTGGGCAACCAAATAATTGCCCATTTCAGCAGTGTTTTTAATTAAGCTTTCATCTTCCATGATTTCCAAAACTGCCAAAGAAGCAGCACAAGCCAAATAATTTCCGCCGAAAGTTGTACCCAACATGCCATATTTTGCTTGTATTGAAGGGGCGATTAGTACGCCACCAACGGGAAAACCGTTGCCCATTCCTTTAGCAACAGTGATGACATCAGGTGTGACATTTGCAAATTGATGTGCAAAGAATTTTCCGGTTCTTCCGTAACCCGATTGGATTTCGTCGCAAATAAAAACAGCACCAAATTCGGTACAAAGTGTTCTTATTTTTTGCATAAAAGCTGTAGTCGGAATTTGAACGCCCCCCACACCTTGAATACCTTCGATAATTACTGCTGCAATTTCATGTTGTTGAAAAGCTTCTGCTAAAGCGTTTTCATCATTGAATGGCAGTAAAATGAAATTATCCGATTCGTTTACCGGAGCCACAATACTTGGATTATCCGTTGCGGCAACAACAGCCGAAGTTCTTCCGTGGAAAGCTTTTGAAAAGTAAATTACTTTTTTTCTTCCGGTGTGGAAAGAAGCTAGTTTTAATGCATTTTCATTGGCTTCTGCCCCCGAATTACACATGAAGAAATGGTACGCTTCGTAACCGCTCAATTGTCCTAATTTTTCAGCCAATTGGTTTTGAATCGGGATTTGAACCGAATTTGAATAAAAACCGATGTTTTGCAATTGTTCGGTGATTCTTTTTACATAATGCGGATGCGAGTGACCTACTGAAATGACAGCGTGACCACCATATAAATCTAAATATTTTGTTCCGTTTTCGTCCCAAAGATAGCTTCCTGAAGCTTTTACAGGTGTTACATCAAATAACGGATAAACATCAAATAATTTCATCTGTATAAAAATTTAAAAAGCGTTTGCTTTAAGTTGTAATCCGGTGTTTTCTTCCCAACCCATCATCAAATTCATGTTTTGAATGGCTTGGCCTGAAGCACCTTTTAATAAATTATCTATAGCCGAGTGAATTACCACAAAATCATCTTGTTTTTCAATATGTACAAGCGCTTTGTTTGTATTTACTACTTGTTTTAAATCAATCCTATTTTTAGAAACGGCAACAAACGGTGCATCTGCATAAAACGATTCGTAAAAAGTATATAATTCGTCTAAACTCAACGTTGCTTTAATTGTGGAACTCGTGTAAATTCCACGCGTAAAATCGCCACGCCAAGGCACAAACTGAATTTGAATTGTGTTGTTATAGCTATTTAGCGTTTTTTTAATTTCGCCCAAATGCTGATGCGTTAAGGTTTTATAAGCCGAAATATTATTGGCTCTCCAACTAAAGTGCGAAGTAGGTGATAGCGATTGTCCGGCACCGGTTGAACCTGTAATTCCCGTGGTATAGACTTCACTCAACATATTTTTTTGTGCCAATGGTAATAACGCCAACTGAATTGCAGTGGCAAAACAACCCGGATTAGCAATATATTGTGCTTTTTTGATGGCTTCTTTTTGAAATTCTGGTAAACCGTAAACAAATTCGCCTAATTCAAAAGTGCCGTCTAAACGGAAATCATTTCCTAAATCGATAATTTTTGTATTGGTATCCAACGGGTTTTCTTGTAACCAAGTTTTACTTTCTTTATGCGGTAAACACAAAAAAAGCACATCGGTTTTTTCAACAGCATCTGTAAAAGTTAAATCTGTTTCGCCAACCAAATCCGTATCAATATCTGAAACCAATTTCCCACTGTACGTGCGACTCAATGCGAATTGTAATTTCGCTTTGGGATGAATTTGTAACAAACGAATCAATTCTCCACCCGTATAGCCGGCTGCGCCTATAATTCCAACTGTAACCATATTAGATTTCTAAAGGTTTTGCTTCTCTTTGTTTACTTGGTAATAAATAGAAAGTGAGTTGCTTACAATTTTGGAGAAACCTTTTACGTCCTCTCCAGTCCAAGCATTATTCATTTCGCCATAGCTGCCAAATTTAGAAGCCATTAAATCGTGTTCCGATACAATTCCATTTAAAATAAATCGGTACGGTAATAAAGTGACGAAAACTTTTCCGCTTACCATCTTTTGAGAATTTTGTAAAAAAGCTTCAATATCGCGCATGGCAGGATCAAGAAATAAACCTTCGTGTAACCAACTGCCATACCATTCTGATAATTGTGCTTTCATGCTCAATTGAAATTTAGAAAGCGTATGTTTTTCTAATAAATGATGTGCTTTTAACGTAATTAAAGCTGAAGCCGCTTCAAAACCCACACGCCCTTTGATTCCGATTATCGTTTCGCCCACGTGAATATCACGACCAATAGCAAACGGAGCGGCTATTTTTTCTAAATGTTGAATAGCTTCTGATGGATGAGGGAATTCAAATCCGTTAATGCCTACTAATTCTCCTTGTCTGAAAGTCAAATTGATTTTTTCTGCTTCTGTTTTTTCCAATGGAGAAGGAAAAGCGTCTTCCGGTAAATATTCGTGAGAAGTCAGTGTCTCTTTTCCACCAACAGAAGTTCCCCAAAGTCCTTTATTGATAGAATATAAGGCTTTTTCGAAATTCATTTCCACACCATTTTCTTTTAAGAATTCAATTTCGGCTTCACGCGATAATTTTAAATCACGAATAGGTGTAATGATTTCAATTTGCGGACAAATTACCGAAAAGATCACATCAAAACGCACTTGATCATTTCCTGCTCCGGTACTTCCGTGTGCTACAGCATCGGCATTAATTTGTAATGCATAATTGGCAATACTGGTCGCCTGAATAGTTCTTTCGGCACTAACCGATAACGGATAGGTGTTATTTTTTAAAACATTACCAAAAACCAAATATTTAATGCAACTTTCATAATAGCTTTTTACAGCATCTACACAATGGTAGGAGTCAACGCCTAAAGCCAATGCTCGAGTTTCGATTTGTTGGATTTCTTCATCCGAAAAACCACCAGTGTTTACAGTCACAGCGTGAACTTCGTATCCTAAAGTTTTGGTTAAATAAATAGCACAAAATGAAGTATCTAATCCTCCACTAAATGCTAATACTACCTTCTTTTTCATTTTAATTTTTGATTTTAATAGTTAAAAAATAACGTAATGATTTTTTGTTTCCTTTTAATTTTTGCGAAATAATCTTGAATAAGGATTGTTTCTTTTTCATATTTCTTAATCTTTCTTTGGCTAACGATTTCTGTTCAATTTTTAATCGTTTTTCTTTTTCTTTTTCAGCGGGATCCCACAGCATAGCGGTACACATACAGTTTTTGCGGTCTTTGCTTTTTAGGATTTCGAAATTGACACAAGAAGAACAGCCTTTCCAGAAATCTTCATCTTGCGTTAATTCAGAATAGGTGACAGGTTCGTAACCTAAATCGCTATTGATTTTCATAACTGCTAAGCCTGTGGTTAAACCAAAGATTTTAGAATCAGGATATTTGGTTCTTGAAAGATTAAAAACAGCTTGTTTGATTTTTTTTGCCAAACCAAACTGACGGTATTCGGGGATACAATTAAACCAGAATTGGCTACAAATTTTTCGTGGCTCCACGTTTCGATATAACAAAATCCAGCCCAATCACCTTTTTCGGTAAGAGCAATAATGGCGTTTCCCTGCAACATTTTTTTTTCTAAATATTCGGGTGAACGTTTTGCAATGCCAGTGCCTCTCACTTTAGCTGAGGCTTCCATTTCGTTACAAATAGTTTCAGCATATTGTAAATGTTTTTCTGAAGCTTGTTCAATTTTAAATACCATAGAGTTCATATCCAAATAAGGCGACAAATATAGATACAAAATTTGTTATCAATTTAAAATTAAGGATAAATTAACCTGATTAAATGTTAATTTGGATAAAATATTTTTTTTAAAGAACTATTTAAGATATTTTATTTATTTTGTGTTTAAAAAATCTATAAAAACATATAATTTAATTACGTAATTTTGCATTCGAAAAATAAATGTGAATATGATTTTACCAATATATGGATACGGAGAACCTGTTTTAAGAAAAATGGGAGCCGAAATATCTAAAGATTATCCAAATTTAAAAGAGACAATTGCTAATATGTTTGAAACCATGTATCATGCTCATGGAGTTGGTTTAGCGGCGCCACAAGTTGGTTTAGCAATTCGTTTATTTGTAATAGACACGGAGCCTTTTGCTGATAGTGATGATGTTTCTAAAGAAGAAGCTGCTGAGTTAAAAGGATTTAAAAAGACTTTTATTAATGCTAAAATTTTAAAAGAAGAAGGTGATGTTTGGGGATTTAATGAAGGTTGTTTAAGTATTCCAGATGTAAGAGAAGATGTTTTTAGACACGAAAAAATTACAATTGAATATTTTGACGAAGAATTTAATAAAAAGACAGAAGAATTTGATGGATTGATTGCTCGTGTAATTCAGCATGAATATGATCATATTGAAGGAATTTTGTTTACGGACCATTTATCTACTTTGAAAAAGAAATTGGTTGGAAAAAAATTAATGAATATTATGGAAGGTAAAGCAAGACCTGACTATAAAATGAAATTTGCAAATAAAAAAGGACGTTAAAAAGGTAATTAGTAAAAAGGGACTAGTAATTAGCAAGTACTGATTTTAAAGAAACTTTTTTACATTTCACTTTTCACTTTTCACTTTAAATAATATATTTGCCATCCTTTAATAAAATTAATGTTATGAGTGTTCAAAAAATATTAGCTATTTCTGGTAAGCCAGGATTATATGAATTAAAATTACAAACGAGAACTGGTTTTGTTGCTGAATCTTTAATTGATGGTAAAAAAATAACAGTTGGTTTAAGAAGTAATGTTAGTTTATTATCTGAAATAGCAGTATATACCTATACAGAAGAAGTTCGTTTAAGTGAAGTATTTAAAGCTATTGCTACAAAAGAAAATGACGGTTTAGCATTATCTCACAAAGAAGACGAAGCTAAAATTAGAGATTATTTTAGAGAAATTTTACCTGAGTTTGATGAAGATAGAGTATATACATCAGATATTAAAAAGGTTTTAAATTGGTACAACTTATTACAGCCAAAAGGTTTTGTAACTGTTGAAGCTTTAACTCCAAAAGAATCTAAAGAAGAAACTGCTGAATAAAAAGTTTTCTAATTATATATAAAATCCTGCGTTTTCCACGTGGGATTTTTTATTTTTACAATTGTATTTGTCATGCTGAACTTGTTTAACTTCTTTGAATCTTCGATTTTTAGCATCTAACTACAAACCATAAACCATAAACTTTCAATATGAACTCTCGCCAACAACAACTCGACGCTTTTAATAGATTATTAGACATCATGGACGATTTACGTGAAAAATGTCCGTGGGATAAAAAGCAAACTTTAGAAAGTTTACGTCATCTTACCATTGAAGAAACCTATGAACTAGGCGATGCCATTTTAGATAATGATTTGATGGAAATTAAAAAAGAGTTGGGCGATTTGTTGCTACACATTGTGTTTTATGCTAAAATAGGTAGCGAAACTAATGATTTTGATATAGCCGATGTAGCAAACTCAATTTGTGATAAGTTAATAGATAGACATCCGCATATTTACGGCGATGTAGTGGTAGAGAATGAAGAGCAAGTAAAACAAAATTGGGAAAAGTTAAAACTAAAAGAAGGTAAAAAATCAGTTTTAGAAGGAGTGCCCAAAAGTTTACCAGCATTAGTAAAAGCAAGTCGCATTCAAGATAAAGTAAAAGGCGTAGGTTTTGATTGGGAAGAGCCGCATCAAGTTTGGGATAAAGTTCAAGAAGAATTACAAGAACTTCAAGTTGAGGTTAATGAAGGAAATCAGGATAAAATAGAAGCCGAGTTTGGCGATGTGTTATTTTCGATGATTAATTATGCCCGATTTTTAAAAGTGAATCCTGAAGATGCTTTGGAACACACCAATAAAAAATTCATAAAGCGTTTTCAGTATTTAGAAAGCAAAGCTTCCGAATTAGGAAAATCTTTAGCCGACATGACCTTAGCTGAAATGGATGTTTTTTGGGAAGAAGCGAAGCGATTACCAAAATAAGTAATTGGAAAATCTTTGATTTTCAAATTCAAAAAGGGAAGAAGCGAAGAAGTTGTAGTGTTCAGTTGCAGTCGCAGTCGTCAGTTCAAGTGATTTCGAAGAAATTGTATCGAGAACTAACAATTCCTAATTTGTCATACTGAACTTGTTTAACTTCGTTGAATCTCGATTTTAATATCTCTTTTCTAAACACATAGCCACATTAGTATTGCATTGTGTTGATTTTAGGCATTTCATTTAACATAGTTTACATAGTTCTAAAATGATCTTATATGACTTAAATGTTTAATTTTGAACAATAAGCTATAGTCTTCTGTCGCAGTCGTCAGTTCGAGTGATTTCGAAGAAATAGTATCGAGAACAATTCATAATTCGTAATTTTTAATTCATAATTTAAATGTACTACGCCGTAATTTTTACATCAAGAAGAACCGAAGTAGAAGAAGGCTATGCCGAAACCGCTATACGAATGATGGAATTAGCAAAACAGCAACCTGGTTTTATAGGTGTAGAAAGTGCACGAAATGAAATGGGTATTACGGTTTCCTATTGGGAAAGTTTAGAAGCTATAAAAACTTGGAAAGCAAACACCGAACATCTTTTTGCTCAAGAAAAAGGAAAATCTACCTGGTATAAAAACTACAAAGTACGCATTGCAAAAGTAGAACGCGAATATGAGTTTTAGTTTTTTAATTAATTTTCATTAGTTTCATTAAATGAATTTATTTTAAATAGAATTTTAAACTGAATAGATTCCTTTTTAGATTTTGGTAATTTTAGTGATAAAACTCTATTCTCAAATTCTTTCATTAGAATTAAATCAACATCATCTTTTACTGCAAAATTAACTTCATTGGTATCTTTTTTTAATTCGAAATGAACCATAATTTTACCAGATTTATCTGAATTCATAAATAAATCTTCAAAATCTTTTTAGTTTCATTTATTATTTCTGTTAAATCTTCAACAGATGTATTTTCTCGAAGTTCTTCATCGGTATTTAAAAGTGTAATACTTTCTATAGCAGTTTCTTTTTCGCCTTTAGGAATATCTTTAACTTCTTCACCATTTCTATATTGAACAAAATTCTTGTTATTATTTGGAACTTCATCAAGCCAAAATAATTTTAAACCTTTTGGATCTAAATTTAAAATGTAATTGTGTTCTTTGGTTTCAACAATTAAAAGTGGTTCTTCAATATCAAAAGAAATTACAGTCCAGTAATATGTTAATTCAAATTCAGTTGCTTTTCTAATTTTAAAATCAGATTTTATTTCATCTCTAAAAACATCCCAAATGATTTTTGAATCTTCAATACTTTTGCTAATTTTTCCTTTTAAAACTAGATTGTCAACATGAAACTCTACGTTTCCACCTTCAATTGTATTAATTTTTTCATATTCTTTGAATCTTCTCCACAAAATAGGTCCAATAATAAGATTCGTATCTGCTAGATCATATTTTGAATTATTAATTAAGTTTTCCTGAATTAATAATTTAGCTTTTTCAACAATCTTTGGATTACTGTATTTGTAAACTATTCCTTCAGGAATTTTAATAGTTTCTTTCTTTTGTGAGTAGCAAGAAAAACTTAGAGATAATAATAAAATGACAAGTTTTATAGATTTCATATTTATTGAAGAATGATTTAGATTAAAATTTTTATAAAACAAACCCCAAGCTTTCACTTGGGGTTTGGTATTAAATTTCTCTTAATTTGCTTAGTTTTTCCTTCCACAATTTCAATTCGTCTTTGTGGCGATCAATGTTCTTTTGAACTTCTTTTAAGAAAGGATTGTCTTTTTTAGCATTTGTAATAAACTGAATGTTGTTTTCTAACTGGAAAATCTCATTTTGTACTTCATCAATTTTCTTACGAATAAAGAATTGTTCTTTTTCTAATGCTCTTCCGTCTTCGTTTTCAACCATTTGTTCTAATTTGGCATCAAACTTCATCATTTCAGTATCTTTTTTAGATAAACTTAATTTTTCGAATAAAGCATCTAAAATTTTATTGAATTTGCCTTCAATATGGCGACGGTTAAAAGGAACTTTTCCAATTGCTTTCCAAGCTTCAATATGTGCTTTTATAGCATCTAAATCAGTTTTGTGTTCTCCTGTTAACTCAAAAGATTTTAAATCTTCTAAGTACGCTTTTTTCTTATCAAAAGCTTCAACTTCAACTTTGTTTTCTTGATTTCTTACTTTGTGTAAACGATCAAAATAATGATTACAAGCGTTTTTAAAATCTGCCCAAACTTTATCGGAATATTTTCTAGGAACATGGCCAATTTGTTTCCACTCATCCTGAATTTGCTTCATTATTGGCGTAACCATGTTGAAATCTTCGTTGTCTTTTAAAGACTCGGCTTTTTCAACTAAAGCTAATTTTTGTTTAGATTTTCTTGTTGTTCGTGCTTTATTTCTTTGTAGAAATTGTTCTTTTTAGCGTTAAATCCGCGAACAGCAGTTTTAAAAGCATCCCAAGTTGCCTCGTTTACTTCAGCAGGAACGCGACCTGCTTTAAAGAATTGCTCTCGTAAGGCTTCCATCTTTTTAATTTGGTTTTGCCATCCGTTGTGCGAACTAATTTCTTCGTCTCCTAAAGCATCAATTGCGCGAATAATATTATTTTTATTAGCTAAATTATCTTCTTCTCTAGCTTTTGCATTAGCAAAGAAAGCTTCTCTTTTGTCGTGCATTTGTTTAGTAATTTCACTAAACTCGTTCCAAATGGCTTCTCTTTGTTCTCTAGCAACCGGACCAATTTCTTCTTTCCAAACGCGGTGTAATAATTGTAATTCACGGAAAGCTTTTGCAATGTCGCTATCGTTTAACAATTCTTTTCCTCTTTCAATAATGGCTAATTTTTGCTCTAAATTTAATTTAAAGTCTTGATCTCTAGCTTCTTTATCTAAGTGAATTAAATCGTAAAAACGTTCAACGTGGAAATGATAGTTGTTCCAAACAATGTTGTATTTATCTCTTGGAATTGCTCCAGCCGATTTCCATTGCTCACGAATATCATTTAACTTTTTGAACATATCGGCAATTGTTAAACTTTCATCTGTATTATCTACAAGATTTTTAAGTTCTTCAATTAACTCTGTTCTTTTATTTAAGTTAGATTTTAGATTCTTTTGTAATTGGTTGTAATGATTATTACGTTTAGATTTATAATCATCGTAAACCGCTTCAAATTTGTTTTTTAAAGGGAAATGATATTCAAACTCCACGTTTTCATCATGATTTTCGGCATTAAACTCATCACGTTTTTCATCAATTAAATGATGATAGTGATTCATAAAAGCCTTACGAATTTCTTCTACGTGGTCTTTAATTGCCATAACTTTATGGTTTTTAACCAAATTGTCAAGTTCAGCAACTAACTCTTCCATAGACATCTGTTCGTAGTCTAAAAGCGGAATGTCGTGTTTATCACTAATTGAGTCGTCTTCATTTTCTTCTGCATTCGAATCATCGATTACGTCTTGTGCAGATTGGTTTTTTACAACAACATCTTCTTGCGACTCAAATTGTTCTTGTCCATCTGCTTCATGCAGGTTATCATTCATTTCTTCTAACATTATATAAATGCTTAAGGTTACTAATTGAGCCCGAAGATAATAAAGCGCCTCGAGAATTCAAAGAAAAACCGTTAAATGTATCCTTTTTTAACGATAATTAATACAATATTAAAATTGGTTCAAATAAAAGCGATTTCATTTTCAATTAAGTAATGCTTAAAAGTAGTAGTGCCAAAATAATTTACTTGCAGATTTCGTAACTTTGTATTAACTTTCAAAAAGTTAACTTATTTTTATGACGGAAATCGACTTAGAAGCAGAAAATAAAGCAATTGCACAAGAATATAAAGAGTTGCTACGAATTAGTTATCAATCTTTAACAGATGAAGATAAAAAATTAATTCGTAAAGCTTTTGATGTTGCAGTTGAAGCACATAAAGACCAAAGAAGAAAATCGGGTGAAGCTTATATTTTTCATCCTATTGCTGTGGCTAAAATTGTAGCTTCAGAAATTGGTTTAGGTGCTACTTCTATTGCGGCAGCTTTAATGCATGATGTAGTTGAAGATACAGATATCACTGTTGAAGACTTAGAAAAAATGTTTAATCCTAAAATTGCTAAAATTGTTGAAGGATTAACTAAAATTGCCAAAGTTAAAACCGAACAAGATATTTCATTACAAGCAGAGAATTTTAGAAAAATGTTGCTTACACTAAATGAAGATGTTCGTGTAATTTTAATAAAAATAGCCGATAGATTGCATAATATGCAAACTATGGAAAGTATGGCCGATTATAAGCAAGCCAAGATTGCTTCGGAAACATTATACATCTATGCGCCACTTGCACACAGATTAGGACTTTATAACATTAAAACACAATTAGAAGATTTAGGTTTAAAGTATACTGAGCCAGAAGTTTATAATCAAATTGTAAGTAAAATAAAAGAAACCAAGCAAGAGCAAGATGCTTACATAAAATCAATTTCAGATGTTTTGAGTAAATCTTTACAAGATGAAGGAGTAGATTTTATTATAAAAGGACGTCCAAAATCGATTTATTCGATACGAAGAAAAATGCGCGCGCAAAACGTCACTTTTGAAGAGGTTTACGACAAGTTTGCACTTCGTATTATTTATAAATCTAATCAGCATGACGAGAAATTCTTAGCTTGGAAAATTTATTCAGTTGTAACGGATCATTATCGTCCTAGTCCTAGTCGTTTAAGAGACTGGATTTCTTCGCCCAAATCTACTGGTTACGAAGCATTGCACATAACGGTTATGGGACCAAAGGGACGCTGGGTTGAAATTCAGGTGCGAAGCGAACGAATGGACGAAATTGCTGAAAAAGGATACGCGGCTCACTATAAATACAAAAACGGCGACACCGAAGAACACACCTTAGAGGTTTGGTTAAATCAATTGAAAGAGGCTCTAGAAAATCAAACTTCTAGTGCAGTAGATTTTGTTGAAGATTTTAAACTTAATCTTTATTCTAAAGAAATTTATGTCTTTACACCAAAAGGAGATATTAAATCGTTACCAAAAGGAGCTACTTCATTAGATTTTGCCTTTGCCATTCACTCAGAAATTGGAATTAGAACAAGAGGAACTCGAGTAAATGGAAAATTAGTTCAGTTAAATCACGTATTAAACAGTGGCGATCAGGTAGAAGTAATAACTTCTCCTCATCAAAAACCTACTATGCAATGGCTCGATTATGTTACAACTTCGAGAGCTAAAACCAAAATTAAAAATGTTCTAAACGAAAATACCAAAAAAATAGCCGAAGAAGGAAAAGAACTACTCACCAGAAAGCTTCGTCATTTAAAAATTACTTTAAATGAAACAGTAGTAAACGAATTGGTTAACTATTTTAAATTGCAAACCAGTTTAGATTTGTTTTATAGAGTAGGAGTAGGAGTAATTGAAAATCAGCAGTTAAAAGATTTTGCAGCTCAAAAGAATAACACGCTGGTTAATTTCTTTAAGAAAACCATTAAAAGGGCGCCAAACACTCAGCCTACTGAGCAGATTAATAAAAATGAAATTAGTAAAAAATACGATTTATTGGTATTTGGCAACGAGCAAGAAAGGTTAGATTATAAACTTTCTAATTGTTGCAACCCAATTCCTGGTGATGATGTTTTTGGTTTTATAACAATTAACGAAGGTATAAAAGTGCACCGGAAAGATTGTCCAAATGCTATAAGTATGCGATCAAATTATGCATATCGTGTAATTCCTGCTAAATGGATAGATTCAACACAAGAAGAGTTTAAAGCCATTTTAGAAATTACAGGATTAGATACACTTGGTTTAGCAAATGAACTAACAAAAGTTATTTCGAGTCAAATGCATGTAAACATTCAAAGTTTAGCATTAAGTGGCGATGCGGGTATCTTTAATGGGAAAATTACTGTAGTTGTGCCTAATAATGTAGTTTTGAAAAAACTAATAGAAAACATAAAAAAGTTGACGGAGTAGACAAAGTTACCCGAGTTTATCAAAACTAATTGTTGAAAAATTATAATAACTTATAAGACTAAACAATCTACTTTAATTATCTTTGCAACGTTTTTATTTAATATCAGATGGATAGCAGCAATAATCAAGAAATTGTAAAAAATGTATTTACCAAATATTTGGAAGAGAAAGCACATCGTAAAACACCTGAGCGATATGCAATTCTTCAGGAAATTTACAATTCAAATGAGCATTTTGATATAGAATCATTGTACATCAAGATGAAAAATAAAAACTACCGCGTTAGTCGAGCTACTTTATACAATACAATCGAATTACTTTTAGATTGTGGATTAGTAAGACGCCATCAATTTGGACAAAATCAAGCGCATTACGAAAAATCTTATTTTGATAAGCAACACGATCATATTATTTTAACCGATTCTGGTGAAGTAATCGAATTTTGTGATCCTAGAATCGAACAAATTAAAAAGACAATGGAAGAGATATTTGGTATTGAAATCCAAAATCACTCTCTATATTTTTACGGAACAAAAAATAATAAAAACAACTCAACTAAAACAACAAACAACACAATGACTGTAGATTTACTGTTAGGTCTTCAATGGGGTGACGAAGGAAAAGGAAAAATTGTAGATGTATTAACTTCTAAATACGATATCATCGCTCGTTTCCAAGGTGGACCAAATGCGGGACATACATTAGAATTTGACGGAATTAAACACGTTTTAAGAACTATACCTTCTGGTATTTTCCATAAAAATGCTATCAATATTATCGGAAACGGTGTGGTAATGGATCCTGTGGTTTTTCAAAAAGAAATCGAAGGATTAGCGAAATTCAATATGGATATTACTTCTAAATTGTTTATTTCTCGTAAAGCACACTTAATTTTACCTACACATCGTTTATTGGATGCAGCGTCTGAAGCTTCAAAAGGAAAAGCTAAAATTGGTTCAACTTTAAAAGGTATCGGGCCAACTTACATGGATAAAACAGGTAGAAACGGTTTACGTGTTGGAGATATTGAATTAGCTGATTTTAAAGAAAGATACCGTTCATTAGCAGATAAACATGAAGCAATGATTGCTTTCTACGATGTAGATTTACAATACGATTTAAAAGAAATGGAAGAAGAGTTTTTTGAAGCTGTTAAAGCACTTAAAACCCTTACTTTTATTGATAGTGAAGAATTTTTGAACAATGCTTTAAAAGAAGGAAAATCTATTTTAGCAGAAGGTGCTCAAGGTTCATTATTAGATGTAGATTTTGGAACATATCCGTTTGTAACATCGTCAAATACTACTGCTGCAGGTGCTTGTACTGGTTTAGGAATTGCACCAAATAAAGTAAAAGAAGTATTCGGAATTTTTAAAGCATACACAACTCGTGTAGGTTCTGGTCCATTTCCAACAGAATTATTTGATGAAATAGGACAAACAATGGCAAAAGTAGGTAACGAATTTGGTTCAGTAACTGGTCGTCCTCGTCGCTGTGGTTGGTTAGATTTAGTAGCATTAAAGTATGCAGTACAAGTAAACGGAGTAACAGAATTATACATGATGAAAGGTGATGTGCTTTCTGGTTTTGATACTTTAAAAGTTTGTACAGCTTATCAATACAAAGGTCAAGAAATTAAGCATCTTCCTTACAATATTGAACCAGAAAATGTGGAACCAGTTTACACAGAAATGAAAGGTTGGAAAGCTGATTTAACAGGAATGTCTTCTTATGAAGAATTACCACAAGAATTAAAAGAATACATTACTTTTATTGAACAAGAATTAGAAGTACCAATTAAAGTAGTATCGGTTGGTCCAGATAGAACACAAACAATTATAAAATAATTGAAAAAACGCTCTAACTAGAGCGTTTTTTATTTATAAAATATTCTTAATAATAAAAGGCAATAGTTCTTTTTAATTATTTTTGACAAAATTTTAGTAGATTGAAAAATATAATAACATATATAATTTTTATACTTACTGCTTTACAAGTAGTTGTGGCTCAAGAAAACAAAAAAATTATTGTTGAGAATTCTGATTTTGTTGACAGAAATCAAAACGAAATTCCTGGAGCTACAGTTTTTACAGGTAATGTTAGAGTATTACACAACGGAGTTAAAATCAATTGTAATAAGGTTTACTATTTTGATGCAGAAAACTATATTAAAGCTTTTGGTAATGTTCGAATAAATCAAGGTGATACCGTTCAAATGAACAGTCGCTATGCAGAATATGACGGTAAAAAAGAATTAGCTTTTGCAACTGGCGATGTTTTTTTGCGTTCACCAGAATCTACTTTAACTACAGATACAATCTATTTCGATAAAAAAAATCAAGTAGCTTTTTATAACAGTTACGGAACCATAATTAATAAAGATAATACGTTAAAAAGTAAATCAGGAAGATATTACGTAGCTTCAAAAAAGTATCAATTTAATACTAAAGTTGTAGTTACAAATCCAAAAGCAAAAATTGAAACAAATCATTTAGATTTTTACGAAAATTCGGGACATGCTTATGTTTTTGGACCTTCAACGATAACCAATCAAGGAAATGTAATTTATACCGAAAATGGTTTTTACGATACAAAGAATAATGTAGGGAAGCTTCAGAAGAATTCTAAAATAACTTACGATAATAAAATTATTGAAGGAGACGATTTGTATTACGATCAATCTAAGAATTTCTCAAGGGCCATCAACAATGTAAAAATTACAGATACTATAAATAATATGGTTGCTCGAGGTCATTATGCAGAAATGTGGCGCGATGCAGCAACTCGAAAAGATTCTATTATATTAACAAAAAGGGCAGTTGTTGTAACAAAAGTCGAAAATGATTCTTTGTTTATGCATGGCAAAAAGATTTTGGTAACTGGTCCGCCAGAAGATAGAACGATTAGAGCTTTCAATAATGTAAGGTTTTATAAAACTGATATGAGTGGAAAATGCGATTCGATTCATTCTAATAACAAAACAGCGTTAACACAATTGATTGGAAAACCAGTAATTTGGAATCAAGACAATCAAATGACAGGAGATGTAATGCATTTAGTTGGAGATAATACTACACAAAAATTAGACTCTTTAAAAGTGCTTAACAATGCTTTTTTAATTCAAAAAGATACATTAAGTGAAAATGGTTATAACCAAATTAAAGGAATCGATTTGTTTGGAAAATTTAGAGATAATAAGTTGAGCCAAGTTGATGTAAAGCGTAATGCTGAGGTTATTTATTATATGTATGACGATGATAATCAATTAATAGGTATAGATAAAAAGAAGTGTAGCGAAATTACAATGGAAATTGTAGATAATCAAATTGAAACGGTTACTGCAAAAAAAGATGTAGAAAGTCTTTTACATCCAGAAAATGAATTTCCAGAAAATGTTAGAAAACTAAGAGGTTTTATTTGGAGAGGAGATGAGCGAATTCGTTCAAAAGAAGATATTTTTCCAGAGGAAGAAAACATTATTCACGAACAAATTTTAATCGAAAGCAAGAAAAAATCTGAAGAAGAAGACGTTCCAATGGAAGTTCTGCCTGAAACTTTAGATTACGATAAAAATAATCCAAAACCGAAAGTAATTCCCGATTTACAATCAGAATAAATTACATGCTTAAAGATTTTTTTGAATATCAAGCCCAAACTTCTCCGCATCCATTAGCAACGGAAATTTCTAGAGCAGAAGGAAGTTATATTTACGATACTAATAATAATGCTTATCTAGATTTTGTTGCTGGAGTATCTGCAAATACATTAGGTCACCAACCTAAAAGAGTTAATGATGCTATTAAAGCGCAGCTCGATAAATATTCACATGTAATGGTTTATGGCGAATATGCGCAACATCCAGCTACCGAGTTTTGTAAATTATTGGCTGCTCACATGCCAGCTCCGTTGACTAAAACTTATTTGGTAAATTCTGGTACAGAGGCAATTGAAGGTGCTTTAAAATTAGCTCGTAGAGTAACTGGAAGAAGTCAATGGATTTCATGTTACAATGCTTACCACGGAAATACAATGGGAAGTATGAGTGTTATGGGCTTTGAAGAACGCAAACAAATTTTTCGGCCTTTAATTCCAGATGTCGACTTTATAACTTTTAATAACGAAGCCGATTTAGAGAAAATAACTACTAAAACAGCGGGAGTTTTATTAGAAACCATTCAAGGAGGAGCTGGATTTATACAACCTGAGAACGATTTTCTTAAGAAAGTACGTGAACGTTGTACGGAAGTTGGTGCTGTTATGATTCTAGATGAAATTCAACCTGGTTTTGGCCGTACAGGAAAATTATTTGGTTTCCAAAATTACGACATTGTTCCAGATGTTGTCGTGATGGGAAAAGGAATGGCTAGTGGAATGCCTGTTGGTGCGTTTACAGCTTCAGCAGAAATGATGGATTTGTTGAGCCACGATCCTAAATTAGGTCACATTACCACTTTTGGAGGACATCCCGTAATTGCTGCGGCATCATTAGCAACATTACAAGAAATAACGGAATCTAATTTAATGCAAGAAGCTTTAGAAAAAGAAGCATTATTTAGAGAATTATTAGTACATCCACTTATAAAAGAAGTTAGAGGAAAAGGATTAATGCTTGCAGCTATGACAGAAAGTCTGGAAATAACAAACCATGTTATTTTAGAGTGTCATAAACGAGGCGTTATTTTATTCTGGCTTTTATTTGAAGGAAAGGCTATTCGTATTACTCCACCGCTAACGATTAGTAAAGACGAAATTAGAAAAGGTTGTGGCATTATTATTGACGTATTAAATAGTATAGGTTAGTGGTGTAAGGTAAATGGTAAAAGAAAAAAAATATACAATTAAACAAAACCTTTAACCTGTCACCTTTTACCCAAATCAAAATTGTTAATTAAATTGTTTAAAACAATTTGTTATATAAAAATTATGCCCTTTTAAAATCCTTAATTTTAATAAGGACAAAACCATAAACTGAAGTAGCTATGAGATTGAGTCACGATGAAGAAGAAAACAACCTTTCGTTATCCAAATTTGAATCGATGTTGAAAACCAATAAAGTTTTCTTTTTGATTCAGAAGAGTTTGAAGATATTATTCTTCACTATATGGATACAGGCCGAATGAATTTAGCTAAAAGAGCTTTAAAATTAGGGCTAGAGCAACATCCAAAATCTACAGGATTAAGATTAGTTCAAGTAGAAATGTTGGTTTACGAAGATAAACTAGATTTAGCGGAAAGATTATTGCAAGAATTGTATGCAATAGAACCAACCAATGAAGAAATTTATATACAGCAAGCTCAAATTCATTCGAAGCGAGATCAGCATGAAAAAGCTATCGAAACTTTAAAACTTGCCTTGAAGTATACCGATGATTTAGCCGATGTTTATTCTATGATAGGAATGGAATATCTATTTATGGATGATCTGGAAAAGGCTAAAGATTATTTTATATTATGTTTAGAAGAGGACGATCAAGATTATTCGGCATTATATAATGTGGTTTATTGTTATGATTTTTTGGAACAAAATGAAAAAGCTATTGAGTATTTAGAAAGTTTTATTAATCGAAATCCCTACAGCGAAGTAGCTTGGCATCAATTAGGACGTCAGTATTATGCTTTAAAAAATTATGAAAAAGCTGTTTGGGCATTCGATTATGCTACTATAATTGATGATACTTTTTTGGGTGCTTTTATGGAAAAAGGAAAGTCACTCGAAAAACTAAAACGTTATGAAGAGGCAATCGAAAGTTTTAAAACTACTATTGAACTAGACGATCCAACATCATTTGCTTTGTTGCGAATTGGAAAATGCTATGAGCGTTTAGGAAACAGAGAAAAAGCACTTAAATATTACCATAAAACAGTTCACGAGGATCCACTTTTAGATAAAGGTTGGATTGCAATTACTGATTTTTATATTCGTCAAAAAAACTTCCAAAAAGCATTGTATTATGTTAACAAAGCTATTGGTATTGATGGTGAAAATAGTTTTTATTGGAAACGATATGCTGCTATTAATGAAGCTTTAAATTTCTATGAAGAAGCCGAGTTAGGATATCGTAGAGCCTTTGAAAGTGGCGATATTAATTTAGATACATTTATATTATGGTCTAATATGTTGCAATTTTTAGGAGAATTTGAAAATGGAATAGAAATTTTATTACAGGCTTCAGATGTATTTCCAGATGAATTTGAAATAGAATATCGATTGGCAGGATTATATTATCTTTTAGGAGAAAATGATAAAGGTAAGTTTCACTTAAGTAATGGTTTACGATTAAATTTTGCAAATCATACTATTTTAGAAGAAAACTTCCCATTTGCTTGGGGAAGTGAAGAAGTTCAAGCACAAATTGAAAAGTTTAGATTAAAATAACTTTTAATACTAGTACAAGAGTCATTCTTTAACTATTTTTGTTTTAGAATGACTTTTTTTATGACTATGAGAAAAATATTTCCAGATTATTTATTGATTACCTTAAAAGGTATAGCTATGGGAGCTGCCGATGTTGTTCCTGGAGTTTCAGGAGGAACAATTGCATTTATTTCAGGTATTTATCAAGAGTTAATTGACAGTATAAATAAAATTAACATTGGTACACTTAAGACTCTAAAAAACAATGGTTTTAAAGCAGCTTGGGGATCCGTAAACGGCAATTTTTTGTTAGCTTTATTATCCGGAATTGCAATTAGTGTTTTAACTTTTTCAAAGATTATTACCCATCTTTTAGAAACACAACCTATTTTAGTTTGGTCATTCTTCTTCGGATTAGTAATTGCAAGTATTGTTTTCATTTGGAAAGAAATAACGCATTGGCATTTAAAAGGAATAATAGCGTTATTAATAGGAACTATTTTATCTTATTACATTACAATTGCTGAGCCAACAAGCTCACCAGATAGTTATCCATATTTATTTTTATCTGGTTTTTTAGCGATAATTGCAATGATTTTGCCAGGTGTTTCAGGAGCATTTATCTTACTGTTAATGGGGTCTTATCAAACTGTTATTGGAACAATTAACCAATTACGTGAAGGTTTGACACAAATGAATACCGATTTGTTATTGCAAGCATTTACAAAATTAGCTGTATTTGCTGGAGGTGCTATTTTAGGTTTAAAGCTTTTCTCGAGAGTATTAACTTGGATGTTTGCACATCATAAGAATACAACTTTGGCAATGTTAATTGGTTTTATGATAGGATCTTTAAATAAAATATGGCCTTGGAAAGAAGTCTTAGAAACAAGAGTAAACAGCCATGGAGAAACAGTTCCTTTTATAGAGCGAAGTATTTTACCAATTGAGTTTGTTGGCGAGCCTAAAATTTTTGGTGCAATTATTATGGCATTAATTGGATTTTTCTTAATTTTTGGACTCGAAAAATTAGCTTTTAAATTAGGTAAAACCAATTCGTAATGGGGAAAAATAAAAAACATAAAAAGCAGATAAAATATGGGTTAGTGGGTAGAAATATTTCGTACTCATTTTCTAGAAAGTATTTTAATGAAAAGTTTTCTCTTTTACATTTTGATAATTGCGAATATTTAAATTTTGATATTCAAACTATTAAAGAGTTTCCTAATGTTATTAGTGAAACAAAAGGTTTAAAAGGAATGAATGTTACTATTCCGTATAAAGAAGAAATTATTCCTTATTTAGATGGACTTTCAAAAACTGCTCGAAAAATTGGTGCAGTTAATACCATTTCTATATCGAAAAAAAAGCAACTAAAAGGACACAATACTGATCATTATGGTTTTAAAAAAGCATTGGTTCCACTTTTAGAAAATCATCATAAAAAAGCATTGATATTAGGAACTGGTGGTGCTAGTAAAGCAATTGCTTATGCTCTAAGAAAATTAAAAATTGAATTTGATTTTGTGTCTAGAAACCCAACAGAATATGAGTTTTCTTATGAAGAATTAAATGCTGAGGTTTTTAATGATTACCAAATTATTATTAATACAACTCCACTAGGAACACATCCCAATATTGAATCTTGTCCTCCTTTAGATTATGATTTATTTACTAATAAGCACATTGCTTTCGATTTAGTTTATAATCCAGAAGAAACAACTTTTATGAAGCAAGCTAAAGAAAATGGTGCTAAGGTTCAAAACGGATATGAAATGCTAGTTTTTCAAGCTGAGAAAGCGTGGAAAATTTGGAATAAATAATTATAAACCGCGTTGTCTTTTTGCTTCAAAAAGTAAAATTGCAGCTGCTACCGAAACATTCATTGAATCAATTTCACCTTGCATTGGAATAACAATGTTTTGAGTACTTTCTGTTCTCCAAATTTCTGTTAAACCTGTTGCTTCAGTTCCTACAACAAGTGCTGTGGGTTGTGTATAATCTTCAACATGATACGAATTCGAATTTTGAAGCGTAGCGCTGTAAAAGTTAATGTTATTTTCTTTTAAAAATTGTACCACTTCTTCAGATGTTCCAGTTGCAATTTGTCTCGTAAACAAACAACCGACACTCGAACGCACAATGTTAGGATTGTATAAATCGGTTTTTGGATTTGCAATAATAACAGCATCAATATTGGCAGCATCAGCAGTTCTTAAAATAGCACCTAGATTACCAGGTTTTTCAATTGCTTCTGCAACAAGAATTAACGGATTTTTAGAAAGCTTTAATTCGGATAAATTTAATTTTTTGTTTTAGCCACAGCCAATAAACCTTCAGTAGTATCACGATAAGCTAGTTTTTGATAGACTTCTTTTGAAATTTTTATAACGTTTAGATGTTTAGTAGTTAATTCGCTTAGTTGATTTTCAGAAATAATTTCGGGTAAAAATAAAATAGTTTCAATTTCATAACCGCCTTTTAAAGCCAATTCTATTTCGCGTTTTCCTTCAATTAAAAATTTTCCTTCTTGTTTACGAACTTTGGCTTTTTCTTGAAGTTGAACTAATGATTTGATAAACGAATTTTGAACCGATTCTATTTTTTTCATATTGAAAATTTATGCAAAGATACTTTTAATTATTTATTCTTTACACTTGAAAATAACATTCTAAAAGTAGTGAAATTTAGAGGAAACTCTAAAAATACATGAGCGAGGCTTAATAAATACAACCATTTTAATCCTAAATTGTAATTGTAGATATAAAGAGCTACAGAAATTATCCAAATGGTAATAATTGCAATCATTTTTAATTTCGTTGTTTTATGCTACTGAATAATAGATGTTTTAGAAAACCAATTTAAATAATGATAAGTGTAAGCAAAAGCGATAAATCGCATAATTTGGATACCAATTGTAGAGGTAAAAACAGTATTTGAATTGTCTGAAAAAAAGTTAATTAAAGTTTGATTGATCTTTTCAAATGAATGATAATTTTCTTGAAGTTTTAAATTAGTAATGAAATTGAATTCTGAATGAACTGGTAAGAAGATTAATGAAATTGCACATAATATAAAAGCGACAAGAGAAATTTTAGCCCATAAACTTTTAGTTTTTAGAGCACCAATTAAGATGAATAATCCTGTAAAAATAAAAACGTGAATTAAACTTGGTAAGAAAATAGAAAACACAATTTCAGTTTTTTATTGGACTAAAACAAATAATAAAATACTGATTATTAAACTGATTATGTAACCTATAAATTTACTTTTTTTAGTTTCATAAAATTGCATTACAAATGCTGAAAAGAATGCAAATGCTATAAAAACAGGTAGAAAACTGCGACCATAATTTCGTAATGGACTAAAAACTATAAGTCCAATGAATAATAGAATTGCTATTAAAAGCCAATAATCATTTTTGCTTGTAGTGTAATAGTTTTTTTGATGTAACCAATTAATTTCTGTTAGATAATGTAATGGTCCCAAGAAAGCATAAACTAACAGAAATAATTCGAATGGAATAAAAAAAGCTAACAAAGCTGATAACGACATCAAAAAAATATTTAGTTTATCGATTTTTATATTTGTTAGCATTATAAAAT